>REDX01000264.1 GCA_007695355.1 Planctomycetota bacterium
TAATAATAACCAACTGATACCTATATGCTTGCCTAGAGCTTTGAGTGGCCCTGGCACACTGCCGCCAGGCCGCTTCAAGGCCTGCGGGCTTGTAACCCTCCCCAGGAGATGAGCATGGTCCCATGACCGTTCCCCCGGCAGCCTTGGCCCCAGAGATGCAAGCCGCCCTGCGCCAGGAAGGTTTTCAGGCCCTCTGTCCTTTGGCTGGCGGACAACAGCAGGTCTGGCTGGTCCGTTGGCGCGGCCGTTTGGCGGTGGTCAAGGTGCGCCAGCGCGCCTTCTGCCGACGCTTGATTAAGGAAGCGCACTGGCTGCGCTGGGCCGCCGGTCAGGGCCTGCCGGTTCCGCGCCTGCTCGCCGAATTGGGCAATGAGCACTTCCATGCCCTGATGCTGGCACCGGTCCCCGCCGATCGGCGACCGCGATCACCGAGTACTTACCTGCAGGCCCTGATCCCCCTGCACCAACGCCCCGCCGCCGCGGGCTGGGGCCCCCTGCGCGCCGACCTACTCCCCCGTTGGCCTCAGGCCGATGCCGCCCTCCAGTGGTATCTCCAGCGCCTGAAGGCCCTCGCCCCAGCCCAAGAGCGAACCATCGCCAATGAGTTGCAAACCAGCTGGCCGGCGGCCAAAACCGTGCATATTCACGGCGATCTCCACCGCGGCAATTTCCGCGGGCGGGTCATCCTGGACTGGGAATCGGTGGCTTTGGCCGATAGCGCAGATGAGGCCGCCCGGCTCGCCCTCGCCGGTGGTTGGAGCCAGCCCTGGCGCTGGCTGGGCCTAAACCAGCATCATCCGCGCTGGCGCGGCGCTTGGCTGCGCAGCCTGATTGAGTCGGCAAGTTACCCCGGCCCCCGGCGCCATCGCGCCTGGGCCCTGCTAACGGCAGCCCGGTAGACAGCCGCCAAAATGGCCTAGCTTAGGACCTTTGCGTGGGCTGCGGCAACACAGCGCCGCCCACCACTGTTTTCAAGGATCCTGCCCATGTGCGGAATTGCCGGCTATATCGGACCCATGCAAGCTGAATCGGTGCTGCTCGTCGCCCTCGAACGCTTGAAATACCGCGGCTATGATTCCGCCGGCATGGCCATTCTCGATAGCCACGAAATCCTCATTCGCAAAAGCGAGGGGCGGCTGCGGCAGCTTGAAGAACAGCTGAGCATGCGTCCGGTACTGGGGCACTGCGGCATTGCCCATACCCGCTGGGCCACCCATGGCGCGCCCACCACCATAAATGCCCATCCCCATACCTGCGCCCGTGGCAACATTGCCGTGGTCCACAATGGGATTATTGAAAATCACGAAGTCCTGCGCAGTCGTCTCCAGGCCGCCGGCGCCATCTTCCAAAGTCAAACCGATACCGAGGTCATCCCCAATCTCCTCGCCCAAGTCTACACCGGCGATCCCCTCGCCGCGATCCAGGCGATTATCAGCGAATTGCAGGGTAGCTTTGCCTTCGCCGCCGTGTTTGAAGATCATCCCGATCACATTTTCGTTGCCCGCCAGGGCTCGCCCCTGTTGGTTGGCCGTGGCGAAGGGCAGATGCTTTTAGCCTCGGACATCCCCGCCCTACTGCCCCACGCCCATGAATATCTGCAGTTAGAGGATGGCCAACTGGCGGTGCTCACCCGCGGTCAGGTGCGAATTTGTAGTTTTTCCGGGGCCGTCATCGAACCGGCTTTCAAGACCATTGAGATGAATGTCGAATCGGTCAGCAAGGGTGACTACGATAGTTTTATGGCCAAAGAGATCGCCGAGCAGCCAGAGGTGCTGCAGCGCATTCTCGAGAGTCGGCTGCGCGGCGATACATTGACCGACCCCGATCTCGGCATCGACCTGCGCGGAATCAACCATGTCGTTTTCCTCGCTGCTGGCACCAGTTGGCACGCTGCCCTGCTGGGCAAGCGTTTCCTTGAATCCCTGGCCCGCATCCATGTCGAGGTCGACATTTCCTCGGAATACCGCTACCGCAATCCGGTGGCTTCCGGTGGCACCCTGGTGGTGGCGATATCTCAAAGCGGTGAGACCGCCGACACCCTGGCCAGCCTGCGCCTGGCCAAGAGTAAATTCATCCCGGTGGTGAGCCTAGTCAATGTCATGGACTCCACCATTGCCCGCGAGTCAGACGGGGTCATGCCCTTGCTCGCCGGCCCGGAAATCGGCGTTGCCTCTACTAAGGCCTATACCGCCCAGGTCTTCGCCCTCTATGCCTTCGCCCTGCACCTGGCCCGGGTCAAAGGCCGCATCGACGGCGAGCAGATGCGCCGGCACCTCGATGGCATGCGGCCAATCCCGGAATTAGTAGCACACAGCCTGGCCCTGGCCGAGGATCGGGTGCTTGCCGCCGCCGAACTCTTTACCCCGGCCAATGCCACCGTCTTTCTCGGCCGCGGCGGGGAATTCCCCACCGCCCTGGAAGGCGCCCTAAAGCTCAAAGAAATCTCCTATGTCCACGCCATGGGCTATGCCGGCGGAGAATTCAAACACGGCCCCATCGCCCTGGTTACTCCCTCCCTGCCGGTGGTCTGTATTTGCCCACGGGATGCGATGTATGAAAAAATGATTTCCAATATTGAGGAGGTGCGCGCCCGCCAGGGCCGCATTATCGCCGTCGGCGATGCTGACGACGATACCCTTGCTGGGATTGCCGATATCTGCTTTCCCGTCCTGCGCAGCGAAGACGAACTACTGCAGCCGCTGCTCTCCATTCTGCCCCTGCAGCGCTATGCTTACCACGTCGCTCGCGGTCGTAATTGCGATGTCGACCAGCCGCGCAATCTCGCCAAATCCGTTACCGTCGAATAATTACTGCCTGGACAAGAGCTTCCCCAGGGCGGCCAATACCGCCTCCTGCCAAATCTGCTGATCCCCCGCACCGCTAGGGATAACCACCTGCTCAATGAAAGCGCTGCCCTGGGGAGCCCAGGCCACCGGGAAGGCCGGGTGGCGGTGCCCGGTGAATAATGAAAGCAGGGGAATGCCCAGGGCGCCAGCCAAATGATGGCCTACCGAATCATAGGCCACCGCTGCTTGGCAGGCACTTAAGGCGGCCGCCCAGCCGGCGATAGAACCATGGAAGCGCAGCACCGCAGCGGCGGCGGGCTGCCCTTCATCAACCTCACAGGCGGATAATCCCGCGGCGGCCAGCAATTCCTGCGATGATGCTAATTCCTCTTCGCCAAATCCTGCATCAAGCAGGATACGCCAGCCAGCAGCGGCGGCGGTGCGCAAAAGATCCACCTCCAGCCGACGCGGCAGGGCCTTAGCCGGATTACCGCCGTGGTCTAATTTTATGGCAATCGTCGGCACGCCATCGGCAGCGAAGGCAGCGCGCCAGGCGGCGGCCTGTGCGACGTAGGGGCCAGCCAATGCCACCTGAGGGACACAGGATCCTGCCTCCTCACCGAGGGCCAAGGACTGAACCGCCCAGCCATCGAGGGCCCGGGCCAAGGACTGCGGGGCGGCAGGATCGATAATGTTTTCCCAGTGAAGGTAAGACCAAGCCTCCTCGACCAGGGGCAGTACCGCCAATTGATCAAGGCGGGAATCGGGGCTGCACACCAGACTGGGATCAATCTCGTCGAGGGCATCACCGAGGGTAAGCCAGGAGGCCAAGCGCTGACCCAAAGTGCCGCGGCGGGTATAGGCGAGGGGCTGCACCCGAAGCTGCGGCAGGCCGCCCAGTAAACCGCTGAGCTTGGCATCGCCGAGGACCACAATCTCAGCCCCCGGAAAGGCCTGGTGCAGGCGCTGGCAGAGCAGGCTGGTGAGCAGCACATCGGCGCCGATGGTCACCCGAGAGAGCACCGCAATGCGTTCGACAATGTCGGGAATAATCGGCGCCGCATCCTGGCTGCGCCGGCGGCGGGCGGCGTAGGCGGCATAGAAGGCCTGTTCACCATCCAAGCCAAAGGCGTGTAAGCGGGCCTTGAGCGCCGTATCCCCCATCGCCACCCGCCACACCACCGCCGGGAAAACGGCGGCGTAGGCCTGGCGCCCCACCGCATCGAGGCGGTCATTCCAGCCCTCCACCAGATCGGCAAAGAGTTGGCGGATGGCGGCGCTGCCCTCGGGCCCCGCTTCATCGGCGGCGTCGGCAAGGCGCCAGATCAGGGCCCGGATGGCAGTTGGCAACTCAGTCTCGCCAAGAGCCACAGAAAGGGCGGCGGGGCTTTCGGCCCAAGCACACAGGTGGTCACATTCCAGCGAGGTTAAAGGGGGCGATGGGGACATGCCGCAGACACTCCGTCAGCAAGGACAGGTATGGGAATGGCAGGGCATCCGTACTCCCTGTTTTTCCTAGCATGACAGGGGTGAATGCGCAAACAATCATCGCTGCGTAGCAGCTGGCCCAGCCCCGACTTGGCAGCTGAACGCCGGGCGCTAAGGTTCCCCTTCCAGCGTCCAACGCCCCTTTTGCCAGCCCCATGGAGAGCCCAGTTATGGCCATCAGCCTCAAAGACCGCGATCAATGCCAGTGGGACCAGGTGAGCCTGGGCGAAGTTATGATCCGCCTCGATCCGGGCTTTGGGCGCATCCATAGCAGCCGCCAATTCACCGCTTGGGAAGGCGGCGGGGAGTACAATGTCGCCCGTGGCCTGCGCCGCTGCTTTGGTCAGCGCACCGCCATTGTCACCGCCATTGTCGACAATCCGGTGGGCCGCCTCTTGGAAGACCTCATCCTCCAAGGCGGCGTCGATATGCGCCACGTGCGCTGGCTACCCTTCGATGGCATCGGCCATGCCGCCCGCAATGGCCTCAACTTTACCGAAGCCGGTTTCGGCGTGCGCGGCGCCGTCGGCTGCTCGGACCGTGGCCATACCGCGGTGAGCCAACTCAAGCCCGGGGATATCGATTGGGAGCGGATCTTTGGTCAAGAAGGCGCCCGCTGGTTCCACTGCGGCGGCATCTTTGCCGCCCTCTCCGCCAGCACCCCAGAGGTCGCCATTGAAGCCCTGGCCTGCGCTAAGCGGCATGGAACCATAACCTCCTACGACCTCAACTACCGCCCCTCCCTGTGGAAAGAGCACGGTGGCCAAGCCCGCGCCCAGGCGGTCAACCGCGAAATCGCTAAGTACGTCGATGTTATGATCGGCAACGAAGAGGACTTCACCGCCTGCCTCGGCTACGAGGTGGAAGGGGTTGACCACAATCTCAGCCAGCTCGATCCCAGCGCCTTTAAGGCCATGATTGGCCGGGTGGTGGCCGATTACCCCAATTTCCAAGCGGTTGCCACCACCCTGCGCGAAGTCCACAGCGCCAGCTTCAATGGCTGGTCGGCGGTGGTTTGGCACGAAGGTGCCTTCTATCAGGCGCAAAACCGGGAGCTGCAGATTTTTGACCGCGTCGGCGGTGGCGACTCCTTTGCCTCCGGCCTCATCTACGGTTTCTTAAGCGGCCAGGGCGCCCAGCGCGCCGTGGAATACGGCGCCGCCCACGGCGCCTTAGCCATGACCACCCCCGGCGACACCACCATGGCCTCCTTGGGCGAAGTGGAGAAGCTCGTTGGCGGCGGTGGCGCCCGCGTCGACCGCTAAAAGAGGGCTTTTCGGCACCGATACTTTGCCCGCCCAGCAGGCACTCCTTTTCCCAGGCAAGCCTTGAGCCGCCCTAGCGATGGCCCTAGGGCGGCTCAAAGCTTGCCCCGGGATCGCCGATCTCCTGATCGGCCAGCAAAAATGCCCTGAATAGGGCGCTTTTTGCACTAAAAGCATCCACCGCGAAGCGGGAATTCCTCATCCAAGGTGAGCTTTGAGCCGCCCTGGCGATGGCCCCATTTCAGCCCTTGCCACCGCCCCCGTCTTTGACATCCTCTGCCGCTCAAGCAAAGCAGCACCCGTAGCTCAGCTGGATAGAGCGTTGGCCTCCGAAGCCAAAGGTCTGTGGTTCGAATCCACACGGGTGCGCCAAATAACCCCTGCATTTGCAGGGGTTTATTTTTGCATTCAGGCAGGCTCGGGACACCGCACGGGCCACATTCAGCATTTTGCACACTCTATGGCATGGCGCCGACGGGGCCGCCAGCCAAGGATCTGGGGGCTATCCCGGTTCAGCGGGTTGAAACCTGTAAGGCCTCGCGTTGCTTAACAACGCGCTGGGTGAGACTACGGACCGCGGATTCGGCGGCGCTGACAAAGTTGTCGATGTCGCCGTAAACCTCGGGCTTATAGTGCACCTCCAGTTGCAGCGGTTTGGCATAGGGACTGGCGGCAATGGCCCTGACAATGGGATCCCAATCGGCGACGCCACCTTCGGTGAAGGGCACCCAGTGATGATCCTTAGTGGTGTCGTTTTCATTGAGATGCAGAATGGTGAGGCGCTGGCAGCAATGCTCTAAGAGCCAGGGCAGAGTGCCCGAAATGAGGCCGTGGCCGGGGTCGAGGGTAAAGCCCAGGTAGTCAGCATCAAAACGCTCAAAGGCCGCCGGGAATACCGCTAAGTCAACTTCCGGCAAATAATGGTTCTCCAAAGCGATTTTCATGCCGCGGCCCCGCGCCTCTGGCTCGAGATGCGCAAGAGAATCCAGTAAACGATCGATGATTACCGGATGAATCTCGACACGGGTCGGCACATGGTAGACCACCGCATCTCCACCAAGGCGCTTGGTCACCTCCAAACGATGGATGAAATGATCGATGGCGGCAAAGCGGTCTGCATCGTCTTCAGCCCACAATTCAATGCCTCCACCGTGGCAACCGTGAGAGTCCAAAACCTGCATGCCGGTGGCTGCGAGGTCTTCCTCCCACTGGGCGATAATCTCTTCACTCATGCGCTCTGCGGTAGAACGATAACGGTCAAAATGCAGGTGGGTAAAGCCGGCATCGGCAAATCGCTGCAGATTTTCCCGATTCGTCCCGGGGCCAAAGCCCTTGTCCGACATTGATATGGCCTCGGTGTCATACCCCATCCTAAACCTCCCTGCTGAATGTCGACATAACTATCGTTATGAGCCAATACCGACACAGACAAGGGCTAGAAGGAGAGCAACTATGCTCATGCCCAAGAGCGGCGCATCGCCTACGGTTAGCAGGTCGTCAATGAACCCCTAGATGCCAAGACCTGGGGCGATGGCAGCACCAGAGTGCCATAATTCTCGACACCTGCGGCCTTGGGGCCTAGCGCTATGGTCCCCTGCTGCTGCGCAGCCCAGCCAGACTGAAGGCCGCTAGGTAAATCTGGAAAACCGGCCAAATGCCAAAGCTTGCATCAGGGTTCGGTAATCCACAATTAGTGCCGTGGCGCAGACCATCCCTTCCATCACAGAACTCCTGGCCCAGGGCAAAGTGCCCCAGGCGCGCAAGGCCATTGCCGCCCTGCCTAAGCAAGATCCCCAGCGGGCCGCTCTCCTCTCTCGGGTAAATGATTTGGATTTGCGCAAAGCGCAGCGCCAGGCCAAGGTCAAAGACTTTGTCGCTCTCGCTGGGCCTGAGCAGCAGTTGGCCCTGGCCCGGATGCAGGGTCCACAGGCCCTTAATGCCCTGGCCCAGAGCGACCATCCCGATGCCCCGCGAGCAGCAGTTGCCGCAGCAACAGACGCCGCGGCCCTGCGTAAGGCCCTGCGCCGTCTACCTGGCCCAGCGGAATTAGGCCTGGGCTTTGCCGCCTTAGTGGCCGGTGATCTACAGCGCGCCGAACAGGCCTTCCAGGCGGCTGTATCGGTTGATGCACGGCGCGCGCAATTGGGGCTGGCCCTGTGCGCTGTCCGAGGTGATACGCCACTCACCGCGCTCACCATACTCGATGAGTTACAGGCACTTCCGGGCAGCGTTTTTCCTGCCACCGCCAAACTGCGCAAAAACCTACAGCGGCACAACGGGCGCGGGGATACTCCCCCCTTGCGCGAACTCCTGATCAGCGGCAGCAGTGATGAACTGCGCCAAGCCCTGAACTCCTGGCCCAAAGAGGACCATCAGGGCCGAGGCTGGCTTGCCCTGCGCCTCGGCGACCGCTACTGGGCCCAGGGCTGTAATGATGATGGACATTTTACTCAGCTCGACTCAACGCAGCAGGTCAATCAAAACTGGGAACAAGCAGCCAAACTCAACCCATCCTTGCTTGCCGATGTCAGCAAGCGCCTGCTGTGCCTCGCTAGCACTACCCCACAGGCACTGACCCAGGCTTGCAAGCACTGGTGGCAACTCTACCTGCAGGATCCTCAACTTGCCAGCAGGATAGTGGAGGCAGCTGCCAACGATCTACCGCCAAATATCTTGAGTTTCTGGCTTGCTGAATTCGCAACTCAGGTACCCAAAAAAATGCGCAATAACACCCCACCCTGTATGCTATTACTGAATGTGCGCCTAGAACATACCGATGCACGCCTGTATGGCGAACAGATGGATGCGGCCACCTGGAAAGAAGACTGCGCAACCTTGGATCAAGCCTATGGCGAGCAGGCCCTGTGGCTGGACCTTAAACTCTCCATTCTCCAGCATCGGGGCAATATTCCCGAACTGCGCAAGTGCTGCGTGGCCGTATTGCGCAATCAGCCACAACGGATCGGGGATCTGCTGCCCCTGTACCTCTTTGCCGCGTATCGGGATCGCCGCGCCCACAAACAAATTGCCCGCGAAATTATTGAACTGTTGCGCTTGGCCCCACAAGACCCGCATCTTTTACTGCTTGCCTGCGATCGCGATATCCCCCATTCTCCGCCCAGCGACCCCCAAGTGGGCCAGCTCATCACGGCCTTGGCCAAGCGCGATGAAGCAGAGCTCTTGCCTTGGGCTTCACATCCCTGGGGCCAACACGCCAGCGTGGACCTGCTCAGATTGACTGTCTGCCGTCGCTTCACGCCGCCACAGCGCAAACCCTGGCTCAAAAAAGACACCCTCAGTATAATCCATCCCCACCTGTGCGCCCTGGACAATACCCAGTTGGGCGGCTGCATGCCCTTCCTGCGCCAA
>REDX01000133.1 GCA_007695355.1 Planctomycetota bacterium
GGGCTGAGGGTACGCGGTGCGGCACAATTACGCTGCAGGGCGTCTGTCCAGCAGCGGTCCTCGTGGTCGCGGAACCAGATGCTGATGCTGTGGTCGGCATGGAGGTCGATAATTGCCGAGCGACTTTGCGATCCGCGGGTACGGTCCAGTGAGGAGACATTGACCTGAGCAAGGTCGTGGTAATCCACGTAACTCATGCGCCGATAGCACTGTTCATGGCCGTAGGCAAAATCACCCAGGTGGGCATGGCCGTGCAGGACTAATCCCACATTGGGGCTAAAGGGCATGAGTCGGGCGTGCAGACTGTCCAGGTTGCCGCCACGGGTTCCCCCAGGAAAGGCGTAGTGTCCCGCCAGTATTACCGGGCCATCCCAGGCTGCAATGCGGGTGCGTAAGGCCTGCCAGGCGCTGTGGTGGTGGGGATAGCGTTCTGGATGCTGTCCAAGAATATCATTCCAACTCACCAACCAACTGCAGTCGGCGGCAATGTGATCGGACAAAAAAACCACTAGCCAGGGGCCGTGCTCTTCGAGGAAGAAAAAGTCCTGGGGCGTGTCGGTGGTGCGCCATTGTGGATCTTGTGCTACGGCCTGCCACATGGGCAGGATCGGCGCTTCACCCGGGCTTTGATTCCGGGCGCAGTCCAGATCGTGATTGCCCATAATAAAGCGCACAGGCACCTGCAGGGACCCCAGTAATTGCTGCTGGATGGCGACGCTTTCATTCACAACCGCACTGCGCTTACCCTCAGTGGCATCGCCCAGGTACCAGATGGCATCCAGGCCCAAATCCAGGGCGGCAATGTCTTCCACCCCATAACGCAGGCACTCTTCAATCATGCTGGGCATGCCCTGCTGCAGGTCGGCAATGGCCCATACCCGCAGCAAGGGTTTCTGGGCGGTGATCAGAGTATCAAACATAGGAGGTTCCTGGCTGGCTCATTAATGAATGCGCAGAAGCTTTTTAAAGATGAGATAGCAAGGAATGGCCAAGAGCAGATAGGCCAACAGCCACGGTGGGATGGCCATGCCGGGAATTCCGGGCACCAAGCCCAAGAAACGCCGTTCTTCAAGCTGGGTAAAGAGACCGCGGATGGTTGCTTGGTAGAGATAGCGTTCGGGATTGGCGTAGATGCGTTGATCGACAATCATGTCGATATATTGCTGGGCATCGCCCGCATGCAGGGTCAACCGATAGGGTTCTTCGCTTGCAGCAAAGCGCAGATCCCACACTGCCCGCGCCACGGCTTCCCCGCCAAAGGCGGCTTCGGCTGGTTCGGGAAATTGGATCCAGCCATTGACCGCCTCCACCCCATCGGCGGGGAGGAGGTATACGGGGGTATCGCTCATACCAGGAGCCAAGTCCACATGCACGCTCACCACGCTATCGCTGGTGGGGGGGATGTGGCCGAGACGGGCATAGGCCCAGGAGGCCAAGAGAATAATGGGGATAAGGGCGGCCAAGAGTGGCTTGCCTTCATGGCGGAGCATCGACAAAGCCAAGCGCGCGCGCTCACTGCCCAAGCGCCTGGCTAGGTCTCGCTGACCAGCCTTTTTGGCAGCGCGCTGGCGTTGTTTGAGGGTGGCGCGGTCTTCGCTGGCCATGGCCAGGGCAGCTTGATTACTTACCCGACGGCGCAGCAAGAGCATCACCAAGGCGGTGCCAGCAGCCAAGGTAAAGATGGAAAGATCTCGGCCTAGGTAGAGCATCCAGCCCAGGGGATAATCCAGGATCACGACCAAGAGATCGTAGAGGCGTTCAAAGGTCTCCATCGTCGCCTCCTTGGATGCGCACGACGCGGCCACGGTTGCCATCAACGCGAATCCGTTCACCGTCGGCAAGCCAGCTGGTGGCGCGCGGGAGGGTAACCGCGGGAATGCCAAAGTCGCGGGCAACAATGGCGCCGTGGGACAGGGTGCCGCCACGTTCTACCACCAGGCCGTGGGCGCCAATAAACAGTGGGGTCCAGCCGGGATCGGTGCTGGGGCATACCAAAATATAGCCTTCGCCAAGATCATGGGCATCGCGCGGATCATGAACGATACGTACCGTACCAGTGCTGATCCCCGCGGAGATGGCAATGCCATCGCGTTCTTCCCCGCTATCACTTTCGTCTGGAATGCCCAATTGCTCGAGCTGCTCGGAATCAATGACTGGTGCCAGATCCAAGCGTTGGTGGGCTTGGCTGCGGATACGCCGAGCCTCAATGCACTCGCGCAGCTCATCGCGGCGCTGCGGATAGTCAGTTAATTCTGCAGGTGTGAGATAGAAAATATCTGGCCCCATATCATAGCGACGGGCCAGTTCAAGCAAACAACGGCGAATGAGATCATACCCCATCATCAGGTAATATTTGCCCTTCTCGCGATAGGGCAGGAGGGTTTGCGCACGACTGATCAAGTGGCGAATGCGCGGGCCATGACTGCGCGCACCCCAGCGGTAGAGGGTCTCATCCAGGCCATCTTCGGCTGCCTGCCGTTGTTGCGCAGCAGCCTGATGGCGCGCGCGCAGATCATCCAGGGAAATGCGTTTGGCGGCGGTAAGCATGCCATCTAAGGCCTCGGGATCTTCTCGCCAGCGCGGCGTGGCCAACTCCATTTCACCCGACGCGCGGTGCCCAAAGCGGGCTAAGAAATCCTCTAAACAAGCCTCACCATGGGCCACCTGGGCCAGCAGTTCGTCCTGTTCCCAGGTAATATCGCCGGCCATGCCACTGGTGAGACGGCGGGCAAGGATGGTGGCTTCTTCGCTCTCACAAAAGCGCGCAAAAATCCCCTGCAATTGCGCCAAAGCCAGGCCGCCGTGAAAGCCAGGTTTGAGACTTGCCGTGGCAAAGCGATGTAAGCAGTGCTGGATACGTTCATGTAAGGTGGCAAGGAGTTCGGCCGGATTAAGCTGGCTGAGATCGGTGGCGGTTTCCGTGCGGCAGTACTCTAGCCATGGCGGAAGGATCTCTTGCTCGAAAGTTTTTTCAGCAGTGGCAGCCTCCTGGCGCATGTGTCGCGCGGTGCGCCACATGCCCATGAGGGTGCGCGGTAATTGCGCCAGGAAATGGGCGTCGGCGCGATCTGGGTCTAATACCTTGGGCGGGCCTTCTAGCTGAGCCGGATCGGCGACAATGGCCTCACAATCGTAGGTGAGCGGCATGCCGCCCCAGAATAATTGCGCCAGGCGATCGGGATCGGCATAAATACGGCCGCAAATCAGTTCAAGAAACCCCTCCTTCCGCACCTGCTCGCTGGGTAAATAGCCCAGATCTTGATAGAGGAGGCCAAAGCCACCATCGCCGCGCATAAAATCGCGGACGATGTCCCAGCTCATGGGCGTGGGATACGCCAGTGTTTCGCCAAGATTATGGGTGACCCATACTTTGCGACTGCGCTTGCCGCCTTGCGGCAATTGCGCACGTAAGTGGGCGATGGCTTCTTGGCGCGCGGCTTCCCTATCCAGGAGGACATCCATGCCACGAATGGGGCGGCATTGGAGAAGGGCCAGCTCACCATGGCGCAGACCCCATTCGATATCCATGGCGGCGCCGTACCACTCCTCCACCCGCATACATAGCTGGGCCAGGGCGCGAATCTGCTCAGGAGGCAGGACCAGTTCGCCCTGCTCCAGCTCCTTGGCCGAATCCAGGGCACGCACCTCGCGGCCGCTTTCGCCGGGGTAGTAGGTGCCTTGCTGATGATCGCTGCGATCAATGCAATACCGATCTGGGGTGACATCCCCGGAAACCACCGCCTCGCCCAAGCCGCGCGCCGCTTCAATGACCAGATGGGCCGAATGGGGATCATTAGGATCGCGGGTAAAGACTACGCCCGAAACCTGCGAGGGAAACATCACCTGGATATTGACTGCGGTTCCAGCGCTATCGTCCAAGCCGTGGCGGCGGCGATAGGTACGGGCGCGATCACTATGCCAGGAGCGGAAAACCGCATCGATGCTGTGCTGCAGTATGGCCCGTGGAGTTTCGGGGAAGGGCTGCTGCTGTTGTTCCTGCCACAGGGCCAGCATGCGCTCACAGCTTGTGCGAGGGTCGGCATGGTCGCCCTCGGGTAGTTCGAGGTCGGCAGCACTGCGCAGAAAGGCCCGCAGGAAGCCCGCATACACTTCCCAGAAATGTGGCCATTGTTGCGGGTTTTCCGTAACTAACTGCGGGTGCAAGCCGACATTGAGCAGGGTGTCCATCATCCCCGGCATGGACTGGGCGGCGCCGGATCGTACCGATACCAGGAGGGGGTCATGGAGATCACCAAAGCGCCGGCCGCACTGGGCTTCCAGTCGCGCCACGTGTTCGTCCACTTCGGCAGCCAGGCCTTCGGGCCACTGGCCATGCTGCATCACCTGGCGACAGGCCTCGGTAGTAATGGTAAAGCCCGGCGGTACGGCAAAGCCAGCCGCAGTCATGCCGGCCAAGCTCGCGCCTTTGCCACCCAAGAGACTCCGGGCATCACCCATGTCTGGCGATAGCGGCTGATCAAAGGCCACTACCCACTTTCCGCTGGCGGGACTTGTGTGTTGATTCATTCCCGTCTCCCAGCACGGATCAGTCCCCGTTCGGCGGTGGGGAAAAGGATGCCGCCCTGGCTACGGATGGCGGGGGCAGTAATGTCACCCAGCCAGCGCGCCGCCAACCAGCGTACACGGACATCGCTGCGCAGACTCGTGGCCATCCAATTGCCATTTTGGTCGTGGTAGAGCAGTTGATTGCGGCTGAATACGGGCGGCAGGTGCGGATTGGCATCATCGTAGTGGCGAACAATCTCACCACTGGCGGCGTCGAGCATATACACGCTACCGTTTTCCGTGCTCACCGCCAAGCGGCTGCGCAGGCGCAGGATGGGGCCATTGATGGGGCCATCCAATGGCGTTTGCCACTGTACTGCCCCATCGTTGAGGCGCAGGCCCAGGAGCTGTTCCCCATCATCGATCACCAGCAAGCGTCCCCGCAAAACAGGGGATGAGCGTGGTGCATGATCCAGGGCAATCTGCCACAGACGCATCCCCCCATGCCGCTCAATCACTGCCACCCCAGCGGGTTGCGCTAGGCTTACGGCGATGAGGTCATCGGCCACGGCTGGAGCGGCGCTGAGGCTGCCAATGGCGCTGTGCCACTGGGCTTGGCCATTGGCAATGTCCAAGCGACTCAAGCCCTGGGCGCGGTCGGCAATCAATACCCCCCAATCTTCCACTTGCAGATATCCAGGGGCATCGCTGGCCAGTTCCAAGCGCCAGAGATCCTGCCCCGAAGTGCTGTCGATGGCGTGGAGGTGGCGGTTGGCATCACCAGGCTGACCATCGGCGACCAATGCCAGCCCCTGCATCAGAGCGGGCGACTGATATACTGGGTTGCTGGTGGTATAGCTCCATGCCGTTTCCGGTTCGCCGTCATCCAGGCGCTCGCTGCGTAGGGCCAAGAGCCCCGGACTTTGCTCATCGGCAATGGGGAGGATAATCAGATCGTCCAAGTGTGCGGCCGCAGCGCGCATGTGGAAACGAGCGCCCTCAGGTTCATGGCGCCAGCGCAGGCTTCCCCGCTCGCCCACGTCTTCATCGTCAATGCCGCCGCTACCACCGGCTCCACCTAAGAGACCGCGCCAGAGAGGGGCTGCGGCATCTTCAGCACTCTGTCCCACGGCCATGACCCCACCACCAATGGTGCCAACAAAGACGGTGCCCCGAGCCACGGTGGGCGAGCCAATCCAGGGCCAACCGCTGCCCAAGGACATTTCCCAGATCACCCGTAGGCTGTCCTGATCCAGGCAGACCAAGCGGCCCTGTTCATTGAGGATGTATACATGCGATTGAGCTACCGCCGGAGAGGCGAGAATGGGCGCCCCTGCATTGAATGATCCGGTGGGCCGACCATCCAGATCAAAGCGATACAAGTGCCCATCGCGGGAAACCGCAAAGATGTCGCTGTCCCCCGCTGCCACTTGCCCCAGCACCGCGCGAGGAAGGTCTTGCTGCCAATTCACGGCACCGGTTTCGGGATCTAAACTCCACACTGCTCCCCCGGGTTGCAGGGTGGCTTTGGCGGCAGTAATATCTGCTTCGCTGGCACCTTGGGCGCGCAGGCGGTCCAATTCACCAGGCAGGGCTTGTTCGGCACTTTGAATAAAATTACCATTCCCCATGCCAATGAAAACCTGGCCGTGGGCAACGGTGGGGCCAGAAAACACCGGATAGGGAGCCTCGGTACGCCATAATTCTTCACCGCTATCTAAATCAAGCGCGGCCAAGGCACGGCCACCCCAGCGGCCCAGAGGCAGATAGACTCGGCCATTATAAATGGCCGGAGAACCCGAGGCATCGGCATAGTCAACCGGTCCCGGTGCATGCCAACGCAAAACCGGATTGCCCTGGGCATCGGGTTCAAGCTCAAAGCAATAAAATCCATCCTGACCAGCGCCCACCACCACCACACCCTCGCCGATGGCTGGGCTTGATTCCATATGACTATTCGAGCGATAGCTCCAGCGCAGTTCACCCGTATGCCGATCTAAAACGCTCAGGCGACTATCCTTGGTGAGATGCAAGCCCTCACCCACCGCCACCACATCTTCACCCACGGCAACGGAGGAAAAAGTTGCGCGATAATCTGGTGGTCCGCTGCGCCATACCAAGCCACCGGTTTCGGTATCCAAACAATAGAGCTCGGACTGTCCGGTAGGATTAAACAGGGTGACCATGGAGGAGGCGATATAGAGGCGGTTGCCCACCACCGCTGGCGAGCCATAAAAGGTATCATGGCCCTGGGTAAAACTCCAGCGTTCGCTGGGCATGGTGGGATCGGGAAAGCCTGCTTGCCAGCCACGACGATTGAGATCGCCACGGAAAGCCGGCCAGGTATCATCGCTCCCTTCTGCCGCGCCCACCGCAGTCTGCGTTTCCGGCAAAATGGCGCGCAGTCCCCAGATGCCACCGCCCACCACTGCCACTATAGCTAATAGCGGCAGTTTGACCCGCCACAGAGTCTTGAGCAGTAACCAAAAGGTGCGCGGCTTGAACAGGGCAAATAGTGCCGCTGCTAACGAGGCCAGGAGTCCCGGTAAAATAGCGATCAATACTTGCAGTGGGCCGATGAGCACCGGCACCACAGCCAACTGATCCATAAGCTGTAAGCTCGCAGGCCCGAAGGGGCTCATTGCTGCAAGCCCTCGGGGGTAATCAGTACCGGGGTTGAACCATCTTCAACGATCAGCATGTCTTCCTGCCAATCATCACCCTCCCCAGGAAAGCGCCAGCGCAGGAAGAGGGGGCCCGGTTCGGCGCGGCCGATAAACAGACTTTCGCCCGGATGCAGCACATGCGCGGCATAAATCGGCCGATCCTCATCGCCAGCACGCAGCATAATCGGCCCTCGCTTGGCCGCCGTCGATGAAAGACGCAGTTGCGCGCCCATGGTCATGTAGCCCTCGGTGTCCCGTTGTAGGCGCAAAATAGCGCCATCTTCGAGAATGGTTACCAACTCCTCGGCACCATCCCCAGTGATATCCGCCATAATCCCACGTTGCTGGCCTTGATAGATTTCTCGTGGCAGGGTGCCGCCAACCAAATCTTCGGCAAAGCCAAAGACCATAAACCCACGATTGTAGAAAATATGGGGCCCCATGCCGGGGTTGAGTAAGACCAGGTCCGGCCGCCCATCGTTATTAAAGTCGCAGGTAATAACATCACGTACCAAAGCATTGGGAATATAGCGAATCTCACCCGCATCAGCGCGGCGTTCGCGCCACTGCATTTCCCCCTGATTATGCCAGAGACTCAGGCCGCTGTCTTCGCCAATGGCAATAATATCCAAAAGTCCATTATTATCCACATCCACTGCCTGGGCACTGCGAATGGCGCCAAGAGCTGGCGCACCGGTTACCGCTTCGCCAGCTTCCCAGCCCCCGTCGCCATCAGCGGCAAAAGCCAGGGCGCCATGGGCATGCAGCAAGAGCAACTCGGCATGGCCCGCATTGGTAAATTCGCCCACCACTACTGGCCCTGCCAGAAGCTGCGCAGGCAGTTCGGCGGGCAAGACTTGGCCAGTCCACTGGCCATCGCTGCGCTGCGCCACTGCCACACCATGCGCCCCGGCAATCAGCAAGCGCTGTCCTGGGGCCACAGCAAGACCGCTGATCGCGGAAAGTCCATCAATGGCAATGGCCTCTTCATGCCAGCTGCCATCCTGCAGCCAGATGTGACGCAGGGAATCGCCCTGGCTCACCAGCGAGAGGTGCTCATGATCAGTAAAAGCCCCCCACACCGCCAGCTGCGAAGCGCTGGGTAAAGCGGGTTCTTGCGCGGCAAAGGCCTGTACCTCCGCATCCCAGAGCAGTAATTGATCGCCGGCATCACTGGCCACAAAGAGTTGCGCCGCAGTGTCATCCCCCAGGTGGAGCATCTGCATGGCGGCGATACTGCCTTCCACCTGCCCCACGGTTGCGCTCCCCGACCACTCGGCACCGCTGAGGGCGGGCACTTGTGGATCGGGATTGTCGAGAATATAGCGCACCACCCGCAGTAATTGATCGGTGCCCCCATCCCAAGCCCCCAGGAAATGCCCATCGGACCATTCACGCACCCGCCACCCACGCTCAGCATGCTGTTCCAGGGTTGCCCAATAGCGACCCAGGTGCAGGGTCGACCCCGCACCCTCAGCGGCGATAAACACCAAGGCGTCACTCTGTGCTTGCTCGGCGAAAATGGGAGCAAACTCTTCCTCCCGCAGCTCTGCAGGAATAGCGCTGATATCAATGCGCAGACTTTCCTCGCCGGCACCCTTCAGGCGCTGCCCCTGATCCAAGAGCAAGGTGTGCTCACCCTCCACCTGCGCCTGGTAATGGCTAATGTGCTCGGCATCAGCCACCACATGCAAGGGCGTAAAGTTGGGATTGACAAAGGCGAGGAAA
>REDX01000267.1 GCA_007695355.1 Planctomycetota bacterium
GAAATCCTTGCGCGCATTCAGGAGCCAACTGGCATGTCGGAATCTATTGAGCTGCCCCCCCCTGCAGAAGACCCCCTCGGTCGTCACCGGGTCTATCCCCCCGATGCCGAGCACCCCCATTGGCGGGGCGAGGCCTATCCACCCAGTAAGGGAAAGCCCACCCCGCCCCTACTGCTGCGCTGGAGTTGGATGGAAACGGAACCCGGAGTCTCTGGTCTGCTGAAAGTTGAGCTGCGGCGCCAGGCCGAGACCTCCGCCCTCTCCCTCCAGCTAGCCCCCCTTGATGGGGTGACCGGCGAGGGTCCCTGGCAGCTCCACGAAGATGATGAAAGCCCATCCCACCATTGGCAAAGCGAACACCGCCTGCAGCTTGATCCCAGTGCCGAGGCAGCGCCGCGGGTGGTACTCACCTACGGCGATAGTCGCCTGCAGCGCAGCATAAGCGTCCCCCTGGGCTGGGATGGCGAGGAAGGAATGGGAGAGCTGCCACCGGGCACGATTATCGAGGATGGATTGATTATGATCCCCCTGCCCGGGGATGAGGATTCGCCCTAATCCGCCGGACGGCGGAAGCGGAAAAGCATCAATGGGCTCTCCTCGTCCAAGGGCGAGGCATCGTAGTCACCGCAGGCCTGCACTTCCTGCAGACCGGCGACGTGGGCGGCGGCACGGATATCACCGGGCTGCCAAAGGCGCAGAACCATGCTTTCCGGCTGCGCCCTTGCTTGATCTCGTGTTTCATCGGCGCGGCAGTGGTACCAGCGCACCTGCATCAATTCGCCTCTGGAATCGCATGAATGTTCTTCCACTACCTGCACCATCGCTCCATCGCTGGGGTCGATATAGGTTACCAAGTCCTCGCTGCCGGGATGAAGGAGGTCCTCGCTGGGGGCGAAGCAATCCAGCCACAGCGACCCCCCAGGTTTCAGCAAACGCTGGATATATTCGCATATATCCAGTAGTTGCGCTACCGTATGCACATGAGCGAGGGTATTATTGGCGATAATGACCGCGTCGAAGGCACCCAGAGACAGCTCATCCACGGCATCGAGGCGACGCATATCCCCCTCAATCCACTGCACCTCCGCCGCCCCAGGCTTACTGCGGGCATGCTGCAGCATGGCAGCAACGCAGTCCAAACCGATTACCCGATGCCCCATGGCGGCCAAGAGCAAGCTTATGCGCCCGGTGCCGCAGCCCAATTCAAGGATGGACTGGGGCCCGGTGCCCAAGCACTGCTGCCACCAAAGCAGATCATCACTGACGCTTTCGGCGATGGCGTCATAGCGGCTGGGATTGGCGTAGAGAGAGAGTTGTCGGGGATCGTCATCATCTGGCATGGGAGTCGGCTCGTGTCCTCATCAGCAATCATCAAGGCGCAAGCGTAAACGGTGGCGCTTATGGCGCAGGCGCAGGGGATCGGCATCGGCAATGCGCGCCACCACTCCCGGCCTGGCCAGCACGCTCACCTCCACCGAACAGTCTTGATTGCAGGTTATATTGCCCAACTCGCGCAGCATCTGCCGCTGATCGGCAAGCCGGCGCCGGGAATCTTCACGCAGAGATTCAGCCTCGCGCCAGCGCTCTTCCATATGCTCAAGCATCTGCTGGTGCCGCAGTAGTACCTTATGATTCACCGCGCCCACCATGCGCGCCGTACGGCCCTCTTGGGCCAAGACTTCGCCGGCCAGCATCTTGCACTCTTCCACCAAGCGGTTGCGCTCCGCCGCCAAACGCCGCTCGGCGAGTCGGGCCAAGCGTTCTTGATCGTCGTAGGGAAGATTACGTCCGGCCCATAGTTCCGTGGTGGTGCCTAAATCATCGCCGGCATAGGCGACGCGCACCGAGCCACCGGCGGTCACCGAACCGCCGATCACCTGCTGGGCCGTAATATCTCCGGTAGCCACCAACTCGCAGTGCTCAACTTTTCCGGCAACTCGCAGGTTTCCGGCAACCACCCGCCGTTGCACCGAACCCTGAACCGCCATGGCATCAACCCCGATCACTGGCGCGCCACCTGGCAGCACATTTCCCTGGACTTCAATCGAGCCCCCAGCATCCACCGAGGCATCTTCAAGGTCACCCTCGATAACCACATCATTCGAGCAGGAAATGCGCGCCCCCGCGCGAACCGATCCATGGACGACGACGACATCGTCGCTCGATAAACCCTCTTCGCTGAATTCAAGATCACCGTTGACCTCGACCAGGTTCACCACCCGGATAACCCCATCAACACGCCGCTGCACATGGCCATGACGACTGGCCCGCAGCAGCAATCGTCCGCGGGAATCTCGGCTAATGTCCGTACCCTCACCGGCTAAAACATCTGCCTCATGGGACTGCACCACCGCCACCGGAATTGGCCTACCGCAAACATCCATACCTGGGCTTCCAGCACTGCCCTCATTCCAACGGGCAATTACCTCACCCTGTTGCACCGGGGCCAGATTATCCAAGCCCGCATCGTGCTGATCTGAAAGTATAAAGCATGGCGGCATGGCTTCGCGCAGCGGACTCGCCTTGGCCACCAAGCGCCGACCATCGGCAGGTGGCGGCCCTTCCCAAGCCAAAGCCAAGGCGTCACGAAGGATACCAAAGCGCACGCCAGAGGTAACCAATGCGCGCTGTACCTCTTCGCGTGTGGGCAATTTACCAGGCGGGGTTAATAACCATGCTTCGGTGGCGTCCTCGCTCACCGTCACGATCGCGGCATCAGGGAGCGGCGGCACCACTTGGCCGTAAATATCTCGACCAGGAAAGCCAGGGCTGGGGCGATCACCGGCAGCCACCACCACCCGGCGGGGGGACGGGCCACTGCGGCTGGCATCCAGGATGGCTCCTTCGCGCAATCCGTATATCACCCCACGGCGATGCAGGACGGCACGCAATAACACGGAAGGAAAGCTGGTTTCCGGGGCAAGGTTAATCCAAGCGCATAAACCATCCTCGGCGATACGCACCCGCGTCATGACCCGATTGAGTCCGGCTTGATCGAGATTATCGAGAAAGCGTTCGCCGCGCTGTTGCTCCTTCACCTCTTCGGCATTTTTGCCCTCAATAGCCGCGGCCTGGGATTTATCGGCCTGGCCATTCTCCCCCTGACGCCCACGCCGAGATCGACGTTCGCGCGTGCTTTCAATGTTGCCATCCTCAGCCATAAGGTTGACGTGTTCAATCACGCCAGCGACGGCTTCCCGTAATTCTCGTGCATGCTGATAACGGCCGGCTGGATCGCGCATGGTGGCGCGATTAATCAAGTGGATGGTGGAGGATGAACAATCCGGTCGCAATTTGCGCAAGTCCGGAAATGGCTGATTGACCACCATAAGCATGGTCATCATCGGATTCTCGCCGAGAAAGGGCGGGCGCCCACTCAGCATCGCATAGAGGGTGGCACCCCAGCCATAAATATCAGCTCGGGTATCGATATCACCCCGAGCCTCGGCCTGCTCTGGAGCCATATAAGCAACGGTGCCCACTGGCACCCCGGGCATGGTCAGGGCCTGGGTGGTTTCCAAGGCGCGCACCACACCAAAATCTGCCAAAACCGCCCGACCATCTTGACGCAGAAAAATATTGTCCGGCTTAATGTCCCGATGCACCAAACCGGATTCTTCCAGGGCTTCAAGGCCACGCGCTACGTCTTGCATAATACGCAGGGCCTGCATTTCCTTGAGCCGCCCCCCATGCCGTTCCATGAGCGCCCGCGCATCACCGCCGGGCATTAATTCCAAAACCATATAGAGGCCGTCATCGGCGCTGCCCACGTCCAGGCAGCGAATCACCTGCGGGTGATCGATGCGCTGCAGCATCCGTGCTTCAGCCAAAAAACGTTTTTCATCTAAGGTTTGCGCCCGCCGCATCACCTTTAGCGCCACTTCATCACCGCCATTCTCAGGAACGGCAGCATACACCGCCCCCATGCCACCCTGGCCGAGGAGGCGCAGAACGCGGTAGGGACCGATACGTTCGGGCAAGCCAGCCTTATTCATGATCATTACCTGGGATCCATTTCGCTTCGGCACCCTCACGCAGATCCCAGGTCTGCCAATGATGAGGATAGGAACGCCAATGGGCTGTGCACCCCGCCTGACTCAGCTTGTGACTGGCGGTGAAAATTCCATTATCCACCGAGGCCCGGCCGCAGAGGCAAGCCACGAGGCGCACCCGCCACCAGGGCACCGCACAATCGCGGTTGCGCTGACGCAGGGCCTGGCAGAGCTCAGCCATGGCAGCCCCCGGCTGCGGTAAAACCAAGGCCACTAGGCCCTGCACCCCCTCGTCGATGGCCAGCACCAAGTCGGCAATGCCGGGCAACCGGGCCAGCTCTTGCTCTAATCGCGCGCGCGGAACTTTTTCACCATTCGGATGCTTAAGCTGCTGATCGCGGCGGCCCTCGACAACCAAGCCGTGCTCGCACCAATGGCCAAGGTCGCCACTACGCAGCACCCGCTCGCCATCGCAGGAGATTAAGGCTTTGCCGGTGGCATAAGCATCGTCAAGGTAACCCAACATCACCCCAGGACTGCGAATGAGAATTTCGCCATCTGCTGCGCATCCCACTGCCACCCCAGGGATGGGATGGCCGACAAGGCCGCCGCCACGGGGCTGATGAGGCCGCGATATCGTCACCGAAGGACTGGCCTCGGTAAGCCCCCAACCCTCTACCACCGCAATCCCACTGCAGGCATAGGCGGCCTCGGCAGCGGCCCCTAAAGGAGCCCCGGCGGTAAAAACCCAGCGGGTATGCGCCGCGCGCAGCACCCCCGACTGGGCCACCACATGGTGGAGTTTGGGCACCGACATAAAAACCTGGGGTTGATGTTTTGCCAGACACGACACCAGGGCCTCGGCATCATGACCACCAGCAGGAGCAATAATCAAACGCATTCCCTGGCCCATCACCCATAACCGTTCGGCCAGGGCGCCAAAACTGTGGTACCAGGGCAGGTAGCCCACCACCCGATCCCCCGGGCCGCAGTCCGGCCAGAGGGCGGCAAAGGCAGCCTGCTGCGAACAGATATTGCGATGGCTCAGCACCACGCCCTTAGGCCGCCCGCTGGACCCGCTGGTAAATAAAATCAGCGCCGGGTCATCGGGTTCAGCGGCATGGATCGGCCAGGGCCGATGGCCTTGGGCCTGGGCCCAGGCGGCAATGGGCTGCGCCTGCAGCAGGGCCGGGGCCGCAGCATCGCCGAGACAGAGCACCGGCGCCACTCGATTGCGAATCTCGACGAGTACCGCCCCAGGCAGGTGCGCAGCCACCGGCACCGCCACCCCACCGCGCAGCCAGCAGGCCAATTCCGCCAAAAGGTGATCGACGCCATTGGCCGCACAAATCAGCACCCGAGATCCTGGCAGCACCCCCTGCCAGCAGGGATCAGCGGCCCAGCGCTGGGCGGTGTCTAAGAGCTGTTGCCAATTCCATAAAGATGGACCATCTTCGAGTACCACGCCCAATCCAGACCGCTGCGCGGCCTGCTGCCACCACTGCGGCAAGCTTTGTGGCCAACCGGGAGCCAAAGCAGGCCCAGCAAACCACTCAATATCCGTCGCACTCGTCACCATACGACGAACTATTCCCCCTCCCCCCCCTGAACGCAAGGGGGATCCCGGCTCCACCTTGGCATTCCCCGGCGAAAGCCGGGGAGACGAGAAGCGATTGACGGGCAATCGCGGCAATCGCTTCGGGGGATTAGGCTTTAACGGTGCGGCAGGCGCAGGCTGTGGACAAAGGGGTCAGCACCTAGGGGCAGACTAAAGGTAAACCCACTGCGCTGCCCGCTGCCGCCCTGCTTGACCCGCAGGGCGTAATCCCCGTGGAAGCCACGGAAGCGCAGGCAGCCATCGCCATCGGTAGTGGCGCTCAGGCGAGTGCGCCATTCTTCATGCAAGAGTCGCTTGAGGTGGCCATAGAGAGGCTTGGCCTCAATGCCTCCATTGCCAAAGATACTAAACAAATCCTTGCTCATGCCCCAGAAGAAGAAGGCCTCAACGGCAGGAGAGCCAAAGGCACAGGTTACGCAGTTACGCACGTATTCCCACTGGCGGGCTTGAATCTCATCGGCAGGCATGCCGGCCTTTTCCAGGTGCTTGGTATGGGCCCAAAATTCGGTGATATGCACCGGTAATCCACAGCGTTCTTGGATCATGCCATAGGTGGCCATATCACGATCGTGATGTCCCCAACCGCCGGTGTGACCCTGGAGACCCACTGCGTCTGGGGCTGCGCCCCGCCGATCCAATTCGTCTAAGAGATCGAGATAACGCATAAATTGGCTATGCGGCGTCACCTTAGAGCCATCACTCCCAGGCATTCCACAAGGCTTATGATCATCCAAACAAACTCCGTATTCGTTGATCAAATAACAGGCATCCGGGTCTTCTTCGCGAGCCCAGCGAAGCACCGGTTCAATATAATCAGCAATATCGGCAATCGGCGTCATCTGCGGCCAAGTGCGCTTTGGCAGATCCTTAAAAGCCGGCTCCCACATGGGCTCGTTTACGGCATCGTAAATGCGTATTTTTCCCTTGAACCGCTTAACGATGGAGCGAATACGCACTTCCAAAAAGGCCATGCGGGTTTCATAGCTGTCGTAGGCCTGCACCCAATCAGGCACCGCCTTGGGCACCGTCCAAAACAAAGGATGACCCTTCACCATCAGGCCTTCACTATTCGCCCAGTCAACGCACCACTGCAGATGTTCGTAGGTGGGATAGCCCTGCTGGTCTTCACTTTTGGGCCCATCATTCCGAGGCCGCTCAGTCCAATAATGAAGGGCATTCATCGCATTGAGTAATTGACTCATGAGACGGCATTCAGTGCGCACATCATCACGATTCTGCCGGCCTTCGCGCACCGCCCTATCCAAACCCCAAAGATTATGCCCCCATAGGAAAGCCGATTCGGTTTGCTCTATCTCGACGGCGGTATGAGCCAGGGGCTTGCCAGCACGGTCCACCAGGTGCAGTGACACATCCCGCTGGCGAATCTGAGGAATGGCTGCGGCGGCACCGTGGATGGTATCGGCCTCGGCCTGTGGGTTGTAACCGGTAGTTTCGTCCATGGCGAGCCATTCCTCGCCTCCTGCACCGATGAGAGGAGTTGTCATGAGAAAGGTTTCCTTCGTTACTGCTTACAAGGGGGAATAGGAGAAGCGCAAGAAATCAGCGTGGGCACCTTGCCCACTCAAATCCTGACAGGCAAAGCCCAGCATGCCGCCGGTAAAGTGGCCGTGACGACCATACTCATCGCCTAGGAAATCCGCCGGTCGCGGCCAGCCAATGGGTGTCCAGTCGCTGCCAGCGCAGCGCCAGAAGAAGCGCAGTTCGAGGTGGCGCAGCTCTAGGGCAATCTCCACCGTGCCTGTTTCAGGCAGGGTAACCACGCTGCCCGCATCGCCACCAAAGGAACCATCGTGGCTCCACTCCAGGCGCAGGACGCGGCCGCGCTCGGCATCGGCGGAGACATGGCAGTAGCACCAGGAGGCGCTGTCGTAGATCGCCACTAGGCCGGCCATGTGCTGGAAATCCCGAGGTGCGATATCCAGCGCCACCTCGGCCCGGGCATGGAAGTCCACCAATCGGCGCACCAGCAGGGATGTGCGATGCCGGGAGGCAAGACTTTCCTGCCCGCGCAACCGCAGGGCCCCGGGGCGGGCGCTGAGACTGGCCCAGGAATCGTCTACTGGGATGCGCAGGGACTGCAGACAGGCCGGCAGCCGGTTCTCGCTAAAGGTCAATTCCTGGGGTGGACCAGCCTGAGGGTGCGCGGGCAACTGGGGCGCCGGCCATTCCATCCGTGGTTCGCAGCCGCCGCCCGCCAGGCGTGGCCAATCATTCGCCGGCCATTCCAGGCGCTGGATGCAGGTTTCACGGCCAAGGATGGATTGGCCCGCCAGGGGACGGGAAGCCAAGTGCACCATCCACCATTCACCGTTCTGGGTCTCCACTAGGTCGGCATGACCGGCTTTTTGCAGGACCAGGTCCAGGTTGTGACGGCTGGTGAGAATGGGATTGTCCGGATGCACCTCGTAAGGGCCAAGTAGACAGCTCGAGCGGGCGATGGTCACGCAATGATGGCGACCGGTGCCGCCTTCGGCGGTAAGCAAATAATACCAGCCGTCCTTGCGATAGAGGTGGGGGCCCTCGGTTACCTTGGCCTCGGTGCCGAGGAAGATATTGACGATGGGGCCAACCAAGCTTTGGGCCGCCACATCGAATTCCTGAATCACAATGCCGGCGAAGGGGTGACGGCCCGGCCGATGATCCCACAGTTGATTGAGAATATATTTGCGCCCATCCTCATCGTGAAAGAGGGACGGGTCAAAGCCCGAGGAATTCAGGTAAATGGGGTCTGACCAGTCGCCGGCCTCAATGTCCGTGCAGGTGACCACGTAATTATGCACATCCTTATAGCCCTGCTGCCAGCTCTTGGTGTCGGAGTAGACCAGCCAGAAGAGTCCATCGGCATGGGTTAAGCAGGGCGCCCACACCCCGCAGGAGTCAGGGTTACCCAGCATATTCAATTGCGAAACCCGGGTTAGCGCCGGCCCGATCATGCGCCAATGCAGCAGGTCCCGGGAGTGATAGATCATAACCCCGCCAAACCACTCAAAGGTGGAGGTGGCAATATAATAATCCTCGCCCACCCGGCAAATCGAGGGGTCGGGATTGAAGCCGGACAGGATGGGATTGTGCAGAGTGGCCATAGCCATGCCATGGTGCCCAACTCGGGGCGGGGTCAACTGCAGTCTGATCACCAATACACGACCATTACCTCTGAACGAGGGCCCAAAGGAAAAATCATCACCGGAAGGCCCCTTGAGATTTAGAGCCTTAACGAAGTATGTGGC
>REDX01000269.1 GCA_007695355.1 Planctomycetota bacterium
CCACGGCGGCGGTGGGGTATCTGGTTGTCGCACCGTCATTCAGCACCATCACCCGCTGCAACAGCCCACTCGCTAACGAAACGCTATCACAGGGTTTAGCACGCCGTTTGCGAGCGCCTCGGAAAAGCGATCCCTCATGGCATGCTCGAGGCATCACAAAAATGCCCTAAGCCATTGCCCTGACTGGTCCGCGAGCGGTCCCTGGGTTTCGGCGAGCATTGGGCCGCTCGCGCAACGGTTGCAGGTTGTCAATGATGCTTAAAGGCGGTCCTGGCGGCTAAGGCGTTGAGGCCATGCGACACCAACCAGGAAAATTGCCACCCCGTGTGTGGCAGTAATCTCATATCCGTTCCCACCCAAAAGTCAACCAGCGAAATCGGCGGGTCATGGAGTCTCTGCCAGGAAAAAACCCGGTAGCCGCAAGCGGCTGGCTAGCGTCCGTGAGGGCTGGAACTGGTCCTGGCGCGCCATGTTTATGAAAGATGCCAGCCTCTGTCAGAACGGTGACTCGGCTGCCTTGGCTGGTCATGAGCTTCCGCATCTTCCTTCCGCTCACCCTCATTCACGGGCCTTGGCAGCGATGACGCCTGAGGGGTTTAGCGCAAGTAGCGCCAGTGCTGGTCGCCTACCTGTACTGCCTGCTCGCGGTCTTGTCATGCGCGATATCCGGCGCATCAGCCAGCGGGCTATCAGTGCCCATCACCATCGCCAGGCAGCCCGCTCTAGCGAGCGCCTGATCAGTCAGTTATGGGACTGCACCCACCCCATCACCACCTGGGCCCTGCTACGGCGCTGGCGCCGGCGATGGTTTGCCGAGCCCCCCATCTACGCAGCGCTGACTGGTAATCCGCAAGCAGCGGAAGCCTGGCTTGCCCAGCTGCCTTGGCGCCAGGCCCTGGGCATCCTGCGCAATGCTCCCTGGTGGCACATCCCTGGCCGGGTTGGCAGCCTTCTGATTCGGCATGCCGTGGCAGCAACCCTGATCGCCGCGCGGGAGCTTCCTGAGCCAGGCTGGCAGCGAGTGGTCGCCATGTGGCAGACCTGCTTCATCTCGCGCCTGAAGACCCCGCGCGGACGGGGTCGGCTGGCTGCGGACCTTGATGTGGATGTGGAGCCACGGCGTGGCGATGCCAGCGATTGCTGGGCCGAAATCGGCTGCCTTCTGGATGCGATGGACCACAGCCCTGGCCTTCATCGGCGATTGGCACCCGTGCTCAGCGCCCTGTTTACGCGCATGCGTGGCAATCTCCGCGCCCACCTCCGCCACCACGGCGTGCTGACTCCAGATCGGGCAGCCCCGCTGATCCAGCACCATGACCAGGGCATCGAACTGCGCCTCAACGCGTGGGTCGGCCTACGCTGGCGCTGGCTCGGCACGGCTTGGGACATCACTGACAGCGACGGCCAGCGACGGGATTATGCGCTGGCTGGCGTGCCCCTTGAAGGGGACGAACTCGCCCAGCGCCTGCAAGCGCTGTGGATTCGCCGCGCCGCTTTCATTCCTCGTACGGTGCTTGCCGAGGCCCAACGCCTGCCGGCGCAGCTCGCTACGGACCTTGCCCTCCAGGGTCGGGGGCTGTGCGAAGGTCAGCTCCCTGGAAATGTGCTCAATACCCACCAATGGTGGCAGCAGCATCTGCAGCAGCCCCTCAGCCAAGCCCTGCGCAAGGCCGAAGCCAGCGTGGTACCGCCAGTGGTTCTCGCCCTCGGCCACCGCCTCAGCGCCGCTGGAGTCCGCAACCGGGGCCAAGCCCACCTCGGCCCCCTCACCCACCAGGCGTTTTGGCAGCATCCATACCTCGTCCGTGATGTTCTGCGTCATGATGCCGCAGCCATTATCCTCAGCGCCCTGGTCAGTCAGCCCGCAGCCGACGAGGAGCGCACTGCGGTCCTTCTCACCCAGGGCTGGGCGGCCGCCTGCAGCCATCCCGTCCCCCCCTCACGCAGCCTCCGCCGCAGCCTCGGCGCACTCTGCCTCAGCGATTGGCCTGCCCTGGGCACTGCCCACCTCTGCGATCTCCACCGCCTCCCCTTGAGCCGACCCCTCACTGGTCTCGGCCTGTTGGTTGGCCTCGTGCTGGCAGCGCGTATGGCCCGTGATGAACCCCATCCCATGACCAGCATTGCCATCGCCTGCGACCCAGAGCATCTCCAACAGAGTATCCAGCGCTGGCTACACCAGCATCTGCGCGGAGCTGCCCCGGCGAATCCCGACCACACCCTCAGCAGTATCAGCGACTGCTTTGACTGTCCGGATGCTTGCCCCACCATCAGCCAGTTTGTTCGCCATAGTATGCGTTGGCACGCACAGCCAGAGCTGCAGCGTTACCAACGCGGCCGCCACCTACTCAGCCCCGAGACGCCCCTCGCCCCCCTACCGGTGGCACTACCTGAGCTGTCGGCCAGCAGTCCCATCCACCTGCGCATCCTGGCCACCGTCGGCGATCTCATGGACGAAGGGGCTGCCATGCATCACTGCATCGGCTCCGCATCCTACATTCGTGCCGGCCGCGAAGGCCGCGCCTATTATCTGCATCTGCAATACGGTTCCCACCACGCTAGTATCGAACTCAATCACGAGCTTGCGGTGGTCCAGGCCCGCGGGCCGCATAATGCCCGTAACTCCGCCTGTCTGTGGGCCGAAGACCGATTGCCCAGACTGCTGGGCCAAAACCCCACAGATGTTCATCTTCAAAGTTGATGGAGCGTCTGTGTTCACGAGCTACCCCAGCCGTTAACAGGTTCTGCACCTGCAGGCAACAATATCAGGTTTTCCCTGTTAGCCGCATGCCGATCACGGCCAATGTGTTTCCAGGCGCTCGCCTGCAGATGAGGCTGCGGCGCACCAGCGCTGGCAACGGTCGCTCCTGGCCATCGGCGATAAGACTGTCGAAGGCGATTTCCATATTATGGAGGTGTCTTAATCATTAAGACGGTTCAAGTATAATCCGTCTTAATGCATAATCCATTTCTCGAGTGGTTGGGTGGCGCATTGCGCAGGATTCGTTGCCACGGCAGCTGCTATCTCATGGCGTAGACAGCACAAAGCACTCCCCACATCATTCATCAACCCTAGCGCCATACTGTTTGCCCAGCGCCTCCTCCACCGCTTGCAGGGCAGGGGTCAGGGAAAAGTCGAGCCATACCCCCTCACAGGCGCTGGCCAGGGGCTGGAGCCTCGCTTTGAGTTCGGCCAGGGCTGTCCACTCCTGGCGCAGGGCAAGGGCTTCGCTCACCTCTGCCACCAATGCCACATCGTCGAAGCGTCTGCGGCCGCTATCGTACACCACATGGTGCACTAATACCATCACCGCCTCGATGTGTTGGCGGGGATCCGAGGTCGCCGCCACGGCTGCGCGAGCCTGGGCAATACAGTCTATGGTGTTACTGCGAGAAGCCATGGACTGGAAGCCGCCATTCAGGGGGCCACGAATGACAATTTCCGGTCTCGCCCCCTCCGGCGGGGTGGCCTTCCAGTGTTCCGGCTTGGCATAGTGCCACCAGCGGCGATGACGCTCAAGGAGGGCCGGCCCAGGCCCAGCGCTGCCGTGGCCTAGCCAGCGGCAGAGGGGCTCGCCATCGCTGGCGTCCATAAGCCAGCCGGTGGCAATGAGGAGACGCAGGCGTGTCATAGGATCGGTGGTGCCCGGTGCCAATACGGCGGCCGCCTGCTCGATGGCAAGGCCATGGGCCACCAAACGCCGCCACACCAACCAACCAAGGGGATTACTGGTCCACGGCGGACCAAGATAAGAGCGGCGCACATCTGGGTAGATACCTTTAATGGCACGGACTAGCGCCATCAACAGACTATGGCGATACTTCTCCGTGTGCTGGCGCCACAAGGCCTGATCAATGCGGTCTAGCCACGGCCAGGGATCTTCATCTAAGGCCTGCAGATAAACCACCAAGGCATTTAGGCTGCCGTTGAAGTCGAGGGCCTCAAGGCGCTCGAGGGCCTCAGTGCTCGTAAAGCCATAGCGCTGGGCCCAGGCCTCGGCATCCTTCCCATCGGGATGACGCAGGCGCAGGGCGCGCAGGGCATTGCGCACCTTGGTGACTTGGCCCTTGGGAGACGATGGGGATTTAGCCATGACTGGGCTCCGTAACTGCTGGGGTGGTAAGGGGCGAGTGGCGACGCGGACTGTTGCAACGCGGACACTGTCAAACCTACCCTTCCTCACCCCCTCGCGACAGGGAGACCCAGTCGCCTTTTTCCGGTACGCGGCCCAAACCGTTTATTCCGGATCAGGCCCCCCGGGCCTTATCCACCGGTCTGATAGTATGGGGGATCAGGCAATCATTGCCCGCAACGCTTCCCCCCCGGAGACCCCATGGCCGCCCTTCCCATTGGCACGCAATCTCTCTGGTATCACGGCACCTCCCGCAGCGCAGCGGCGGCGATTTGGCGCGGCGGATTTCGCCGTGATGCGGGAGGTGGCTGGGGCCACTGGTATGGCGTGGGCGTGTATGTCAGCGATCGCTGCGCTGACGCCGCTGAATGGGCCTATAATCACGGCAGCGATGGAGTGGTGATCGTCTGCCGCTTGGCACCAGGTGTGCGCCTGGATGCCTTCAGTCAGCCCGATCCCGCCCACCTAGCCGCCCTCTGCCGTCGCTATGGGCCGGCCATTCTCGGCAAACACCCCTGGAAAATCCTTCCTGCCAATAAACACCTCAGCCGCCGCGACTGGGCAGCGCTCTATGCCTACCATGTCCATCATCCGGACAATCACATCGGCACCAATACCCCCAGAGAGCCCTGGTTTACCACCATGAACCGCATTCGCAGCGCCATTGCTCGCTGTACTGGCGGCGGGCTCTATCGCACCCACGGTGATGATCCCCATCACCCAACATCCTGCGAGGCGGTCATTTTTGACCCAGCTCAGGTCATCCCCGTGCGCATGCACCGCATTATTACGGGCCCAAACCATGGGGTGAGCATGGGGCCAGCGCTGAATACTACCGACATGGTCGAATCCCCTCCCCCTGGCACCGCCCGTGAGCGTCAGGCCTGGGATGCCCTTTTAGTGCTCCAAGACCACCGCGCATGGAATCACCGCGAGGTGGGTCTCGCCATTGCCGCGGTGGCAGCCTATGGCGACGAACTCAGCGCAGCTCCCGCCAACGGCCCCTCGTGGTATAATCCCTGGGACAGCATCCTGAGCGAATTAGCGGCAACCCTCATCCATTGCGGCCGCCGATTCACCAGTCAGCGCCTCCTCTCCCGTCTCCACGCCGTCCTCAGCCCCCATCCCGTGGCCTTTCAGCGCAGGGTTTGGCAAGCCCTGTATGCCAGCGCTCAAGAGCACAGTGAGGGATCGACGGCGAAGGCCGGGGGGCGAAATTGGTCGGAATTCCGCAGCCACATTCACCACCGTCTGCGTTCCCTCTCACCCAAGGAGTCAGCCCCATGACCCATCCACCACCGCCCACCCATGTCGCCTCCGTCGAACACCACTGCTACAACGCCGCCGCCGAAGTGCCTGCCGAGTTGGCCAGCGTCTGTGCCCTTGAAAACGCCGCCCTGCAGGCCCTCGATACCTATGGCCCGGCAGTAGATCCAGCCCAGGCCGCGAGCTATCGCGATAATCCCTGGTTCCAACTCCACCTCGCCACCTGCTACGCCCAGGCATCCTTGACCCGCGTCGCCCGTCGCTGGCATGCCGCCGGCCTCGCCCACCCCCCCGGAGCACACATCTTCCCCCTCGCCGCCCTTATTAACCCCACACCCCTGGATCGCCCCTTTGGGCGCACCTGGCAAAGCGTGCAAGACCACTGCTTCTGGGGTATTTACGGCCTACTAACCACCCTGCTCGAACAAGCCCCCAGCGTTGTCGGCAAGCCCTGCAGCCGCTCCCGCTTGCCGGACCCTCCCCTGGAACTCGTCGATGCCGTAAGCGCCGCCTACATCCAAGGCTTCGCCGCTGGCGGCGATGGTGGCCTAATCGGGGGTCATCGTTGAAGCAGTTGATCGCGCTGAATCCCCCAAGCCCACAGGGTGTCCAGGTTAACAACAGAGAATTAATGAACTCCCTGAGCCAGTGGGACCAAGTCAGCCGGAAATCCCTGCAGAATCTCGCCGCTGGCAAGGTCTTCGAAACGCAGGGCGCTGGCTGGGCCCCAGTATTCGGGGGCAAGATGACGCAGGAGGAGGCGGGCCACCTGGGCGCTATCGCCGGCGAATTGAATCGACCAGCCGGAAAGGCCGCCGCGTATGCGTACCCAGCCGGCATCCATAACCAGACGGTAGAGGCGACCGCGGGGTGAGGTAGGGGCACGGTCTTGCGGATTATAGGCCTCCCCTTCGCTGCCGACTATGGCGGCGACCTGGGCCTTGGTCAGGCCATAGCGCCGGGGGTGGGCGATAATCGCGCGGCCGTGTTCAAGAATGGGCACGAGGCGGCCGCGGCGATTCATCCAAAAGCCATAGGGGGTGGTGGTCATGGGTTTCTCTCTCTACGGGGTGATACGCAGTCTCGTAAAACGCCGATGGGCTGACAGGGGGCCTGAGACCGACTTCTTCGGACTGCTGCCCCGTGGGAAGCATCCGCGCCCAGGCTATGCTACCTCTCGATACGGCAGCCGAAACCGTGCTGCCCCCCCTCCTGTCCCTTCCCCCTTCTCTCCCTGCACCCCACTGGAGTCCTTCCCATGACCGATGCCGCTGCTGAATCCACCATGCGCGAATTCCACATTATCTTTGCCATCGCCGCCCACCCTGAAGCAGGCTGCATCCTCCCCGGCCATCTCGGCGGCTTACGCATCTTCAGTGATACCGATGCTGCGGAAGCCTATCTCTCGGACCTCCACGATGCCTTTGATGCCATCAGCAACGACTGTGATGAGTGGAATGCGCATGTCGACGCCTACGAAGATGGCGACGGCGAGGAGGAGTGGGAGGGCCGCACCCACGATGCCACAGCCTGCGTGTGGGGCGAATGGCTCGTCACTGCCCGCGATGAGGACAGCCTCGGCAAGGCCTTGGAGGAAGATTATGAAGAGGTCTTAACGGGGCACTTCATTGATGGCAGCGACAAGGAAGCCAAGGTTCTTGCGGCCATCGAATAGACCGCTCTCAGCCTCCATGACCGACAGCAACCATTGTTAAAGGAAATCCCATGAACGATCCCCACCCAGCCGCCAATGTCTTCTGTGACTCGTCCCTCATTGCCCGCGCAACCCTCGTCTGCGTCGAGGCCCATACCGGCCAATATCGCAAAGGCGGTAAAGATCCCTACGCCCTCCACCCCTTGCGTGTGGCCGAAAGCCTCCGCTGCTGCTGCCCTGATCCCCATGTGATCGCGGCCGCCCTCCTTCACGATGTCCGTGAAGACACCGAACACTCCATTGATGACTTTCCTCCTCGCGTGCACGAACTCGTTGATCTCCTCACCCGCCGTAAGGGCCGCAACCGTGTGGGCGCAGCGGATGAAACCAAAACCGCCAGCCTCGATCGTCTCGCCGCCAGCGGCGATGGCGAGGCCATCCTCATTAAACTCGCCGACCGCTGTGATAACCTCCGCGAGGGCATGGCCAGCCTCGGCAGCGACTGGCTACACAGCTACCTCCCCACCAGTCGTCGCATTGCCGCCATGGCCATCGACCACGGCTGGGGCGACAACGCCCTCACCGTCACCCTCGCCGCATTGATCGCCGAAGCAGAGCACAGGATACGTAATTAGTGGCCATTGTTCGCATCCGCGTTGCAGAGGGGATGATCGTCCACCCGGAAAAAGGCTATAACCATGCCTGGAAATCAAACGCCTAGCGGGCCGCCGCGCCGGCAACGATTACGGCCAGTGAATCAAAGCCCGGACCATTTCACGGGGATCTATTTAAAAAAAACCTGACACGGTTCTAGAGCCATGGATCCTCCCACTGTCCCCCTGCCCAGATCAGGCGACGGGGTGGGGCACGGCGACTGGGAAAAGATGGTGCCCAGGCCCAAGCTGGGAGGTCACGGGTATTCAGCCCAAGGCTGGCCAGGGCAGCGGCCTGAGTGCTGTGACCACCCATGGCCCAGCGCAGCAACTGCCCGCGCAGGCTATCCATACTGGCCAGGCCCCCCTGCAGCAGGGCTGGGTGGCCCACGGCAGGCAAGCGGGGCAGACTGGGGTCAGGCTGCGACCAATCGCCAGCCGCGTCTGCCTGCAGGCGCCCGGCAAGGTAGGCACGCAGGTCAGCACTACCGTGGGGCCAGTGGCAACTGGCGAGCCAGGCCAATAGGCGGGGATCCTGGGCCAAGGCCCGGGGGGCACCAAGGCGCTGATGCTGGCGGTGCACGCGGCCCAAAAGGGCCACTGCCATATGCGGCACATCCATGCTGCGTTCGTGCAGGGGCGGCACATCAATCACCAGCGCCTGGGCCCAGGCCGCCGCCGCATAGACCAGCGCCTCCTGCTCTGCCTCCACCACCCACACCCCTGCCTGCAGCGGAGTGTCATCCTGCCACAGCTGAGGAGGGCCCTGCTGCCGCGCCCGAGCTAATTCCTCGCCTAAACGCCAGGCCTCCTCGCCATCGTGGGCCACCAGGATGCAGGACGCGCCCGACCCCTGCCGCTCGGCCTGGCCCAATTGCCGGCGCAGCCGTTGTGCCGAAGCAGAAAACCCTTGGACCTTCACCTGCCAGCGGGCCTCGTCATCGCGGGTATCGAGCACCGCCGCGCCATCGAGAAAACCCGTGTTCCAATCCTCGGCAGCCATGGCGAAATGTTGGCGAAAGGGCGCCCAGTGGTAATCGCCCGCATCCCAGGCTTCGCGCATGGCGCGAATTTGCGCCGGCAATAAAGCAAAGGGCTGCACCCGTTCATCCAGCCACGCGGTCAGCTCACCATCGGCGCTGG
>REDX01000255.1 GCA_007695355.1 Planctomycetota bacterium
CAACCAGCTTACCAATGTCAGGCATGTGGCCTGATAGGACATATGGCCTTATTTTATTTTTGGAATTTCCGGACACCTAAGCACCTGTCCCGCTTCAGTCCCGCTTCAGTCTCGTCTTCATGAATCCAGAACGGCCTCGCAGCAGAGCCACCTTTGCCGTCAGTTCATCGGCGTCCGTGACACAATTGATCTGATAATCAAAGTCGCCGGGTAAGCGTCTCGTAGACTGGGGATCGACAAAAGCGTGCAGATCAGGCCGCGTTCCGCTGGTAGCGGTGGATGCACTACAGCCACAATAGTGGCCACTCAGCCGCCCGCTGCCGCCCGAATTAAGGTAATGCGATCACCTGCATGCAGCTGCTGTCTGGCCCATTGCGACCGGGGGTGCACTGCATCATTCACGGCTACTGCCAGGCCACGAGCATCGTGGTGTCCTAGGTGTTCGAGTAATGTCTGAACAGTCATGGATGATGACAGGGGCACGGGCGCATCATTGACGTAAATTTCTTGTCCAACCATGTTCAACAGTTTAGGGCCAATATTACCATTGCCAGTCTAGGGCCAAGTACCATGAACGGCCTACTTCTGAAGTCCAAGACTTGGCATCATCGGCTTCTAACTCCGCTTGTGACCGTTCATAGGATTCATAATGGGCAGAATCGAATACATCCATCACCCCAGCTCGTAGCCACAGGAGGCTCGCCCCTATGTGCCGCCGCCAGGCAGCATGGAAATCTAAGGCCATGTATGCATCAATACGCTGCACAGCAAGATCTGGCATATCGGGATCAGGTTGCTGGCGCCAGAAAGTATTCCCCTGACTGAAAATGATACGTGAACCGACATAGCGACCAGCCACGCCCAGGTGCCAATGCTGATTATCCCAACTCGCGCCCAAAGTGGCCTTCCACTCTGGTGGAGCGTTGATATCGCGGGGTAATTCGCCATCAAAGGCAAAAATGGTTTCGCCTGACAAGGGATCGATAAAGCCGTCACTCTGGTATCGCGTGCGGTCTTTATGGCGGAAACGCTGCCAGGTGGCATTACCCCACAGATTGATATCACCACCAGCAATCTGCTCCACAAGCCACGATCCTGAGATTTCGGCACCCCACACCGTCACTGGATTATCGCTGTTGGTGTAGGCAAAAAATGGCCCAGGTGTTCGGGGGTATTCATCGGGATCAAGTCCTTGCAGGCTCATCACCCATTGCAGCCAGTTGGCCTGCATCTCTGCCTCGGGCAAGGGTTCAAAGGTAATAAGATCTTCTGCCCGTGAATAATGGGCATTAACCACTAATGAGCCGCGATCATCAACAAATTGCCGTTCATATCCTGCTTCTACTGCCTGAATACGCTCAGCATCAAGATCGGGGTCTGATTCATAAAAGTACACCTGGATATGGTTTTCGATCATATTAGGGATGCGGTATCCCTGAGAATAAGAAACGCGCAAAAACTGCTGTTCATCAATGATATAATTGAGCCCGATACGAGGGGACCAGTTTTCTCCGACGCGGGAGTCATGATCAAAACGTAGTCCTGCCGTGAGCGACCATTGATCGTCAATGATCCACTGATCTTCGGCAAAAACACCCCAGCTACGATTCGTAACGGTAGCCCAGGTATCACGCTCCATAAAATGGGCTTCCCGCGACCAAATATTCGAGGTGCTGCCCCAGCGTTGATAGGCGCCACCTATGCTAATCGTGTGGTCACCCATGGTCCAAGCCGTATCGACTTCGGTGCTATGGCGACGGTCACGAAAACCAGCCTGATTATAGTAGAAGTCGCCGCGTCCCGCTGGGGGTAAATCACCTAAATAGCGAATGTACTCACTGGACCAGGTTGCATTGGTACGTTGCCGCCAATGACGAATTTGCCCCCATTCACTGCGCAGAAGGACGCCAAATCCATGTTCTTCAAATTCACCCTGGGAGGTCACTGCGGTATAGGGACTGGTAAGGGCCTGGTCATGCATCTGCTTGCCAGCATATTCGACTTCAAGCGCTACGGCATCATCTAACCAACGCCGCCCAAGAATAACGCGCTGGCGATGGGCCTGAATATCTTTATCGCCTGTATCCCCCAAACGCGGATGGGATTCCTGCACCTCCAAGGTGGTACCGGGACGCGGTTCGGCCTCGGTATATCCAGCGCTCACCTTCATGGTAAAGCCATCCAGCCCCTGCCATGCGCTGGCCAGGGGAAGGAGCACCGTAGCATCCACCTCCCGCTTGCCATAACTGCCAATATGACTGTGAAAGTGCACTTCTGGCTCATCACCCACCCGCCGACCCGTCAGGGAGATCACTCCCCCAAAAGCATTGGCGCCATAGGTCACTGATGAGGGCCCCTTTACCACCTCCACGCGCTCAATATCCGAAAGAAACATAAATCCCGACCAATGACCATACTGTTCACCGGTAACCGAACGGCCAAACTCGCGGCCATCTACACGGATAATAAGATGTTGATTCGTAAGAGCGTTATAGCCACGAAGGCCCACGTCGTACTGGGCATGCCGCGACTGATACACATCTACGCCTGCGACGTAACGCAAACGATCGGCCCAATTGGCGGCGGGCGACAGACGCAAATCTTCGTCGGTGAGCACGACCACCGCTGCCGGAGCAGTACTAATTAACTGGGGACGGCGCGACACCGCTGCGGTCCAAAGGCGGTCATCAATTAAGGTCACATCATGCAAGCCATGCACAGGAGGCGCGTGGCGAAGACTGAGCGTGGGAGGGTTTTCATCTTCTCCAGACCATAATAACCCGCCACAAACAGCCGGTCCTAGGGCGAGAGCTGCCCCCCATAAACTCTTCACAAGTGCTTGTCTATGCATGGGATGAGTACAGTGCCAAGCTCCCTGACGGAATCAAGACCCAGATGATTGAGCTCATACGTTCACTTCTGCAACACTCATCCCAGCCGCCGCCCCCTTGGTACTGTAGGCACGCAGACACGTACATCGCTCAACGAGGTGCACCAGCAATCTGATTGGCCAAGAGCAGTGCCACGCTGGCGGTCCAGGTGTAGGCCTTGTCGCGCAGGGGTGCGCCGGTTTGCGCGTTAAAGTTTTCGGCAAAGCCGGATTGGGCGCACATGGCGACAAAGCGTTGGCTGATGTCAGCGGCCAGGGCAGGTTCGCCGCTGCGTCGGAGGCCATCGCAGATGAGCATGGTTGACGGTGCCCAGATGGGTCCGCGCCAATAGCCATCAGGGGTGTAGTGGGGGCTGTCCACGTGCTCGGTGGCCAGGCCGTGAGTGGTGAGATAGCGCTGGAGGCGCGCCACAACTGTACTGCGCACATCGCTGGGCAGGAGTTCCCCCAGGAGTAAGGGCGTGGCCTCAATCAGGGTGTCGGCGGCAACCACCCGCTTGTCGGGCATGCGCAAAGCGATAAAGCGCCTGCCATTCCACAGGGTGCTCATGAGCAGCTTGAACAGTCGCTGCGCCTGCGAGCGCCAATGCTGGGCATCATGCCCCTGCCCCAGCTGAGTGTGCAGGTCCGCGAGTTCTTGACACTGGACAATGAGAAAGGTGGGGAGATCAGGGGTGATCACCGGCACCCCCTGTAAAAAGAAGGTGCTATTATCCCAGCCACTATCATTGCCATGCAGATAGACGGGCAGGCCGTCACCCTCCCATAGGCGGTGATTGAGCCACCAGCGGGTCCACGGCTCCAGCCACGACAGGGCCTGGCGCAGACGCTCGGGGGTAAAAAAGTCCGGCCGCTGGGCGCGCAAATGGGAGAGGGCCCAGCCATGAATGGGCGGTTTACAAAAATTAAAGTGCTCGTGCACATCGTTGTGGGCATCGGGAAAGGCACCGTGCTCGTTTTGCCGATCGGCCATCAGCAGCATCTGATCCCAAGCCAATTGCGGATCCCCCGGCATCAGGGCCATGGCGTTAAAGGCGTGGTCCCAACTCCACACCTGGCTCATCCACACCTTGCTCATGAGCATGGCTGGCCGACGAAAGAGTCCGCAGGGCTCCACCACCGCCGACCAATTGACATAGGCCGCACGGCGACGCATGGCTGACCACTGCTGATCGCAGGGCAGGGTTTGCGCAAGATAACGAGCAAACTCGGCCCGCACCTCTTCCTCGCATTTGGTAAAGGCCCGGGGTTGGCGGGGAATCCAGGTGCTTTGATAAAAGTCGAGGGCCCCCTGCCAGGTGCCGTCATCACCAGGGGTAAAGCGCGCAAGCATATGCGAACTGACTTCCCCCTGCCAATCGGTTTCAGCAGCCAAGGACCCACTTTGCGCGCGCAAAAGCACCTTGCGCCGACACTCTCGGGCATTGATTTCCCAACCGCCCTCGGCACCGGGATACATACTGGCACCAGGTGCAGGAAAAAAAGACAGCTCTAAGCTACACCCCTCACCACACAAGCGCAGAGCCTGGGTGCCATCAAAGACGATTTTGACCATTCCCCCGCCGCCCTCGGCTGGGCGCAGGGTTAACACCGCCTCATCCCATTGGCTCAGGGGTGGCTGTCCGTCAATGGTGATCGCCGCCACCAGGGGATCGTAAAAGCGCGTGCCATGATTGTGCCGCAGAAAGAGCCCGTGCCGCTCACTCGGTGGATAGGTGGCGTCATCCTGACGCACCACATTGAGATAGCTGCCAAAACGGGAAAAGGGCTCAACGCGCAGATCGGCATGGGGTGACACAGACATACAATCTCATCCTCATCGGGTAAGAGCGATAAAAAGAGCCTACAGTTTCATAACAAAGCAGTAGCAGACGCTATACAAACGTTCTTGGAAACACCTTCTCTTCTGGTTGTTAATTCATGCTAAATCACGTTGAACCCTTGCAACGGTCAAGACACCCGAGGTAAAAATCTTGTGGTATGTCCTCAACCCTTACCAAGCATGGTCGATCCATATTCATTCTAAAAATCTCAATTGCGGCACATTTTCTCTGAGCCACATGCCAGCTGGGGCATGCTGCTTCGTCCTAGCATAGCTGCTATTCCCATACTGGGCACAGGTACGTAGACCTCAGACGCCTTGAAACTGCACCACACTTACGATTTTCAACCTCACCCAAAAGGTGATTTAAGAGTAATCGTAAGTCCAGCTAGACGCCCAATATTACCTGCCCCAATATCAGCAAAGAATCGCCTTTGCTGATATTGGGGCGGACTGCGGAGAATAATTCTGGCTAGCGTTGATAGGAGGGCAGGACGTAGCGGTCGACGGCGAGGGCGAGGATGCACATGCTGGTAAAATAGACTTTGCCGTGGCTGCCTTCGTTATTGCTGGGGGCTTGCGGCCAGAAGCCCGCTTCGTCTTGTTCGTCCACCAGCATGGTGATCAGGCGGGAGCGATAGCTTTGCCATATTTCTGGGCGCGAGCGGGCCATGCCGACGGCATCGTAATAGATGCGGTAGTAGAGCCAGCGGCCGCGCCATTCAATGGGGTCGGCGCGGATGCGGCTGGCGATGGCGTCGACCAAGGGATCGTCTTCGGCTTTGCCGATGGCAAAGGAGAGCATGCCCAGGCCGCGGATGCCGGGGCGGTCACCGCCGCCGGGGCGATTATAGGCTACTTCACCATCTTCACTAGTGAGGCGCCGGGCGTAGTCGACGGCTCCTTGGATGACTTCTTCGGGCACGGTAATGCCCACCTGCTGGGCCGCATGCAGGCCCATGAGATGCCAACCGGAGAGGGAGAGATCACTGTCATCGGAATGAGGGTGGTAACGCCAGCCGCCTTGGTGGCGCTCATCTTTTTCGATTTTTGCCGCGTTGACACTCACCGCCACGGCGCGGGTGAGGGCATCACGCATGCTTTCATCCAAGAGGGGATCGTCGCTCATGCCCAAGGCTTCGGCCAGCATCAGCAGGGCGATGCCGTGGCCGTACATGCGACTGCCGTCGGCTTCGCCAAAGTAGCCGTTGTCTTCCTGCTGACTCAGGACATAGCCCAGGCTGCGTTGCAGCCACTCCCCGTGTTCGGGATCGTGGATGGCATGCCCGGCGGCCAAATGGGCCATAATCGCCAAGCTGGTGAGGGCGGTGGGGCTGCGGTCACCAACCGCACCCGATTCCAGCTGTTGCTCACGCAGCCATTCCAAACCTCGGCGAATGGCGCGGTCTTCGGGACGTTGTTCTTGCAGGCGAGCGATGATTTGTTCATCGCTGAGCTCTTCGCCAGCAAGCGGCGGCGATACGCTGACGCTGAGCACGCCCATGAGCAGCAGAATAAAAAGTATGCAACGAACCATGATGTTTACTCCTCCTCTAAGAGGCGGCGGGTATAGGCACGTATGGCCGCGCGTTCTTCTTCGGCAAATTGGCTGCCAGACTGATCACGTATGGCGCGGCGTTGACGTTCATCCAGCTGCGCCCATTCGGCTTGGTCGATGCCATCGGGAGCCTCGCTGGCGACCTGGGAGGCTTCGGCGGGACCGCTGCTGCCATCCCCTGCGCCGTCGCCTTCGGGGCCCTCGCCGGTTCCTGGACCTTGCCCCTCGCCCATCCCGGGGGCTTGCCCGGCAGCGGCGGCAGCGGCGGCGGCATCAGCGACCTGGCCGGCAAGATCGGACCAGGCACCATCATCCTGGGCCAGGGCGGCATCGGCGGCGGCACCGGGGGCACCCTCGCCACCAGGGGTAGGCGCGCCTTCGGCACCGGGAGTTGGGGTTCCTTCGCCCCCAGGGGCAGGAGCGCCTTCACTGCCGGGAGCTGCGGCGACTCCGGGCTCGCCGCCAGGAGCAGGAGCACCTTCGGGACCGGGAGCAGCAGCGACTCCGGGCTCGCCGCCAGGAGCAGGCGCGCCTTCGGCACCGGGGGCGGGAGCAGCAGCTTCACCACCGGGAGCGGGCGCGCCTTCGGTACCGGGGCCAGCCGCCACCGCTGGCGTGTCGGTTGCTGGCGTCATGGCCTGGGCCAAGGCCTGATCCAGATGAGGATCGTGGGCCTGTAAGGCGCTTTGTAGACCGGCGGCCTGGGACTGAGCGGCAGCCTGGGCGGCACGGGCAATCTGGGGTGCGGCTTCAGCGGCCGCTTGCGCCTGAGCTTGCGCCGCGTGAGTCAGGTGCTCAGCCGCGCGGGCCTGGGCAGCCGTGGGGGAGTCCTGGGGCGCGGCAGCTGGCACCGTGGCCAAGGCCTCATCAGCTCGCTGTAAGGTGTGTGCCTCCCGTTCAGCCGCAGCCGTTTGCGCGGCCAGGGCGGCGGGCATCTGGCTTAATTCCCCTAAGGCATCACTGCGAGCCTGCCGCGCGGCTGTGAACTGGGGAAGATGCTGACTCAGGCTCTGCGTCAAGCCGCTCACGGCTTCCTGATGCTCGGCCAAGGCGTCTGCCAGGCGCTGCTGGCCGCGCTCTTGCCGATCGTCACGACTACTGGCGAGGTCACGATGCTGCGCCGCTTGTTCCACCCCTTCGCGGCTGCGTTCCACTGCGTCAACGTGGTCCTGAATATCGGCCAGATCCACGCTTGGAATTGCGGGGGCGGCAGTGCTGCTGGGGTCTTCCACCGCCTGCCAGGCGGCGTGCTGTTGCTGGGCCAGCTGCCCGCCCCACTCGTCCCGTCGTTGCTGGGCGGCGCGCACTTCCTCACCCTGATCCTTAAGCGATTCGGCGACCGCGGCCAAGCGTTGCCCCCAATCGGCAGCGACTTGGCCAGCAGGAGATTCCTGTTCTTCAGCCGTGCGCTGCGACCAATATTCCGCCAGCGGCTCGGCCGCGCTCTGGGCCAAATCTTCACCCACCTGAGCCAAGGTGTCGGCCAGTTGGCGCTGCTGAGCATGGGCCGCTTCGGCCTGGGCGGCGCGTTCGGCCTGGGATTCGGCAGCGGCATCCTGTAAGGGCGCAATCGCAAAGCGCTCCGCATCCACTGGTTGCCCGGCTTGCTCAGCCAAGCGCTGCACCTGTGCGGCCATCTCGGTAAAGGCAGCCACTGACTGGGGGAAGTCCTGCGGTCGCTGCTGCGCCTGGGCGGCCTGCTGCAAGGCCTGATAGGCCTGGTCTACCTCTGCAAGCGCACCTTGCAGGGCAGCCGCGCCATCATCGGCGGCTGGCTCGCCTGCTGGGCCCGCCGCGCCTGGGCTGGCTGGTGCCGAGTCAGCGGCGGCAAGCCCATCCTCAGCACCTGGGGTACCGGGTGCGGAGGCAGCTTGCTCGGCCGGAGCATCGCCAGCTGCCGGGGCACCGGGTGCCCCTGCTGGATCACCTGGGGCGGCGGGGTCGCCTGGGTCGCCAGCGGCGGCTTCGCCTGGAGCACCGGGGGCTCCGGGATCACCAGCAGCGGCGTGGCCTTCCTCACCTGCGGCACCGGGGTCACCGGGGTCACCGGCGGCGGCGTGGCCGTCTTCACCTGGGGCTCCGGGATCACCAGCGGCAGCGTGACCTTCCTCGCCTGCAGCGCCGGGGTCACCGGCAGCAGCGTGACCTTCTTCGCCTGCAGCGCCGGGGTCACCGGCAGCAGCGTGGCCTTCTTCGCCTGCGGCGCCGGGGTCACCAGCGGCAGCGTGGCCTTCTTCGCCTGCGGCTCCGGGGTCACCAGCGGCAGCGTGACCTTCTTCACCTGGGGCTCCGGGGTCACCGGCGGCAGCGTGGCCTTCTTCGCCTGCGGCTCCGGGGTCACCGGCGGCGGCGTGACCTTCTTCGCCTGCGGCACCGGGGTCACCGGCAGCAGCGTGGCCTTCTTCACCAGCGGCAGCATCGGCAGCTCCCGGGTCGCCTGCGGCAACCGCGTCATCACCAACTCCCGCTTCTGCGCCTTCCGCACCTTCTGCGATTTCTGCGGCTCCCGCATCATCACCAGCGGCTTC
>REDX01000266.1 GCA_007695355.1 Planctomycetota bacterium
GCTGGATCTGCGGGAGTCACCTGGGGTGGATTTTTGTGGGCCTACAGCCAACCGCTTGCTTGAACTACCAGTGGGAAGCTGTTCGGTGGGGGCGCTTTTGGCTGCCGCACTTTGAAACGACGGCGGTGGATTGGGAATGACTCGAGTCTGAGCGTCGTTGCCGAGGCGCCTGGTGGAGGGGCGCTGAGCTTGGATTGGGGTGGGAAAGGATGAGATGGGACTGAGATTGGAGGATGCGCCTAGGGGCGTAGCGGTTGCTTTGGCGGCCGCCGAAGACGCGGGCTCAGTGCTACGTTTCGCGCCGTCTTTGGGAATGCTATTGCCGGTGCGTCGTCGCGGAGTTTGATTAGTGTTGATGCGCTCAATGACTTGTCGTCCTATTTCTTTCAAAGTAACAAAGACGCCCTGGCCATCGCGAGCCACTGCCTCAAAGGTGGTGAGGCGCCGGGTATTAAGGTGGGCATCCAGCTCGTTGATAGGCAAGGCGTCTGGTAAATCTCGCTTATTGTATTGAATGACCACTGGGATGTCGTTTATTGAGAGGCCGATGGTCTGGAGGTTCTCTTGAAGATTGCGCAGTGACTCGCGATTCTCTTCAAGTTTGGCTGCTGATGAGTCCGCTACGAAGACGATGCCGTCGACACCCTGGAGTACCAATTTCCGAGTGTTATTGTAGTAAATCTGGCCTGGCACGGTGTAGAGCTGGAAGGTGGTATCCATTCCCTGCACTTGGCCCAGTTCCAGGGGCAGATAGTCAAAATAGAGGGTGCGATCGCCGCGGGTGGCAATGGACACCATATCGCCGCGGGAATCAGCCGGAGCCTTCTGGTGAATAATTTCTAAATTCGTCGTCTTGCCCGATAGGCCCGGGCCGTAATAGACGATTTTACAGGTGACGGCATTGCGATCGAAGTGCAATTGAACCATTCCGCTGCTCCTTGAGAGTCCTGAACTCTCATGCCATGCATCTTGTAAGCTGTCTGAGCGGATGCGAGCCCTTCCTTGTCCACCACCAGGGAGGGACTGCGACACCTGAGACACGGTACGGGGGTGTTTATGGTGGCCACCCTGGGGAGGGATAATGCCGTGGCGGAAACAGTTTCACTGCTGGCTGTGGATCATCTTCAGAAGCGACTGGTGCGCTGATGCTGATGGCTATGCTCGCGATGATGAAGTGGGGCTGGGTGATTAATACGGATTCGGGTGGTGGGGCCGGCCGAAAGCTGTTTGCCCAACTGCGCGCGCTGGCTCCACAGTTGCCCTGCTGCGATGTTCAAACCATGGATTTGGTCACGTGGATGGGCACTCATGCCTGGGACCTCGACCGGATTATGGTGGCGGGCGGGGATGGCAGCGCGCACTGGGTGTGGCATCTCCTGGCGGAGATGTCCTGTCCGCTGCCGGTGGCCCTATGGCCCCTCGGCACCGGCAATGACCTCGCCATCTTTCTCGGCCATCGTCGCCGCCCTGCCCAGACGCAGCAGATCAGCGCGACAATGGCAGCACCGCTGCAGGCCTGCAGCTTGGATCGCTTTCTGCTTGAGGGGCCAGGGCTTCGCCGCAGCATCTTTGCCTATCTCAGTTTGGGTTTGGATGCGCGCATTGCCCTGCTCTTCGACCGCGGCCGTAAGCGCATGCCCTGCGGCTACCGGGCGCCATGTTTGAACAAGCTGCATTACGGCCGCTATGTCCTCTCGGCCATCGGCCGTCCTCTCGAAGGGCTCATAAAGAGCCCCGATCTTTGCCTGCCCCGGGGCTGTCAGGGGCTGATTTGGGCGAATATTCCCAATTTTGCCGGCGGTGCGCCCCTATCGCCGGAAAGTGCTCCTGGCGATGGACGTCTTTCCTGCCATGCCTACGGCGGCCTGCTGGGTCTGGGGCTGGGCTTGTCTCCCTGGCGACGCCTGCGCAGCCTTGCACATGGGGTTTCCTATCAGTGGCACAGCCCCTGTGCGCTGCCTCTGCAGATCGATGGTGAGCCCCTTGTCGCTCCCCCCGGGAGCTACACCATACGCCTGAATGGACAGGTCCAGGCCCTGCGCCCGTCCTGATCCCGGAGTCCTTATGTCTACCCCATTCTTTTCTATCCCTCACCCGTCCCGCCTCCTTCTTGGTTTAGTCGCCGCCCTGCTATTGCTTCTTGGCGCCGCCGCCTGTACCAGCCAGCGCGGCGATCGGGGCTTTGGCAATGGTCCCTTATCCGATGGCGAGCGCTCGGAGGTGCGGCGGCAGATCCGTCGCCTTGCGGCGGCGAAAACCATGCGCGAAAATCCCGAAGACGAGGTGCGTTATGAAGAAGCCAAGCGAGCCTTAGAAGGGCGCGGTTCAACCATCCAAGGCATCTTGCTAGAGGAATTGGCGGCGAGCAGTGACTGGGGAGTGCGCTATGGCATTGTCAACGTCTTAAGTTCCGTTGGTACCCAGCGCATGGTCGAGCCCCTTATTCACGTCCTCGACGATACCGAGCCCCAGGTGGCGTGGATGGCGATGGTGGTTTTGCAGGTGGTTTGTGACCATCGCATTCCCGATCCCGCTTCAACCGATGAGCGCTTCCCGCCATTCGTTGGCGATGAAAGTGACCTTGATCTCAACGAGCGGAATTGGCGGAACTGGCATGCCATGCATGGGCGGCAGCTGCGCGATGCCTGGCAGAAGTGGTGGGATGAAAACCAACACCGCCTGCGCATTGAATAGGGCCCTCGATGGCCATCGGTGAAGCGCATTTGCGCCAACTGCCCCGTGGGCCGGGCTGTTATATTTTTTTCAATGGTGACGGGGAAGAAATCTACGTCGGCAAGGCGAAAAACCTGCACAAGCGGGTGAGTAGCTATTTCCAGCGTAATCGCGGTCACCCCAATCGCACCCTGCGTTTAGTTCAGCAGGCCGAGCGGGTGGAGGTGATCGAAACCGATTCCGAAGTAGAAGCTCTTTTGCTGGAAAACCAGCTGATTAAAGAGCTGCAGCCGCGCTTTAATGTGAATCTCAAGGACGATAAAGAATATCCTCTGCTGGCGATTACCCGTGATCCCTTCCCCAAGGTTTTCATTACCCGCGATCGGCAGTTGCCAGGGGTGGATTATTACGGCCCCTTTGGCAGCGCTACCCAGCTGCGCCGGGCCTATCATTTTCTCATGCGCGTCTTCCGTTTCCGCAATTGCGATTTGGATATTCAGCCCGCAGACCCCAAGCGCCGTCATTTCAAACCCTGCTTAAACTATCATATCAAGCGCTGTTCAGCGCCCTGCACCCTGGCCATCGATGCCGAAACCTATCAGGCCGATATCAAGGCCCTGCGCGCCTTTCTCTCTGGCCGCGGCAAGGGCGAGGTGGTGCGCGAATTGGATGGGCGCATGCGCGGCGCGGCCCAGGCCCTGCGCTTTGAAGACGCGGCCCGCTACCGTGATGCCCTGCGCGCCATCGACCGCCTGAAAGAGCGCGGCCGCTTGCGCGACTACGACGCTGGACCGGCGCCGATTATTCAGGCTGATGAAGGGGCCAAGACCCTGGCCGAGGCCCTGGCCCTGCCGCGGCCACCGCGCATGATTGAGGGCTTTGATATAGCCCATTTCATGGGTAGCAATGTGGTGGCGGCGATGGTGCAGTTCGTCGATGGGGTGCCCAATAAGGACGGCTATCGCCGCTATCGCGTCCAGGGTGAAGATGGCAGCGGCGATCCCGGCAATGACGACTTTGCGGCCATGCGCGAAGTCGTCGGCCGCCGCTACCGCCGGCTGCGCGACGAGGGGCGAGAATTGCCCGACTTAGTGCTTATCGACGGCGGTCAGGGCCAGGTGGCCATGGCCCTGGCGGCCCTGCGCGAAGCCGATATCGCCCTGCCCTGCCTCATCGGCCTGGCCAAGCGCGAGGAAACCATTATCCGCGCCGACGGTTCAGAACTCGTTTTGAGCCGCCGCCACGCCGGGCTTAAGCTGCTGCAGTATGTGCGCGATGAAGCACACCGCTTTTCCCGGCGCTATTTGCACTTATTGCAGGGTAAGGATTTACGCCGTTAGGCTTAGTCGTCTGTGTCAGCAAGGCGATCAGGCCTTGCTGATAACGATGGCCAGGGCAAGGCTGTCCTTGTCTGCTTGCGGGATGGCCAGGGTGCTGTCCTGGTTGAGGCTGCGGGCGAGGATTTCCCCCATAATGCGTTCGCGGTGCTCGGTAATGGCGGCGGCGATATCGTCGTTGGCATTCCAGCTGAGGGTAATGCGATCGCTCACCGCCAAACCTTGCGCCTTGCGTGCGGCCTGGGCGAGGCTGATGACCTCGCGGGCCACGCCCTCGCGGCGTAATTCATCGCTGAGGGCGGTGTCGAGGACCACGCTGATTTCCCCATCGGTGGCCACCACCGCGCCCTCCCGGGGCTTGCGCTGCAGGAGGACATCGGCGAGGCTGATGTCCTCATCGCAGATGCTGATGGATGCGCCCGCTTCCAGGCGCTCAACCTCGTCAAAGCCCCAACTGGCCAGGGCCTTGCCGATGGGGCCCAGCTTGGAGGCGCAGCGGCTGCGCAGGACGGCGAAATTGGGCTTAATGATGAGGGTGGTAAATTCGGCCTCGGCGGCGGAGGTGGCCACGCTGCGTACATTTAATTCAGCCGCAATGGTGGCGCCTCCAGCTTCGGCATCGCTGCGCAGGGTTTCGTCGCGGCTGATTACGGTGAGCAGGCCCAGGGGCTGGCGCACTTTAATCCGCGCATCCTCGCGCAGACGACGGCCCAGGCTTACCACCCGACGCACCACCGCCATACGACGTTCGAGATGCTCATCGATGAGGCTTTCGTCCACCTGCGGATAGTCGCACCAGTGGATGCTTTCCGGGGCCGCGGCGTCGATGGGGCGGACCAGGCGCTGGTAGACATTTTCGGTGAGGAAGGGCATGAAGGGGGCCAGAACCCTGGCGAAGGTGCTTAACACTTCGTGCAGGGTATGGAAGGCGGCGGCTTGGTCGGCGCGGTTTTCGGTTTTCCAAAAACGGGGGCGGTTGGCGCGGATATACCAATTGGTGAGATCGTCGATAAAGCTGACCAAGCGCGGGATGACCGTATCCAGACGGTAGCGCTCCATGCCCAGATTGACATCGCGAACCAGGCTTTGTAGCACCGAGAGGATCCAGCGATCGGCCTCGGGGCGCTGCGCCACCGGTGCCACCGGCCACGTGCGGGGGTCAAAACCATCGACCTCGGCGTAGGTGGTAAAGAAAGCGAGGGCATTCCAGTAGGGCAGTACCACCGAGCGCAAAATGTCGGATAGGCCGGATTCGGCAAAGCGCAGTTCCTGACCGCGCACCACCGGGGAATTAATCATATAGGCGCGCAGGGCATCGGCACCATAGCGTTCCAGAACATCGCTGGGATCGGGATAGTTCTTTTTGCGCTTGCTCATCTTCTGGCCGTCTTCGGCGAGAATGAGGCCATTGACCACTACATTCTGATAGGGGCTGCGGTCAAAGAGTGCGGTACCAAGGATCAGCAGGGTGTAGAACCAGCCCCGGGTTTGGTCCAAGCCTTCGGCAATAAAGGAGGCGGGGAAAATGCCGTCTACTTTGCCGCCGGTGGCCTGGGGGTGATGGGCCTGGGCGTAGGGCATGGCCCCGGATTCAAACCAGCAATCAAGGACCTCAGGGGTGCGGCGGTAGCGCTTGCCATCGCGATTTATGATCACCTCGTCGAGGGTGTGCTTGTGCAGATCGTCGATCTCTTGGCCGCTGAGCTGGCGCAGTTCGTCTACGCTACCGATGCAGATAATATCCTCTGGGTTTTCTTCGTTCACCCACAGCGGCAGGCAAGAGCCCCAAAAGCGATTGCGCGAAATATTCCAGTCGCGGGCATCTTTGAGCCAATTGCCAAAGCGGCCGGAGCCCACCGCTTCGGGCACCCAGCGCACGCCGCTATTGAGTTCCACCATGCGCGCGCGCAAGTCTTCCACCCGCACATACCAAGCATCGATGGCGCGGTAGATGAGGGGGGTTTCAGTGCGCTCGCAGAAGGGGTAGGAGTGGACAATGGTGCTTTGATGCTGGATATGGCCGCGCTCCTTGAGCCAGCGGATAATATCGCCATCGGCCTCCTTGCAGTGGCGGCCGGCGAAATCGCTGACCACCGGCAGGAAGATCGCTTCGGCATCAAGGCCGTCCACCAATTCAATGCCGGCGGCCTGGCAGATGCGAAAGTCATCCTCGCCATAGGCGGGGGCCATATGCACAATGCCGGTGCCGCTGTCGGTGCTGACAAAGCCATCTTGAAGCACGGTGAAGGCGCCGGGTTGATCCTGCCAATAGGGAAACAGCGGTTCATAGCGGCTGCCCGCTAACTCGGCGCCGCTTAAGCGCGCCACCACCTCATAGCTGCCTTCGGCAAAGAGGGTGCCGACCAGGGCTTCGGCCATCACCAGTACCGCCTGCTCGCCGCTGGGGCGCAGGGCGATATAGCTGATATCGGGGCCCACGCAGAGGGCGAGGTTTTCCGGCAGGGTCCAGGGGGTGGTGGTCCAGGCCAAGAGGTAGACTTCGCTGTGGGTTTTGGCGAGGGGCGAGCAGGAGCGCAGGCGGAAGCGCACGGTGATCGCCGGATCCTGCACGTCCTTGTAGTTGCTATTGGCCTCAAAATTGGAAAGGGGCGTGGTTAACTTCCACGAGTAGGGCATAATCCGGTGGCTCTTGTAGATGCGGCCCTGATCCCAGAGCTGGCGGAAGACCCACCACACCGATTCCATAAAATCCCGGTCCATGGTCTTGTAATCATTATCGAAATCGACCCAGCGGCCCATGCGGGTGACGGTGCGCCGCCATTCATCGACATAGGTTTGCACCATCGAGCGGCACTGCTCATTAAAGCGATCCACGCCGTGGGCGATAATCTCGCCGCTGCCGGCCAAACCCAGGGCTTCTTGGGCCAGGGCCTCAATCGGCAGGCCGTGACAATCCCAGCCAAAGCGCCGCGGCACCTGATAGCCGCGCATGGTCCAATAGCGGGGGACAATGTCTTTAATCGTGCCCGCCAGCAAATGCCCGTAGTGGGGGGTGCCGGTAGCAAAGGGGGGGCCATCGTAGAAGACGTATTCTGGGGCACCGGCGGCCTGGCGACGGCGGATGGATTCGAGGAAGGCATTGCATCCCGCCCACAGATCCAGAATCTCTCGTTCCTGGCTGGGAAAGTCGACGTTATCGGGAACCTTGTGGAATACCGCCGGCGCTGCGCTCATGACCCATCCTTCTCGAAATTTCGATGAGGCGGCATCCTGGCAAGCAGGCCGCGCGGTGCAACGGGGTGGCAGCGCGGCGCGTAAGGTAAGGAGAGGTGATGTTTATGAGGGTGTTGCGGTGGATAGTAGTGGTTGTGGCCATTTGGCTTCATCTGGGGGCTAGCGAGCGAGAAAGCCCGGCGCATTTGCTGTTGGATGGGGTGCCCCCCAGCCCATCAAGCCATCCTGGTGAGCGCCTCTGGCCAGATCCCCACTTTAGCCATTGGCCAGCCTTGGCCTACTTTGACGAAGATCGCAATGCGGCACTTTCCTTGCCGCTGCGCCAACCCGGCCAAGCGGGGGCCTGGGGCTGGCAGGATCAACCGGCTATTCCCTTCCGTTTGCCGCAAAATCCCCAGCTTAACCGCAGCTCTGGCCTTTTGGGCCTGCCTCGGGAGATAGGAGATCATCGGGCGCGGATCTCCATCGCCGAGGGACATTGGGAGCTACCCCTGCGCATGGTGCCGGTAAGCGCCGCCCGCTGGCCCCATGCCAGACTGCGCCAGGGCTTCCCCGTTGATGCCGATGATGTGCCGGTGGTGCTGCGTCTGCAGCGCGATTACGGCCAGGGCGATCGGCGCTGGCTAAGCCTGCGCCGTCGCCTGCCCCTGGGCGAGGGCCCGGCGGTATTTATTGGCGATCCTTTGGAAGCCCTCGGCCGGGATGTCGTGCCGGCCTACCCGGGCCTGCTGCGTCAGCTCTCCGACGAGCCCTTTCCCGCCCATGCTGCCTTGGTGGCCTGGGCCCAGGTGGCGGCCCAGCGTCCATCGCGGCTGATCTGGAGTCCCGGCAATGCCAGCATCGAGCAGCATCGCTGGACGGAGGAGGAATTGCGCCTGATCGAGGCCCTCAACCAAGCCGCGGCGGCCCAGGGCTACCGCTTTGAGGGCGTGCTGCTGGTGCCGCCCCTGCCAGTGGAAAGCCGCCTCCAGGAAATCGCCAAGCAGCGCCGGGTGGCCCTGCGCTACCACGCCTCCCGCCATGGCTGGGAAGTGGTGGATGGTGAAAGCATCGCCGGCCAACAGGGGGCCGGAGCCCGCCTGCAGCCGGGGTTGTATACCCGCTATCCCCACGGCCAGGCCCAGGATCGCCTGCGGCAGGCCTTGGAACCTTAGCTCACCATCCCGATAAGAATCACTGCCGCGCTTGCGGCGATGACCGACCGCCAAGCGACTACCAGCGCTGCTTGCCGCTGGTCCTTTGCTCCTCGGCACTCGCCCTGCCTTTGGGGGTAATGACACAATGGCGGGAAGTTAAGGTCCCTCCTGGGATCGCCGAGCACGGTTGGTGCGCCACGCACCAAGAGATGCAGATCTAACAGGGCCTGTTCCTAAGCCGCCGCCCATATGCACCTGGGGCAACCGGGTGAGCAAGGCTGAGCTGTTAGCGGACAGCTGTACTCGGCCCATATCCTTTCGCTCTTTTTTCTCACAGAGCCACCAAGACACAGAGAAAGACAAGGGTGCCCGTCTTCTGTCCCTTCCCTCCGTGTCTCCGGTGCGCCAGGCTAAGCCTGGTCTCTCTAGCTGAATGAAAGGAGTCAGCCATGTA
>REDX01000156.1 GCA_007695355.1 Planctomycetota bacterium
CAGCTACCTTCATCGATTACCCCGGCCTCCATCACCGCCGAAACCTACCGCACCAGTCAAGACCTGCGTCGGCTGATCGGTTTAGAGACAGCCCATGGACGGGAAGAGCAGTTTTTTGGTGATGCCAATCGTCGCCGCCAGGCAAGTCGAGATTTCCGGATTATCGAGCGGATTACCCGCCGCCTAGCGGCGGTACGGGCCACTGCCGTGCCCCATCCAATGGCGGCATCCTTTGAAGAAGTGCCCAGCCCTGGAGAGGGGCGGGTTCGTATCCAGTCCTTGGCCCTCACCCGCGGGGCGCAAGCTGGCGTGCCCGGCTCCTATAATGTGCGGCTGCAAATGACGGCGAGCCCAGCGGTGTTGCTAGAAGCTGGTCGGCAGCTGGATGGCATGGTAGAGCCCATTGTGGTTCGTCTTGGCAGTCGCTGGCAGCGGCAAGCTTTTGGGGCACGCGATAAGCATAGTGTGGCTGACGTTCCCCTCACTTACGAGACCCAACTGCTGGTGCTCGATTTTTTTGACCCCGCCCAGGCCGGCAACTAGGAGGTATCCTCGTGGCGCTTCCCCCATTCCTTATCAATCATGGCGAAAAAGTCGCTGTTGGCCTCGTGGTGCTTTTCGGCGTCTATCTCGTCTGGTCCACGGCCAGTGATGATCGCATTACCCCCCCGCGACCGGCGACCCAGGTGGAGATGGATTTCAGCATTGTGGAACGCGCGGTAGCTAATCCGGGTGAGCCCAATCTGCGGCCGCCGCCAGATGTTGCTGGCCACATTCGCCAGCGTTTGGCGCTTGCTGCTGAGCTGCCTCAGCAGTCGGTGATGGCCTTTATTCATGAAATTTTTAGCCTGGGCCAAACCACCTTTCAGCGACATCCGCCTTTCCTTTATGGATTTGAGCTGCGCGCCCCGTCGCTGCGGGTCGATGATCGAGTGGGCAGCCTCAGCCTGCGTCTAGCCCTGCCAGAAGAGCGCCGGGGCGAGCGTGGTCGTATCCGCGATGCGCATAGCCGCCCGTTCCGCGAAGAGCGTATGGTTGAGCGTGATCGCTATGTGAATACGGCCGAAGTTCTTGGTTTGCAGGTACAGCGGCGTCAAGGCGACGGGCCCTGGCAGCCCCTCCCCCAGGCCGGCAATGAGGCTGGGCTTATTCCCCTTGATCGGGTTGCATCTGAGCGCCGACTTGAAGACGTTAGCGAATGGCAAACCTATGAGTTTCGCGCTCGTCTGATTGCTGCCGCCACCGGCCCCGAGACAGAGGGCAGCCCCACCCTGGGGAATGAAGTCTTGGTTTTTGCTGGCTCCTCGCCCCTTGAGGCTACCGCTGGGGTCTGGGAAGCGTTGGATAATCTGGTGTGGCAGGGGGTGCCACTGAATGTGCCTACCGCCGAGCGGGCCTCCGATGTTCTGCGCCGGCAGCTGCAGGCGGCGGTGGGCCGGCCGCTTGAGCCGCGCACCCAGATGTATCTCGGCCCGTGGTCTGAAATAGCCAGCGAGCAGGTGAGTTCAACCACCCGCTTTGCCCTAATACGTGTCTCGCCGCCGGTGCAGCAGGGGGCGCCGCCACGGGTGCAATTTGGCCTGACCCGCAAGATTGGCGATTCCTGGATCCCTTTGGTTCGTCAAACCGTGGAACTTGGTGAGATGGTGGGGAATGCCCAGGAGCTGATTCAAGGCGAGCGCGATGGGCGGAACGTGCAGATACCGGTAGATCTTTCAACTCCATTTCGCTTAGTCGATGTTAGCCTTGATGCCGAACGGGTGACGCACTACGAGGTGCGGAATGTATCGGATGGTGGTTCCCGGACCATTGATATTGTCGAGCGCTTTGATCGCGCTGCACGTACGGTGACCCTGGAAAATACCGCCACCGGCCGCCGTATGACCCTGGTTCAGCTGGCTCGGGCCATCGTGGTGCGGCCGAACTCGGACATCTTGCTTAATTTCCCCGATCGTCAGCCAGGCACCATCAATGAATTAGATCTCTTCGTCGCCGATCCCATGGCTTTCCGCCAGCCCCGTCTGAGGTTGCCCGAGCCTAAATGGCATGAAGCCGACGATCCAGTTCTTCGTCAACTTTTCCCTCAAGAAGTGGAATTGATGAACATTCAGAGTCGCTACCTTGAACTTCCGGATGGTCGCTTTGTGGTGATAGACGAATTTAATCCCCGTCTGCTTCGGGTTTTAATTCGTCCGGATGGGGCGTATGCAAATCGTCGCCTAGTGCGCGACTCAGAAGAAGACGACGAAGAGTAGATAAGGATTGCGTCAGATGAAAGGATTTGCCTTGTGCAGCATCGCTGACCGGGGCTGTAAGCGTATCATGAGGTACCCAGGCAAAGGCCTGAGTCGGGCGTTTCCCTGGGTGTCTTCCCTGCCACACTGCACCGGGTCTGGTTCCAACGGTATTGCCTTGGACGGCCAGACAGCCCGCTGCTGACCCGCGCTAGAGGCTTTTGTCCTCCTGGCGTTTTCAACATCCGAGGATCAGTGATGATCAAACCCCTGCTGTTCTCCCTTTTGCCAGCCCTTGGCTGCGCGCTGATCGCCCTGCCCCTGGTGGCCGAGGAGACCCGTGCCGACACGGTCGAGGAAGTCCTTTCCGATATGGCCGAGGAGACCCGTGTCGATGCGACTGGAGGCTCCGACCCCGTACCGGTCGTGGGTGAGGATGCGGCCGCGGCTTGGGAAGAGGTTCAGGATATGGCCCTGGTTGAAGGCGCTATGCGCTTGGCTGAGGCTGAGAATTTATACCTTGAGGCGCGTGCGCGCTATCAGCGTGCTTACTTTGTTGAGGCCAAGGATCTCATTGATCGCGCCCTTGAGGTTTTTCCGGCCCATGCAGGTGCCCAGGAGTTGCGTGAGGACATTCTTGGCATTCTCTCCCTGCGCTCAGACCGCCTGCGCATGATGGCGCGCTGGATGGGTGCCCTTGGTGAGGTGGCGGTTCAGGAAACGGCCGTACGTTTGGCCGGCCTCCTTGAGGAGGGCGATAAGGCGATGGCGGCCCGCGACTATATGGCCGCCGCTCGTTTTTACGACCGAGTCGCCATCGGTATCCGCACCTTCCCTTACCGTTTCAACTGGGGCGATTTGCCCGATGTGGTTCAGGCCAAGATTTTTGAGGCGCAGTCGCAGGCTCGTCAAGATGATTTACTGCGCCAGCGTGAGGCCCGCCGTTCAGCCGCCGATGTTGCTGATCACGAGCGGCGTCGCGAGGAAGCGTTGCTGCGTGCCAAGGTTGACGCCATTCTGTCCCGCGCCCATCGGCACTATGTCCGCGGTGACTTCCGCCGTGCCGCCATTGAAGCCTGGAATGCTTATGAATTGGACCGCCGTCGTGAAGATGCGCGCAGCCTCTATCTGGATGCCCGTCGCAAGGCCCATGTTCAGTTTGACGATTACCTCAAGCAAGAGCAGCCCGAGCGTGTCGCCCGGGTCTACGAGAATATTCATCAGGCCCTGATTCCCCAGGCCGACTTGATGATCTATCCCCAGAACTGGTTTGAAATCAATATGCGCCGCCCCGAGGAAATCGGGGAGCGCACCGAGGAAGGTTGGCAGCGCGAGCTGCGCGATCGCTTGGAGATGGAAGTCGAGTTTATTTGGGAAGATACCATGCTGGAGGACGCCATTGAGTTCCTCCGGCAAACCACCGGTGTCAACTTCGTGGTCTCTCCGGATGTCTATGCCGGTGGTGGTCCTCCCCCGATTACCCTTTCTGGACGCATGCGCCTGCGCACGGTGCTTGGCTGGATCTCGCAAATTACCCGGCTTGAATACACCTTGCGTAGCCAGGCGGTGTTTATTTCCTCCGATGTCGCCGAAAGCGATACCGTCCTGCGCATCTATAATGTCAACGATCTGCTCTCGCCGGTCCAGGACTTCGAGGGCCCCGAGTTGGCGTGGACCGGCGGCGGTCAGGCCGGCGGTGGCTTTGACCTTTTCGGCGGCGGCGGCGGCTTTGGCGCTGATCCCGGTGGTATGGACATTATGGAGATCCAGGACCTCATCGAGCAAAGCGTCTCCCCGCAAAGCTGGGACCGCCCTGGCGTTGCCATCGACATCCGGCAGGGTGGCACTCTTTTCATTAACCAGACGCCCGATGTCCATGACTTGGTTGCCGAGTTGCTGCGCAGCCTCCGCTCCCAGGCCAGCTTGCAGGTTAATACCCGCATCCGCATCCTAGATCTCAGCAAGGCCTTCATTGAAGAAATTGGCTTCGACTACCGCGGCCTCGACCTGCTGGTGAACGACAACCCAGGCTTTTCCCGCTTCGGAAATACGTGGTCCTCGTCTTCCTACCTCAACAATACCCGCATGCCGGACAATAGCATGGTGACGGTATTTGACGGCAATGCTGGCCTGCGGCTCAACGGCGCTTTTAATCGTGTGCAGATGAATGCGATCCTTGAGGCGGCGCAGCAAGAACAGGACGCAATCATTCTCAATGCGCCTGAATTGACCTCCTTCTCCGGGCAGCGGGCCAATGCCCAGTTCCTGCGTCAGGTTGCCTTTATCTCCGATTACGCGGTTGACGGCACGGTGCTCAACCCCGAGATCGAAGTGATCAACACCGGCGACATTATTGACGTCCGTCCCCTGGTTAGTGCTGATCGTAAATATGTCACCCTGGAAGTGCGGCCCACTTCGGTGCTGCTCCAGAACATTGCCTCGGTGGACATTGTGAACTTTGTTCAGCCGGCAGAGTCCCTTGGTGCCATTCCCCTGGTCTACCCCATTGATATGCCGAATATCGAAGTGCGCAGTATGCGCTCTACGGTAATGCTGCCGGATCGTGGTTCCTTACTGGTGGGCGGCTATGTCCGCGGCTTGCGTCAGCGCACCCAAAGCGGCGTGCCGTTTCTTTCGCATATCCCATTCTTAGGCCGCCTCTTTTCGCGCACGGGACTCTATGAGGAGCACCGGCACTTGATGTACCTGCTGACCGTTACCATCATCGATCTCGACGAGATGGAGAGCCTGCAGTAATGCGGTAGAGATATTCGTGCCGGGCGTTCAATGGATCGATTGGCGACTGGCTTCCATCCTCTGGCCAGCTGGAGGTTTGGTCTGCCTTATTATGAACCCTCCTTCCCCTCCACCGTTCCTGAGTGTCGACCTTTTATGAATCAGCCTGCGCGGATCACTGATGCTTTGAAGGGCCGCCGCAGGGGTGCTAACGCAGCCCCCGTGGGGGCCGGGCAGATCGCGAAATCTTCGCCCTGCTTGCGGGCCCTTATGGTCGGCTGCTCGGTGCTGTCGTTAATCATCCCCAGCACTTTCGGCATGGCTGAAGAGGCGTCCACGGTTGAGACCTCTCTACGCCTTGAACGTGATCTGCGGGCTGCGCAAGTCTTTAGCTATCTTCAGCAGGCCGATCAGGCTAAGCGTGAGCAGCGCTTCACCGAAGCTGGGGAAATCTTGCGTGCGGCAGAGCGTTTAGAGCCGCACAGCATTGCCATTGCAAGCCGCTTGCGCGCTTTGCAGCGTTTTGCCGACCCCAGCCTTGGGGATGGCGATAGCCGTCTCCAAACTCCGTCTTCAGCCGCTGCCGGACAGTTAGCTCAAGCTGAAATGCGCGTTTACCTTCGTCGCATTGAGGCTCTGCTGACGCAGGGTGACTATGCTGAGGCCGAGCGCGTCATTGATATTGCCGGCGCTCACCTGCAACAGTTTCGAGCGCAAATGGACGGTGATCAGGCGGAGGCGCTTACACAGCTTCATGGCCGGGCTGCAGCCCGGCTCAATGAAGTTCGTGAACAGCAGGCTCGCGGCCGTCGGGATGCTGCAGCCGATCGGGCATCCGCTGAATTACAGGCTCTGCAGGCCCGGGAGCGCAGCCGCTTCGAGGCCCGTCTTGAACGGGTGATTGATGTCATGCAGCGGGGCCATTACCAATTGGCGTTGGCTCAGTCTCGGCAGTTGGTAGCAGATTATCCAGATCAAGCATCGGCGGAGCAGCTGTACAATCGTCTGTTGGAAAGGGTCTACCAGCAGCGCGCTTTAAGTCTTGAGCAGCGCGAGCGCCACTATCGACAGGAAGTATTTGAACGGGTTAACCGCGCGCTTATCCCAACGGGTTTAGATGGGCGTCCTATCTATCCTGAAGACTGGCGTCGCCGCGAGGCGCGTACTGGTGCTCTTCTGGAGATGGAGGAAGAGGTTCCCGAGTGGCAGTTGCGATTGCTTGATCGTCTCTCCGATCGATTGACCATTGACGTGGAAGATGTCGATCCGGCAGAACTATTAGACATGTTGGCAAGCCGCGCTGGAATCAATCTTGTCGTCCATTCGGATGTGCGCATGGCGGCCAACCCGCCCATATCCCTGCATGTGCGCCAGATGCGTCTGGATAATATTCTCAACTGGGTTTGCCATCAACTCGGAGTCAATTGGAGTTTATCTCGTCAGGCGGTGGTGGTGGGTGGCCCCCAAGAGGCAACTCCGGTTCTGCAGATCTACGATCTCACTGAAATCATCACCGAGATCCCCGATCTTGCCGGTCCCGATATCAGCACCTTCCAGATGGATTCAGGCACCGGGGGAGGAAGCGGTTTCGACCTCTTTGGTGGCATGGGCGGTTTCGATCAAGCCGGCATCGGTGCTGAAGATGTGGTTGACCTGATTCGCGAGGCGGTGGATCCAAGGGCCTGGGACAATCCCGATTACGTGGTTGAGGTGCGTGGCGGTCAACAACTTTTGGTGGTGGCGCCACCCCGCCTGCATGGCCTCATTCAGCAATTCCTTCGCTCTCAGATGGGCGTGAATCGGACAATGGTACATACTCGCTTGCGGTGGCTTGAATTGAGTGATCGCTACATTGAAGAAATCGGCATGAATTGGGGTGGGCTCACCGGGAATCTTTTGCAGAACCCTGGTTTATCCCCCTATGGATCACAGCGGCGCACGGGCACCACCGATGCTGCCGCGACGATTATCAACCGTTTACCTGATGTGGCTGCTGATATCGCGCCAGCGGTGGCCATGGGCGGTCTCAATTTGCAGATAGCCCGGCTTAGCACCCTCCGTCTAAATAGCATCTTTACTGCCATGGAGGCTCAAAATCGCGGTCGTGAGGTGGCGGGCATAGATCTCACCACCATGAACGGGCAGCGTGGCCACGCCATGTTTTTGAATCAAGTCTCCTATGTCGCTGACTATTCGGTGGAGGGGACTACTCTCAGTCCAGAACTTCAGGTGCTCAGCGTCGGCACCATCTTGGATGTCCGGCCCTATGTCTCTGCAGATCGCAAGTACGTGACCATGGATCTCCGCCCTTTGCATTCCTCGGTTGAGCTCGCTAGCGCTATGATTACCACCTTTGTTCAGGCCGGTGCAGGGATTTTGCCGCTCCAATTCCCCATTGATCTCCCGAATCAGCAGGTCCAGTCGGTGGGAACCCGTGTGATGATCCCCGATGGGGGCAGCATTATGGTGGGTGGATTTACCGGGGCCCTGCGCCAGGATGCCCAGGCCAATGTCCCCTTTCTCGGACACATTCCCTTCCTCGGTCGGCTCTTTGGCCGGCGTGGTCGATATTCTCAAAATGAGCAGCTTTTGCTGACCGTTTCCGTCAACATTATCCTCTATGACGAAGAGGAGGCCAATCTGTGAACGCCCCTATGCACCGTACCGGACGCCGTCTTGTAATGAGCGTGTGTCTGCTTGGCCTAGCCTACATGATTCCCGCCGAGGAAATCGACGATGCCAATGCCCGCCTAGAAACGGGCGCCGACATTGAGGTTGTCGAATCCGCCGATGTGGGCGATGTGACAGCGGCCGAAACTGAAAACGGCGGCGAAATGCCGGCAGCAATCGAGGCTGAAGATCCTCAGACTGCAGCCGAGCGAGCCCTTGCCGAGTACGCCGAAGAATTGCGTCGCATGAGCCAAGGCCGCCAGGCTGCGGCCGATCATCATCACCGCCTGGGTCGTCGCTTGATGGAAGAGGGCCGGCTGCCTCAGGCGATTGAGCACCTCAAGATCGCGGTGGATTATTTTCCGAATAATGAGGAATACCGACGCGCCCTGCGGGATGCCGAAACCCTTGCCGGTAGGGCGCGGGATTCCCGTAGCACCTACATCGATCAGTTGGCCGACTCGATGCGGGTTGAGCATCAGCGCCTGTGGGTGGAAATCGAACAGCATCTCGATCGTGGCCGCCGACTGCTTGAAGAAGGCAGCTACAACCAAGCCGAACAGGCCTTTGATATGGCCTCTACGCGCCTTCAGCACCTGCCCTTCCAAGATGAGCGCCGCGGACCGAGAATTCGCGAAGTGGAATCCTTAATTCAGCTCACCCGCGAACGCCGTTCGCGCCAGGAGGTGGCCGATGCCGCCACCTCGAATCGGGTCTCCGCCGAGCGCGCCCGGCAGCTGCGTGAATACGAATTGGGACTTGAGCGCGAGCGTATTAATATGCTTCTGCGCCGCGCCCTTAAGGCCCGTGAGCGTCGTGACTTCGACGAATGCATAACCATCTGTGAGCAGATCCTTAAAATCCGCCCCAATGAAGCCCGCGCCAGCACCCTCTTGGTTACCGCCCGTCGCGAGCGGCATGTCTATTTGCGACAGGTGACGGCTGATCGCTGGGACGAAGAGCATCGTCGCTTTTCCCAAGACATCCGCAGTTCGATGCTGCCCCAGCTTGATCTCATCGTTTATCCCGACGATTGGGATGAAATCGATCGTCGCCGCCGTCCGCCTACCCGTGGCGTAGACGGTACTGAGGACGAGGCTTGGCGACAGGAGATCATTCGCAATCTCAATCAGCAGCTCACCTTAGAATTCCGCGATAACGATATCCAGGACGTGGTCAATTTCCTGCGCGCCAACACGGATGTGAATTTCGTTCTCGACCCAGAGGTGCTCGTTGGTGGAGGTGTTCCCCCGATCAATATGCAGGTTTCGGACATTCGCTTAGAGAATGCTCTCGACTTTATTATGGAGCTGACCGGCCTGCGGTACTCGCTGCAGAACGAAGCCGTCTACATTAGCACCGAGGCTGGTCTCCAGGGTCGCACCGAGATGCGCATCTACGATATCCGCGACCTCACCATGGGCCTAACCCAGTTCCCCGGTCCGGAAATTGAAATCCCCGAGCCCGGCGGACAGGGTTCGCGCCTGGTGCCGGAAATCACGGACGATTCTCCCCCGGATGTCGGCGAGCTAATGGACATTATCCAATTGGTGGTGTCGCCGGACTCCTGGATGGAGGAAGGCGTTGGCATCGATGAATATCAGGGTTCTATGGTCATTAGTCAGACCCCGGAAGTGCATCGCCGCATCGAAGATCTCCTCACCCAGCTGCGCCGGCAGCGCGGCGTGCAGATCAATGTCAAGGTGCGCTTCCTGGAAATCGAAAACTCCATGCTTGAGGAGATCGGTTTCAACTGGAGCGAATACGGTGGTCCCATACCGGTAACTGGAGCTAATCCAGCGGTACCTCAGTCTGGCCCTCCCTATGCCTTTGGTATGTATGGTCGCGCCGGGGATGGCAGCCAGCGAGCTGGTGCGGGCACCGTTAACACCCCCCTTATCGACTATTTCTCTCAGGCTCGTGGCTATAGCCGGCCGACCCCAGCCAGCCGCAGCAATCCCGGCGATGGCGATGGTCTCAGCATGGACCTGCAGATTTTCCGCGGTGAAAAAGGATTCCTGGGCAGCGTCTTAATGCAGGCGGTTGAGAAAAGCCGCCGCGGCAATGTGCTGATTCAGCCTGACGTTACCCTCTTAGCGGCCAGCGGGCGCATATTGTGCGCATGAATCAGCAGCGCTATATTGCCGATTACACCGTGGTTGGTAGTATCTATGAGCCGGTAATGTCGGTGCTTTCCTATGGTACGGTGTTGGATGTGCAGGCAGTGGCCTCGGCCGACCGTCGATACATTACCCTAACCCTGCGCCCAAGCACCGCCGAGATTGAAGTCTGGCGTACCTATGGTCGCACTAGTCCCCTGCTTGGCGGTCGTACGGAAAACATCAGCGAAGATGGCATTGCATCTGCCCCAGAGGACGACTTCTTCTTTGGGTGGTTCGGTAATGCCTCGAATCTGCCAATCTACATTCCCCAAATCAACTATCAGACGGTGCGGACCACGGTTACCATCCCCGATGGTGGTAGCCTGCTGGTGGCGGGTATGAACCGTTCCAGTTCCTCGCGATCCTTCTCAGGGGTGCCTTTCTTGAGTCACATCCCCTTCCTTGGGCGGCTCTTTAGTTCCCATGGCCGGACCGAGCAAGAGTTGAAATCGTTTATCTATGTGGAAGGTACCATCCTTCTCTTTGAAGAGATTGAAGATCGGCTCTAAGGAGAATGGATTCGCCATCGCGGCGAGATAGACGGCCTATCCGATTATGGCTGGCCCTTCCTTGCCCCTGCTCGCCCGCTGCCTATAATCCGCTGTTATTGAGGAGGTCTTTTCCTATGTCGACCCTGCGCCATTGCATCGCTTTGTTTTTTTTCGCCGGCATCTTGGTGCTGGCCGCGGGCTGCGGTTCCTCCAATGCCGGACCCCACCCGGGCCTTGCTGATTACACCAGCGGTGGCGGTGGCGGTGGTGGTGATGGCGGTGGAGAAGGCGGCGGTGGCGGCGGTGGCGCACCCCCAGCGAGTGGTGATGGTACTTCTTTGACGGTTGCTCAGCTTTATGCCATGGGCGATCGTTGGGCTGGTGACATGCTAGCCGCGGTTAACGGGCAGCGCACCGCCTTGGGCCTTCAGCCCCTGCGCTGGCACCGGAAGCTTGAAATTGCGTCATTGAAGCATGCTGATGATATGTTGGCCAACGACTACTTCTCGCATACAGGACTAGATGGCAGCACTCCCGGTATGCGCGTGAGCCGTGAAAATTACAATTTTATCACAGTTGGTGAGAATATCGCCATGGGCTACACAAGTATAACCGCGGTGATGAATGCTTGGATGAATAGCCCCGGCCACCGTGCTAATATCCTTAATCCGGATTATACGGAGATGGGCGCGGCGGTTGTGACCTCACAGGTTCCGGGCATGCTGCCCCGCTGGGTGCAAAAATTTGCCCGTCCGGGTGGCACAGGTACCGGAGGAACCGAGAATTATGGAGGACAGACCTTGCCTCCCGGGCCAGCAATGAAGACGGTTCCTGAGAGCGACGGTTAGATCCACCGAGATTCGCGCTCAGATGATTTTAAACACCCCGCCGTTAACATGGCGGGGTGTTGGCGTGAGCCAGGGCGCCCCAAGGTAGGGTGCACCATCACGAGGCTTTGTTGGGGGCAATCAGAGATCCGCATCCCTGTGACAAGTTACCTCGGTATTCCAGGGAAAGGGCCAGGGGGTATTGGGTCACCCGTCATTTGATTACGGCTGCATTCCTTGGCACGGCCAGAAAGACACGCGCGAAATCGCGTGGGGCTTATCCTAGGCAATGCATGCCGAGGCGCTATTCGCTCAGGGCGCGCAGGCGGTGGGCGAGGACGCTCTCTTCGAAGCGGTAGCGATTGAGGTTGAATTGGGCTTCGCTCACTGCGAGTCCAGCTTCACCAACACGGGTGAGGGTAATCTCTCCAGTTTGATAGAGAACGCGAGCATCTTCGTAATTCTGCTCAGTATCGGCAACTACCGATTCTTGGAGTTCGATGCGCGCAGCGAGGGCAGCCGATTCGGCCTGGATAACCGCCAATTCTCGTTGCCGCTCATTAATCAGAGCATCCTGTTGAATGCCCACCCGACGCTCGTTTGCCAGCAAGCTGCTGCGCCGGGCATAGCGACCACCGCCGTCAAGCAGTCGCCATTGGGCGTTAATGCCGACATACCACTCATCGCGCATATCGTTGAGGCGATCGCCGCCATAACCGTAGCCAAGTACCCCACTCAGGCTGGGTTTGGCCTGGGTCAGTTCGAGATTGGCCTGCTGCCGCAGAATACGACGGCTTTGTTCGAGGCCGCGCAGATCGATATTGTCCTCAATTCGGGATCGGGCATGGCTAATGGCGGCTTCAAGATTGCCTGGACGGGTAAGGGCGTCATCGATACTGACGGCTTGATGCTGTTCAAGGGCTAGGGCACTGAGTAAGTCAGAGCGCGCACTCGCCACCTCGGCCTCGGTAAAAACGAGATTATCCTGGGCGGCGGAAAGGTTGATGCGGGATTGACGCACGTCCAGCATGCGAACATTACCTACCTCGAAAAGTTTTTCCGCATCGCTGAGTTCTCCTTGCCGTTGCTCTACGCGCTGCTGGGCAACCGTGCGCGTAGCAACCGCGAAGCGATAGCTTTCTAAAGCGGCAAGAGCGCGCAGGGCAGCGTCGCGCTCTGCGCCCAGTAGTTCAATGTGTGCGCCTTCGATGAGATTGCGGGTAATACGGTGGACATGATAGCGACGGCCAAAGGTGAGCAGACTTTGTTCGAGGGTAATCTGGCCTTGGTAGCTATGCCGATCACCGGTCATGCCGCCGGGGCCTACGGGCCGATCACCATATCGACGCCAACTCAGACCGGCATTGACCTGCGGGCGAAAGGGGCTCATGGCATCGCCGCGATCGGCCTTGGTAGCATCCAGGGCAGCTTTGGCGGCGGTCACTGCATAGGCCTGTTGGCGCGCAAGGTGCCAGACGCTCTCATTGTCCAATACCATCTTCCCCGTCTCTCCTTGGGCACTGCTGCTGGGCGGGGAGGCATCCTCTTCGCTAGCGAGCATGGGCAGGAGGCCCGGACTGGCGAGGACGGCGGTAAGCGAGGCAATGGTCAGGGGACGCAGGAGCATAGGGGGATCCTTATAATACAAATGAAAGGGGCAGCAGCCTGGAATGGACTCGGCGTAGTTGCTGGTAGTGCCTATGTCTTTGGAGAGTACGCATAAAGACGGTCCTTGCTAGGGTGGAGTCTGGGCTGTCGATAGCCAGGAGGGATTGATCACTCGTCAATCTTTTTGCCGAAGTGCGGAATGTAATGGATAAGCAAACGCTGGGAACGTTCCTGCCAACGCACCAAGATCAGGTAGAGCGCCGGCACGACCAAAAGCGTCATCGCCGTGGCAACGGCGAGGCCGGCGATAAAGCTGGTGGCAAAGGGCCCCCAGGTAACGCTAAACTCGGGCAGACCAATGGCCATTGGCAGCAAACCGGCGATGGTGGTGAGGGTGGTCAGGGCAATCGGTCGCATCCGCTGATGGGCGCCGAGAATAATCGCTTCCAGGAGTTCCATGCCCTCACTGCGGTGGCGATTGATAAAGTGAATAAGTACGATGGCATCGTTCACCACAAGGCCCGAAAGGCCAATGATGGCGATAAAACTATTCACCGTAAAGAGGGTGCGCTCGGTGCGTATAACGCCATCAAGCAGGTGGGCGCCAATGCCCAGCAGGCCCATGAGGAGAACAACCCCAGTGAAACTAAATGCCACATTACTCAAAATAAGGAAGGGTTGAAAGTAGCTGCGAAACTGTGCTGCAAGGATGCCATAGATCAAGACGACGGCGAGAATAAAGGCCGCCCCTAGGCTGGCATAGCTTTTAGCGGTACTTTCCGCCTCGCCGCCAAAGGCGAGGGTGGCTCCGGGATAGTCCCCCGCCAAAGGCCGGTACCAGTCGCGGACAATGCTAACCACCGCGCCAGCTGAGAGGGGGCTCGTCTCGTCAAGGCTCCCGGTAATGGTTACTAGGCGCTGAAAATCCCGTCGTTCAAGATTGGCCGGAATCTCACTGACCTCAAGCCGCCCGAGATCGTCAAAGCGGATAGCGCCGCCATCACCGATGTGCACAATCGGTATGTCCAAGAGCGGTGCCTGCGCTTCGGCAACCTGGGTGGGCAGACGTATACGAATGGGGATGTCGCCATCATGGCGGCGGAACTCACCGGCGTAAATACCATCGGTGGCACTCGCCAGGAAGCGTTGCACGAGATTTTCACTGAGGCCATAGGCGCTGAGACGTTCGCGATCGATAATGAAGGACCACACTTGTGAGCGCTCTTCGGCATCATCGCGTAAGTTAATCACACCGGGCAGCAGGCCCTCAGGTGCCTCCGTTTGCTGACGCATCCAGGCTAGGAGGTCTGTGGAGAGGCGATTGACCTGGGCATCATTGGAGCCGCTCACACGGACATTGATGGGTAATCCAGTAGGGGGGCCAGTGGGGGCTGGACGCAATTCAATGCTCCAGCCAGCGCCATCGAAACGCTCGTTAACCAGTTGTCTCAGCTCGCCGAGCCAGGTACGCGGGTCGCGGAAGGTGCGTGATTCCCGTGGTGGGAGTTTAACCATGAGAACAGCCAGATTATTGGCGAAAGATGGCTTATAAGTGGGATCAAGTTCCATCCCGGCAAAGGTTGTTACGGTCCAAATGCGGCCCTCACCGAGATCACGGAGATAAGCGGAGATTTCTCGCGCTTTGGCGTCGGTATAATCCACCGAAACCCCATTCGGCCCGCGCATGGTCAGCATAAGCACTGAAAGATCCTCAGGAAAGAATTCAGAGCGGATAATCGGCCGGTAGCCGTAGCGAGGAGCTTGAGCTGAATAGACGAGGATGCCAATGGAAAGCAGGAAAAGAAAGCCAGCGCCGGCGCTGGTGAGATAGGGGTGACGTAAATTGGCGCGCAGGGCACGGTCATAACGGCGGGCCAGCCAGCCGAGCAGCCCTCGCTGGGGCAGCCCGTCTTGACGGTTGGCATGCCGTTTGAGCGATCCATCCGGACCTAAGAGGCGCTCGGCTTCCACCACATGCAAGGGGAGAATGATGAGCGCTTCAACTAAACTTATTGCGAGTGCCGTAGTGACGGCAATGGGAACGAGGGCAAAAAACTCGCCCACCGCACCGGTCATTAATAACAAGGGCAGAAAGGCAGCCATGGTGCTCAAGCCAGCGCTTAGCACCGGCCAGAACACCTCGGATGTGCCGTCAACGGCCGCCTGGATGAGAGGTTTTCCGGCTTCGCGATGACGTTGAATGTTTTCAATAACGATAATGGCGTCATCGACGATAATGCCGGAAATAAGAATAAAGCCGAGCAGCGTAATCTCGTTAAGGCTTTGCCCCATCAGCCAAAAAACCAATATCGCGCCCAGGAAACTAAAGGCGACGCCGGAGACGGCAAGCACGGCAGCGCGGCAGGTAAAGAGCACCAGCGCGCCAAGACCGCCGATACAAAGTGCGGTAATCCAGCCGTCATCGCTGAACAGCATCACCAGCAAAGCCCCAAGGCCGAGGGCGATAAGGCTGATATTCCAGGCGCTCGAGCGATTGGCCAAGAAGAGAAACAAGAGCACCATCACCAAGACTACTGAAAGCAGCAGGCTTTGCGCCAGCACCCCCATGCCATCACGGATTTCAATGGTATTATCTTCGGTGTAAATGACCTCGAAGCGGCGCTCGGGATAGGCGAGCAGGAATTCGTCAACCGCCGCAACCACGGCATCCTTAACCCGTGGCGCCGAAGCTTGCGCCTCTTTGAGCACTTTGGCGCCCACGGACTCATAGCCGCTAATGCTTTGAATAATGGTGCCTGGAATGGGTCGTGGGCCAGAATTAACAATGTCTACCAATTCTCCTAAGCGCAGGCTGCGGCCATCGCCATCGCGGCGTATAACCACGGCCATAATATCCTCTTGGCTGCGGTAGCGCCCATCGATGCGGATCAGGCGTTCGCCAAGGGCTGTGTCAATGGTGCCGGCCGGGGTTGTGCCACCGCCTTCGCTCAAGGCTTGGCTGATCTCTGCGAGGGTGAGACCGTGGGCCTCAAGGGCTGCTGGCCGCAGCATGACCTCGAATTGTTCTGGCCTTTCTCCGACTAATTGCACGCGCTTGACGCCGGGCACCGCATCCAAGCGATTTTGCAATTCCTTGCCGAGGAGCACCAGGGCACGTCGGTCTAGGGGGGCAGTCTCGCTGGTGCTTACCAGGTTGACCTGGACCAGGGGCAGCCATTCGTCGACCTCCAGCATATTAAACACCGGTTGCAGTGGCTGATTATTGACCCGGGGTAAGCGATTTTGAATGGCGAGGACGCGCAGCCTCAGCTCATCATAGAGGGCATCGTAGTGAGTATCATCGACAAATTTGACGCGGACGGTAGAACGACCTTGGCGAGAGCTACCGCGGACGAACTCAATATCGTTCATATCGCGCAGGGCGTCTTCAATCTCACGGGTAACCAGTATTTCGACTTCTTCGGGTGAGGCTCCGGGATAGGTGGTGGTCACCTCGACTTCACCAAATTGAATATTGGGAAAGCGGTCAACCGGGATATTTGGCAGGGCGATAACGCTGGCGCAGATAACCAAGCCGACAAATACAACATTGATGAGGACGCCTTGACCAATGGCGGCGCGGATAAGGCCCTTCATGGTTGGGTATCCGTTTGACCATTCGCGGGTCGCAGCGCCAGCCCTGGAGCGAGGCCGTCGGCGCTAATGATTAAGCCCTCAGCTTCCTGGCGCAGAGCGCGTACCTGCATCCATGCCCCATCGCTGCGCCGCACCAGCCATTGGTCGAGATCTTGGCGCAAGTAGGCCTTGGGAATGCGTAGGCCCCCATTGGGGTCGGGAAGGTGCAGGGTGAGCGTCCACTCTTGGCCACTTTCCAGGTTCGCTTGCGTGTCCTTATCATTCTCGGCAGGGATGCGGAGAAAGACTTGGCGTTTGCGGCTCTGCGGATCGAAACGGGGATCGACGGCGTGCAGCAGCGCCTGGATCCTGGTTCCATCGCGGCGACTCAGGTGAATCGGCCCATTGCGGATGGCCGCCAGTTCCGCTTCGCTCAGTCGCAGGGGAATTTCCAGTTGGTCGAGACGCACCAGCTCAAGGACGCCGGATCCTGGGCCTACCTGGCTGCCCGGTTCTAAGAGACGAGCCGCGACGACCCAGCCCCTGGGGGCGCGCAATTGGTGTCGTGACAGGATGTGCTGTTCACTGACTAGCTGCGCTTCGCTGCGGCGTAGGGCTGCTGTGGCGGCATCGCGGCGCAGGGTGAGGGAGGCTAAACTGAGTTCGCTCGCATCGGCCCGGAAGGATAATTCATCGGCATCGCGGGTGCTTGCTCGGCCTTCCGCCGCCAGCTCGGCCACCCGTTGCTGCTCCTGTCGCCACCAATCACTTTCGCGCTTGGCGCGAGCGATATCCTTGGCCATTTGCGCCAATTGAGCCTGATGTTCGGCGAGGCTGGCCTTGGCGGCGGCCACGCGCTCATAGGCCAGAGTTTGGTCGAGCCGAGCCACCACTGGCCAGTCCTCGTCGCCGTCCACAGTGTCGCCCACTTCTAAGCTAAGCTGGCGAAGGATGCCGCCATCTTCGCTGCCAATGACGAGATGGGCTGCCGCTCGGGTAAAACCGCTAATGCGGCGCTCTATTTGCGCCGGATGCTGATGCGGATGCCAAAGGCTTTCCTCGGCTTGGCTGCTGCCGAGCAGGGGCCAGAGCATGGCGCAGAAAAGTAGGCAGGTGACAAGGCGTAGGCGCGGCATGATCGGTTCCTTTGCCCAAGGGTGTGTGGGCGCTGCTGGTGGCGGACAATCGAGGCACCTGGGCGCTAGCCGCTGCCTGCCGGCCCCACCAGATAGCGTTCCAGCTCCTCGGGGTGTTTGAGGTGGAGGCGCACCCAGGCGGCAGCGATGAATTCCGGCATGTTCTCGCCGTCCTCCTCATCAAGAAAATTGCGCTGCCAAATGAGGCCGTCGACGGCGGCAACAATCAATCGTGCGCACCAGCGGTACTGGTGATCGGGAATATGGTGGAAGTAGCCGGCGGCCATGCCTCGCTTGGCCAGGGCCATTGCCGTATCCATCCAATCACGCAGTTTGCAGCCAAAGGCCTCGCGGGTGCGGGCGAGCAGATCTGGACGCTGTTGGCAAACCGTTTGCAGATCGGAGAAGAGGCGGTTTTCCTCCTGATTTTGCAGGAGTAACACCTGTAAAACCCCGCGTAAGACTTCATAGGAGGCACGCACCGGATGCAGATTGGGGTCGACGGCAGGTTGTCCCTGGGGATCAAGGCCGCGGTGCGCCCCGTGTTCGCCCATGGCCTGCTCATTGCGGCTGGCTGCCCAGAGGCAGCTATCGAGGAGAAGATCCTCTTTCGATCGTACATACTCATAGACCGTGCCTTTGCCAATGCCGGCTGCCTTGGCAATATCGCTAATGCGTGTGGCGGCGAAGCCGGATTCGGCGAAGCACCGACATGCGGCATCAAGGATCCGATCAAGGGTGGCGACGGGGGCTGGGCTGCTCATGGCCTGCATAGTCACTCGACTGACTGGTCGGTCAAGTCCCAAGTGGGCGATCCAGGGCCCGCTGCGAAGGCTCATGGTGGTGACACACAAGGCACCTGCCATGAGTAGCCTGCGTTGTGGGGGTGGGTGGCTTGGCATAGCCTTGCCCTGCCCTATGCCAACGGGAGCTTTGTATGGAACGGTCCGCGCCTTCGTGGATGGTGGGGTTGATCATCGTCTTCTCCATCGCCCTGGCCTTTACTTTCGGTTTATTCATCTACTTCCATGGCCAAGCTTCGGCCCTGCGAGAGCAGGGACTACTTGCCCAGCGAGAGCGCCAGGCCCTGGATAACGTGAATCAGCGCCTGCAGCGGGTGCTGGCTTCCATGGATGAGCCGCTGGAAGTGCGTCGCTCGATGGTTGAGGCCATTCGCGCTGCCAATAATGAAGAGCAAGTGGCCATCCGCGAACTGCTGCTGCCGCAGCACTCTGCGGCAGTAGGCGAGGTCCGCGAGGCCACCCAGCAACACCAGCGCCGCCTTACCGAGTTACTGACCGAAGCCCGTCGTGCCCAAGGTGACTTGCAGCAAGAAGAGGGAAATGCTCTACGTGCGGCCATTCAAGCCGACGAGGACCGTCGTCGTCTGCGCGACCAAGTTCGCGAGCAGAGCCAGGCTCTAGAGCGCGTGCGCAAGGAGAACCGCGAGCAGGTCCTCACCATGGAACGCGATCTCGCCCAGCGCCAGGCGCGAGTTGACGAATTGTTGGCCCGTGCCGATACCACCCAGGTCGAATTCACCAGCGATGGTCAGGTGCTACGAGCCCATGCGAACTCTGGCTTTGTGATTATCAACCGCGGCCACGCCCACCAGCTATTAAAGGGCACTCGGTTTATTGTCTACAATCGCCGCGGTGGTCGTAATATTGTCAAGGGCGAGGTGGTTGTGCATGAGGTTGAGGCCAATATTGCCATCTGTCGAGTTATTTCGGAACACGATCCCAATGACCCAATAATCCCTGGCGATCACATCTATAACCGCATTTTCCGTCCCGATGAGGCAAAGAACTTTGTCGTTATCGGTGAATTCGAGCGCTTTAACTCCCGCGAGATTAGCACCATTATCCGCGAGGGTGGTGGTATTATCGACGGCGCCTTAAGTACGCGTACGCACTACTTGGTGGCCGGCGATGGTCCGGATGCTGCGCGCGCCCTTGAGGAAGCCAGCCTGCTTGGTGTAGTGGTGCTGTCGGAAGACCAGGCGGTGGAGTTCATGCGCCAGCCCCTGCGTTTCCAGGTGCGGCGTGGTATGACCTTCGCCCTTGCTGGCACCTTTGATCAGGTTGACGAGGCGGTGCTGCGCAGCTTTATCCGCAATAGCGGCGGTGAGATCCAGGGTCGGATTGGTACTGGTTTGCACGTACTCATCGTTGGCAGCAATGCTGCCGATGCCATTGCCGAAGCTCGGCAGGTGGGGGCTCGGGTCATAGACCAGGGTCAATTGATTCACCTTATGGGCTCTGGACGATGAATCAGGGATTTTCAAGGAGCGTGTCCATGCCTTCGCGCCTACCAGTTGCGGCCCGCGGCCGCCTTGGGGTTATCGACGCCGGTCTGCTGATGTGGATCATCGCCCTGGCGGTGCTCACGCTGGCCGCTGGCCTACTTGCCTACAGTCGCCATACGGACGTCGTGGCCTATCGTGACGGGGATCCGGATGATCCACGGCACTCCCCGGCCAATTCCTTAACCACGGTTTTGGAATACAATGCGCGCCGCAAGGCCGAAAACGAAGAGCTTCAGCGGCGCATTGACGCGCATATCCAAACCCTGCGCACCCTTGACTATACCCTTTCTGGACTTGGTGCCTACTGGGCCAATCGGCCCCAGGGCGGGGAATGGCTTTACGGCGGTGATCCGGACACTGCCGCATGGCGCGGCACCCAGCGCACCATTGCCCAGCGCGCCCAGCGTCTGCAGGCTTGGTCGGAATCCAAACGCCGGCCAGAGGCAACCCGTTTTGACGAACTTGATCGCGTAATGCGCAGTTTCCAGAATGACCAGCAACGCGTACTTACCGAAGCGGCGGATTTGCAAGCCCGCTTTGAAGCGGATCGTGAAGCCTTGATGCTAGAACTCGACCGTTTTGCCCGGGAACGTCGCGAGGTAGAAGCACGGCATAATTTGGATTTCAGCACCTTGGCGATTGCCCGCTTGCGACTCGATGCCGAGATCCGCGAGTTGCTTGATCTCCGTCTCGAGTGGTTCGAGGAGTGCGACGCCTTTGCTGAAGTAATGCGCGTTGATCTCGAAAATCGTTTTCTGATCATTGGTCGTGGGCGTGCTGATGGAGTCAAGCCGGGCGTTCGTTTTGAGGTTTTCACCACCGTTGGCGGCAAGTATCAAGTCAAAGGAATGGTAGAGGTGGTTGAGCTGGGTGATCACATCGCCAAGTGCCGCATCCTAGAACAGGTGGATCCTCGTCGCTTGGCGATTCACCGAGGTGACCAGGTGGGGAATCCCGTATTTAGCCCGCAGCGGCCCAAGGTATTTGTTTTAGCTGGTGAGTTTAAGCGCTATAATCGCTCGGATCTGGAACAATTTATTAATAATCTTGGCGGCGTCGTACGCTCTGAGGTAGGCCCTGGCGTCGATTTCCTCGTCGCCGGTGACCGCAGCGAAGGGGTGCAGGATCGGGCCCGGGAATTCCGCCTCCAGGCGATGCACGAAGATACCCTGGTGCGTTTCCTCAATCCGCACTTTAGACCCCGTTAATCAGGCTTTTAACCTCCTTACCCACTTCAGCGAAAGATGGTCTTTGCCATCTTTCGCTGAAGTGTTTTTTTAAGCTGGGGAATTTATGGCATCGCGGGGGTGAATGCGATGTAAGATTCTGTAGGATGAATCGTCTTGGGCACATGCATTGCTTAGTCAGAGCGCCTTGGGCACCTACGGACAGGGGGATCCAATCATTCCGGTCAATTTGACCGGGATGGCCTGGTTCCACTTGGTATGGCGCTGGAAAATGGCCCAATTTGCTAGTTCGTCATTAGATCATTAACCACAGTGAGGGTAACCATGAGCGACAGCGAGATCTCCGCATCACCGCCGCCTGCCGATACGACGGCGCCGATTATTGCGGATAAGCTGGTGAAATACTATGGTGATTTTATTGCCGTGGCCGAAGCCAGTTTCGCGGTGCCCAAAGGTTCGGTCACCGCCTTCCTTGGACCTAACGGGGCTGGTAAATCGACGATTATGAAAATGCTTACCGGTTTTCTCGCTCCCACCTCGGGGCGGGCCGTGATTGCCGGTTATGATATGGACGAGCAGCGTCTTGAGGCCAGTCACCAGCTTGGCTATCTCCCCGAAAACGGCCCCCTCTACCCGGAGATGACGCCGGCGTCATTCCTGAATTTCGTCGCCGACGCTCGCGGTCTGCGCGGTTCAGCGCGCAAGCAGGCGATAGAGCGGGTAATTGAGCAATGCCGCTTGGCCGAAGTTTGGCATAAAAGCATCCGCAAGCTCTCAAAAGGCTTTCGCCAGCGCGTGGGCTTGGCGCAAGCGATTATTCACGATCCTGCAGTGCTTATTCTTGATGAGCCGACCTCGGGCTTAGACCCCAATCAGATCCAATTGGTGCGCGATTTAGTACGCAGCTTTGCCGGCCACAAAACCGTGCTTCTCTCTACCCACATTCTGCAAGAGGTGGCGGCGATGGCCGATGCGGTAGTGATGATCAGTGAAGGTCGCCTGGTCTTCTCGGGCACCCCGGCCGAACTCGGCAGCGGCCCATCCCTAGAACAACGTTTCCACGAATTGACTGGAGGAGTGCAGGCATGAGTGTGTGTTCCCCCCGTGTACTTTTGAGCGTCACCCGTCGGCAATTAGCCTCCTACCTGGCTAATCCAGTGGGTTATCTTTTTGTGCTGGTCTTTGTCGTGGCGACCATGGGCTACCTCCTCTTCGTACGTGAAGACGCCTTCTTCATTCGCAATGTCGCCGATCTTGATCTTCTGCATGCGTTTATGCCTTGGGCCTTAGTGGTGCTCTTACCGGTGCTTGGCATGGGTGCCTGGGCGACAGAGAAAGAGCAGGGCACCGAAGAACTCTTGCTGACAATGCCGGTGGCCATTCTTGATGCGGTCCTGGGTAAATTCCTTGCCATCCTTGGTTTCTTTACCATTGCCCTGGCGATCTGTGCGATTTCGGCGATTTCCGTTCTTTCCTGGCTGGGTTCCCCAGATATTGGCTTGATGCTGGGCAATTTCTTTGGCTGGTGGCTGCTTGGAGCTATCTTTGGCTCCTTTGCCTTGGTCGCCAGCATGTTGGTGTCTAGCCAAGCGGTGGCCTTCGTTTTGGGCGTTTTGTTTACGGCCTTATTGATGATATTTTTGCGTTGGATGGAGTTCATGCTCCCTTTTCAGCGCGGCATTATCCCCTTATCGGCGGTGATTCTCGCTTTGGTACTGGTGGCAGCAGGTCTGTGTTTAGCAGTCATTCGCCTCGCCTCGCGACGCTGGCGGCCAGATTCAGCGCTGCCTATTTTCCTTCAGGTTCTAACCCTTGTTCTTGCCTTAGGCACAGCGGCGAATGTAGCGCGAATCGGTGAGCGACTGGGCGTCGACTTCGATGTTACCGCCGACGGTCTCTCCTCGGTTTCCAGCGAGGCTTTAGCGGTTCTCTCACAGGCCGAAACCCCGGTCGACTTGGTGGTTGTCGTTACCGCCGATCGCACCCTGCCAGCGCCCCTGCAATTGCGGGCCAAAGAGCTCCTAGATATGGCTCAGGCCTTATCGCGGGCGCGTCCAGATCTGATTCGTTTGCGCATTTTACGACCAGAGGACCGTCTTGATGAGGCAGGTAGTGAAGCCGTTGAAATCCATGGACTGCAACCGCGGGTAATGATGGATCGCACGGTCGTGGGAACAGAACAGGTAGATGCTTTCCTTGGCGCTGCCGTGCGCTCTGCCGGTGAGCAGGCAGTGATCCCCTATTTTTTCCCCGGCCTTTCGGTGGAATACGAATTGGTGCGGGCGATCCGGACGGTGTCGTCTCAGGCTGCACCGCGTGACATCCCAACGGTAGAGCTGCAGGTGGCGATTTCAGCCGATTTACCTCCTGATTTGGCCATGTATCGAGAGCAAGTGATTGATAAGTTGGCTGAAATTGCCGGACGCACCCATTCCGGGATTGATGCCTCAATCCTAGAACTCCATGAGCGTGGTGGCGAAGCAGATGGTAATTGGCTGGCTGCTAAGGCCCTTGGCTTACAGTCGCGTCAGGTGCGGCCGGGCGCTTTGACTGAGGACGAAGGCGTTACCGAGAGCGATGCGGCGTCCGAAAACGAAACAGGCGAGTCGGCAGAGCGTGAAGTTATGCTGGCTGCGATAGCCACTAGCGGTGAGATTAGCCGGCGCATCCAATGGCTGGCCGATCATGAGGATGCCGGCACAGCCCTTGATGATCTTATTATCGATGTGCGCACTCGTGCCAGTCGAGTCAAGCCGGTGGTCGGTATTCTTGCTACTGAACTGCGCATCAATGGTGGTTTTAGCCCACATCAAGGGCGGCTGCAGCCATGGGAAATAGTGGGTGAATGGGCGAATCAGTACGAGATTCGCGATGTCCGACCGGAGCAATTGGCGGATGAGGATTTCGCAGGCGTAGATGTTTTGGTCGTCGCCTTGCCTTCGGCGCTCTCTGAAGAGAGACTGCAGCATCTCTATGACTACATTTATGCCGGCAATCCCACTCTGCTGCTGCTCGATCCCATGCCGTTTGATGCCATGCAGCAGGGCCGTTTTTTTGGCCCCCTCGAGCCCCCCGAGCCACCACCCCAGCAGTTCTCGCAAATGCAGCCCGACCCCAAGGGACAGGTTGCGCGCTTTATGCGCGGGCTGGGCCTGCAGTGGGATCCGGGTGAGGTGCTATGGTCCCGTTATAATCCATCATCCACGCTGCGCTTTATTGGCCCGCACTTTGTCTGGCTGAGTGCTGAGCGGGGGTCAATCGTTGGCGATCATCCGATTACCAGTGGCATTGACAGCTTAATGGCCATTTACCCTGGAGTCTTCACTGCCGCCGCCGAGCACGCCCAGGGCTTGCATATCACCCCATTGCTTCGTCCCACTCCTGATCTTGAATGGGGCGTCCATCATTACCATGATTTGGTGCGCCGTGATCCCCATCCTCGCCTTGCCGAGTTGGGACGCGAAATTCAGCTGCGGCCCTCATTTGATCGCGTCAACCCAATGCTGGCAGCCGAAGTGCGTGGTCTTCCCAAGCACATCTATATGGGTGCTGATAGCCCCAGCGAAGCCAGTCGTCAACCGATTCATGTGGTGGCTGTGGCCGATACTGATCTTGCATCATCGGTCTTTTTCCGCTTCTATCGCGATGTCGACGGTGAGGTCTCAGGTTCAGACTTGGCCATCCTTACCGATCTGCGCAATGTGCAGTTTTTATCGAATGCGATAGACGTGCTGATGGGTGATCAGGTCATGACATCCCTGCGTGGTCGCCGTCCGAGTCATCGCACGCTGACGCGCATGGAGCGGATTTTTGAAGATACCCAATCCGCTGTCGATGAAGCACAGCGCCTCGCTGAGGCGCGGCGTGAGGAAGAGAGCGCGCGAGCTCAAGCACGTTTTGATGAGGAATTAGCAGCCATTGACCGTCGCAGCGATCTTGATGCACGCGAACGGCAGCAATTGCGGGCGACTGTACAGATTGCAGCCCAGCGACGCCTGGACATTCGTCAGGCAGATATCGAGCGCGAAAAAGAGGCGATTGTTGACCGTGCTCGCCGCGCCCAGCGTAGCACTCTCATACAAGCCCGCGATCGGGTGAAGCTTATTGGCATCGGTGTACCTGCGGCACTGCTCTCGCTTTTGGTGCTGCTGGTGCTGGGTCTGCGTTTTGGCCGCGAATTAAAGGATATTCCCCGCAGTCGTTCGCGTAGCTCCGAAAAATCATAATGTGTACTAGTTTACTACTTCGATCGCTATTTTCCCTTTCCCAAAAATCTCTGAGGAAACCGTCATGAAAACGAATCTCCTCTTGCCCCTGTGCGCCGTTGCCTTCGTGGTCACTGCAATTCCGGCGTGGCTCATCCCCCACTCCCATCACCAAAGCAGCGTGATTCAGCCCCGCGAATTCTTTGGTCCAGCAGTCAGCGATGGCAGTGAGGTATTGGCATTGGCCCGTCGCGTCGGCACCATGACTAATCGGCACTATGACCATGAGCAGGCTTTTCTGCATCATTTTGAGGTGACCCGTCGCGATGGCGAATGGCGTATTCCCTCTCATCATAACTATCCCGCCGACGGTGGCGATCAGGTTGGCCGCACTGCCGGTAGCGTGTTGGGCTTGCAGCGCCGCGCAGAGGCCCGGGTGACCTCCGATCGCCGTGACCACCAGCGCCTTGGCGTTTTAGACCCAGAGGATGATCGTGCGCCCTTTGGCGTCGAGCGCGGCAAGCGCATAACCCTTCAGGGGTTTGAGGGCGAGACCTTGCTAGATCTGATTATTGGGAAAGAGGTTCCCGATCGCCTTGGCTGGCACTATGTGCGGCTCGCCGATGAAGATTCGGTGTATCAGGTTGAGGTGGAGCCGGTTTTAAGTACTCGCTTCACGGATTATGTCGAACGCGACCTATTGCGCATTGGCCGTAATGATATTACCGCTGTGGTGATGGATCCTCACCGCGTCGATCGTGCTGCCGGTAATGTGATTACGCCCCCGAAAGTGACCTTGCGGCGCCAGGGCAGCACCCAGGTTTGGACCAGTCCGGATGCGCCAGCTGGGCTTGAGGTGGATGCTGATGCCATGCGTAAGGTACTTGATGGAATTACCCGCGTACGGCTGCAGGGGGTGCGCCCGCTGCAGCCCTTAAGTATGGTGCGCATGCAGCGCTATGGCTTTTTCACGAATGATGGTGTCACCGTCTGGGGTAATGAAGGCGCGCTCGAAATTCAGCGTCGCAATGGCCTGCGCTATACGCTCTACTTTGGCAATCGCGCCCCGGACGAGGGCTTGGCCTTGACCGCCGGCATTGAAGATGCCGATACTTCCACCCAGCCGGGCTCAAATCGGTATATGATCATCCTTGTGGAGTACCGCGAAGATGCCGATCAGCTCTTGGCTGAGGCCCTGCGCGATCTCAGCGACGAGCATGAAGCCGAAGCCGATGATACGGCAACTGATCTTGAGGCGGCGCTAACGACCAAACGCAGGGAGGTGGTGGCTCAGCGCACGGCTCAGCGGGATGAGGAGCAGGCGAAGTTCATTGAATACTTCTATGTGATTCCCGGTTCGGTTTTTGATGCCCTTCGCCCCGACATTGAATCCCTGTTTTCCCAGCCGGCGGCAGAGGATGCAGGCTCTGATCCAGCGACGATTACCCCGGCGCCCTAGTGTCCTGTCCACTAAATAACCATCAAAATTCTTTGCGGGCCAGGGCATCAGCGGCGTTGCGAAAAGCTCGAAATAGCGCTGCTATTCCGTCGCTTCCCGCGCCTTGCAGCTACCTTACGGCGCTGCGAATTTTTTAAGGTATTTAATGGTCAGGGCACTAGTTTACCTGAGTCAATGGCAAGGGACGAGATACCCAGATCGGGCTTGTCCCTGCCGATGACGGCGAATTTTCGTGCCCGTGGTCAAGCGATGGAATGATGAAGCTCTGCCGAGGTCCGGTTGACCCTTGCTGGCAGGCCCAATCATGGCGGCCTCGTTCATTCACCGCCAGCCCGCTAGGGGATAGCCATGTCCATTGATGCCTTTGCCCTTGCTGAAGATCTTGCCACACAGGGCCAATCCCATCTGCTCGCTGGAATTGATGCTTTGCCGGCGGAGCAGCGGCAGACCTATCTCGATCGCCTTGCTGCGGTTGATTGGGAGGAGTTGAGTCACGAACTGCCCCCCCCCGCCGCTGAGGAAGTTGGCCCGTCTCGGGTTATCGATCGGGCTGAGCGCCAAGAGCGGCAGGCGGCTCTCACCGAAGCCGGTTTGGCCGCCTATGGCGCCGGCCAAGTGGCGGTGCTCATGGTCGCCGGGGGCATGGGATCCCGCCTCGGTTTCTCTGGGCCGAAGGGCTGCTTTGAGGTGGGTGCCCACTCCGGTAAATCCATTTATCAAATCCAGGCGGAAAAAGTTTTGGACGCGGGGCGCCGGCATCAGTGTCGCATCCCCTTCTTGGTAATGACTTCACCGGTGACTGATGCAGAAACGCGTGAATTTTTTGCGGCTAATGAATATTTTGGCCTCGAGGCGGAGCAGCTGCGCTTTTTCAGTCAGGGCACGGTGCCCAGTTTGAGCCGCAGTGGTCAGGCCTTACTGGCTGGGCCCGGTCAACTATTGGAAAACCCTGATGGTCACGGGGGCTGCTTCACCGCCCTGGTTGGCTCGGGTAACCTGCAGCGCCTGCGAGATGAGGGCATTGAATATCTCGTGTATATTCAGGTCGATAATTTGCTGGTGCCGGTGGATGATCCGCTGCTGGTGGGGGCAGCCGCCCTAGAGCAGGCCGAGGTGGTTACCAAGGTCTTGGCTAAGGCTCATCCCGATGAAAAGGTGGGACATCTGGTGCGGGTCGGCGAAGCGGACCGCATTATCGAATACACCGAACTGAGCCCCGAGGATACCCGCCGCCGCGGAGCCGATGGCGAACTGATCTATCGCTGGGGCTCCCCGGCCATGCATTGCTGGCGCGTCTCCTTCCTGAGCCGCCTTGCCGAGCAGGGCTTTCGCCCGCCCCTGCATCGCTCCGCCAAGCCGCTTAAGGCCTGGGTGGACGGCGCCCTAAACAGCGTCGATGGCTGGAAGAGCGAGCGCTTTATCTTTGACCTTATTCCTGAGGCCAAAATCAGCATTGGCTTGGTCATCGACCGCGATGATGAATTCGCTCCGGTGAAAAATGCCGAGGGCGCCGATTCCCCGGACAGCGCTCGCCAGCTGGTCAGCGACTGCCATCGTCGCTGGCTGGAAGCGGCCGGGGTGCGGGTGCAGCTTAGCGAGGGCCAGCTGATTGAAATCAGCCCCCGTTTTGCCGGCTCCCTGGCCTCCTTCCAGCAGCGCTGGGATCAGCGCCTCCAGGAAGTGATTGGCGACTACTATCTTGAGGGCGATCAACGCTAACTCAATTAAGCCTGAAATTGGGCTTTGCTGCCTGCGCCATCTGCTTAGCGCTCAATAAGCAAATCATTGAGGTCTAAGCCATAGGCGGTCTTGATAGCGGCTTGGGCATCCTGGCCATTACGAATCAGGTCGAGGAACGAAGGTAAGGCAGAGCGGCGCCGATCACTGCTGAGGAGGGTCAGCAGGGCGATGCTGAGCTGCTGTTGCTCCTCGTCTAATACTGATGGTGCTGGCAGCCGAAGCAGTGTCAGGATGGCGGCACCGCCGGCGAGTTGGCGCTGGCGCAGAGCCTGCAGCGGACTGGGCACCTGACCATTGGCGCGGGCGCTCATGACGCCATCCAGGCCAACAGTCAGCCAGGGAGGCCAGCCGCCGGGAGGGGGGGCTAATTGGGCGAGGATGAGGGCGTTGATCTCCCGTGCCGCGGCTGCGCGCAGGGTCGCCGGATCACGGGGGCCGCTGAGAACTAAACGCGGCAGGGCCGGGCGCAAATCAGGCGCCGTATCGGTGGGCGAGGGCGCCGCGCCAAGGATGTGGAAGTGCACCGGCCCCGCCCAGCGCGGTAGGCCGATGGGCTGCCAAAAGATTCGTGCTTCATTAAGGGCTCGACTGAGATGACGCTGGAGGGTCGAACGCTCTCGCGCTTCCAGTCCGCTAATGACCAGCTCTGACCCGGCGGGAAGGCTCAGCCGGGCTTGCTCGCGTGCTGCCCAAAGGGCCAGAACTCGTTCTAATTCCAGGCTGAGGGGACGGCCGCGCAGATCTTGCTGAAGATAGGCCCAGACTTGCTGATCCAGGCCAGCGCGCAGGGCAATCTGAGCGCGGGTGGCGATATTGAGTGAATCATGCTTAAGCGCCCAAGCCGCCGCCTGCTTGGCATCAACCCAGGACAGGGGAATCACCACTGGCACGGCGGTTCCGGCAAAGACCACATGGGTTTCGCTGAGTTGGCTCGGCCGGGGTTCGATCAGGTGCAGGAGTAAGGCGGGATCCATGCGTTTAAGCCTGAAGGCCGCCATCAAGGCGCAAGGCACGGTGTGCAGAGTTGTTCTGCTGAAGCAGCATCGCGCCCCTTGGATGGCTTGGGAAAGCTGTTAGCATAGGCCTTTGCCGCGCTGGCCTAGAGACCGCCTTGTGGCAGGAGTCGCACATGTTTCGCCGTCAAACCGACGAGGTATTTAGTACGCTTCAGCAGGTGCAACGGCGCATCTCTCAGCATACCGAGAGTGGATCCGGTGAGGGGGTTGTTAACCCTTCGGTCCGGCGCGTTACCCAGCCGGCCGAAAACCTTGGTCAGGGCACTGGGAGGCCTCCTGGGCGACCGGTATCGAAACCACCACGTAGCCGGCAGCCCGGCTCTTCGCCCTCTCGTTTTCAGATCAATCCCGGCGGCACGGCCCAACCTCAGCATGTCGTTCCGGTGGTGGATCGCTCGCGGGTTGGTCAAACCGCCGCCGTCCTCGGCCAGGGCGTGGGCAGCGCCGCCGAGGGCGAGGCCTATGATGACGTAGGTACTGGTCGCATTGGCTCCTCCGCCGACGCTGCCCGGCGTCCCCTCTACCGTCGTTCCCGTGGCCTTCTCCTTTCACCAGCGGTTTCATTGCTCGTGGCGGTGGTGGTGGTGGCCGCGGTTATAGGATCATACCACCTTGGAGCACGTTCGGTGGTGGCCGGCGATCGCGATTCGGCGGCTGTACCGGCAGGTGGCGGTGCAGGTTTGCGTGACGAGCAAGCCATTGCTCAAAACCAGCAGCAACGGGCTCAACAGCAGGCCCAGTCAGCAGCTGCTGCCCCCACAGTTACGACAGCCCAGCGCAACCGAGGAACGCAAACACCCGCCGCCTCTGCCATTCGTCCCCTTGGGGATCATGTCTTGGTATTGGAAAGTGCTGCCCGTTTTAGTGCCGCCGGTGCCGAGCGATTCCAGCTGCTTGCTGATCGCTATAATGAATTGGCGCTCGAATTTGCCGATCGCGGATTTCAACCTTGGTTTGGCGTTCGGCGTCCGGCGAGTGGTGGCCTGCAGCTTGTCTTTGGCGCTCTCGGCGACGATGTTTTTGGCGTCGCTCGCGACGATCCCCTCTCAGAGCGGATGTTTGAGGACCTGCGTGGCAGCCGCTTTCCCAGTGCCTTCTGGGTGAAAATCCGCTAAGCCTGACTACACCCGGCTTATGCCCTTGTCATAGGGGCCATCCCCGGTCTTGGCCAAGGTCTGCTGGAGAGGGAAGCTATGGGATGTTTTTTACCCGGTGCTCAGCTGGATAGCGGCAAGGGTAAGTAGCTGAGATGGTACTCAAACCTCAGCCCTGACTGCGTCGTAAAGGGATTATGGACATTGCGATCATTGGCGCCGGCGTGGCTGGACTGAGTGCGGCTCAGCATCTGAGCAGTCTTGGGCCCAAAGCCCTGAGGATTTCCTGCTTTGACAAAGGCCGGGGGCCAGGGGGCAGGCTTAGTGGCCGTCGTGCCGCCGGCGGTGCCATCGATCATGGGGCCCAGTATTTTACCGTTCACGATAAAGGCTTCCAAAACCAAGTCTGGGAATGGCAAGCCGCTGGCTTGGTGGATCTCTATCCCGGCATTGCCCGCCAGCATGCCTCCGGCGAAATCCTTATGGAGTCCGATCAGCCCCCGCGCTGGTGCGGTTCGCCCCGCATGAACAGTCCGATCCATCACCTGGCCTCCCAGTTCCAGGTGCAGTGGTCTTGCCGCATACAACATTGTCAGCGGATCGCATCATCATGGTGGCTGGAAAGCGATGATGGTCACCGCTACGGCCCCTATGATGCTCTCATCGTCGCCATTCCCGCGCCCCAGGCTGTTGACCTCCTTGGCCCGGTGCCGCAGGCAGCCGACCTGGCGGCGAGCTGCCGCCAAGCTCGCTTAGCACCCTGTTGGGCAGCGATGGCCTGGTTTGCTCCTCAGCAATGGGCCAATCCCCTTACCCTACCGTGGACGGCTGCCCATCTCGACCATGATCCGGTGCTCTCTTGGCTGGCTTGGGAGCAGACTAAGCCCGGCCGTCAGGGCCCGCCGCGTCTTCTCATGCACGCCCAGGTGGCATGGTCGCGGGAGCATCTCGAGGCCTCCCCTGGGTGGGTGGCAGATCGGCTATTTGCCGCCGCTAGCAGGTACCTTCCCCAGTCAGCTCTACCCAGCGAATTACAAGCTCATCGCTGGCGGTTTGCCCGGGTAGAGCAGGCCAAGGGAGCTGGCCCGGTATTTGATGCAGCTGCCATGCTTGGCCTAGCTGGTGACTGGTGTGTGGATGCGCGTATTGAAGCCGCCTGGATCAGTGGTCGCGATTGTGTCCAGGCTTTGCTTGCAGCTTTGCCGGCGCAGCCGACACAGATCTAAGTCTCAACGAAAGGATTTTTGCGGTGGATACAGATAACCCCATGGTAATTATTGGCGCTGCCGGCGGCATTGGCCGGGCCTGCGCGCAACGACTGGCTGGTCGCTTTCCCTTGCTGCTCCTCGGCCGTTCCCTTGAACCCTTGCAGTCCCTTGCCGCAGAGCTCCCCGATGCGGAAGCGGTGGCCGTGGATGCCAGCGATCGCGCTGCCCTCTTAGCGGCAATCAGCGCCTTTGCTGAATCACGGGGCCGGCCGACGGGCCTGCTCAATTGCGCCGGCAGCATTGTGCTTGGCCCGGCCCAGCGCACCAGTGAAGCCGCTTTTCTCGAGGTGCTTCAGGTGAATCTGGTAACTGCCTTTAATGCCATTGCCGTTGCCCAGGCGCAGATGCGTCAGGGCTCAGTAGTGCTCATGTCCTCGGTCGCGGCGCGGCTCGGCTTGGTTAACCATGAGGCCATTGCGGCGGCAAAGGCCGGCGTCGAGGGTTTGGTGCGGGCGGCGGCGGCAAGTGGAGCCAAGCGCGGCCTGCGGGTCAATGGGGTTGCCCCTGGCCTCGTCGATACACCTCTGGCTAGCGGCCTCTTAAGCCAGCCGGCCATGCGTCAAGCCTCTGAACGGATGCATCCGCTGGGGCGTATCGGCCAGCCGGATGATATTGCCGCGGTGATTGTTCACTTGCTTGATCCTGCAAACAATTGGATCAGCGGCCAAATAATCGGCGTCGACGGCGGCCTCGGTACCCTGCGCCCACCGGGGTAGTGCTGCGATGGCAGTGAAGTAATAGTCGTCGTGTCCTGACCCACCAATAACCATCAGAATTCTTTGCCGCGCCGCGCATCTGCAGCGTTGCCAAAAGTTTCGATTAGCGCTGCTGTCCCTTCGCTTTCCGCGCTTTCCGCCCCTTGCAGCTGCCCTACGGCGCTGGGAATTCCTCAAGGAATTGCTAGGACGAGCTTTCGGCTGCCGCTTGCCCGCCAGCGATGTTAGGAAGACTTCAGCCCACTATGGCCGATCATTCTCCCGTCGACGCTTCCGGCGAAAGCACCCCGTCGTCTTCTAGCTCCACAGCTCCAGCCGCAACTCCCGCAGCCATGCGACTCCTTCTCATCGCCATGGCCCTGGTTGTGGTAGCCTTAGCGGTGGCAATTCCCACCTACCTGCGTTGGCAGGCGGCTGAGAGCGAACGCTACGCCATAGGCTCTGAATTGCGCGCCATGGTTCTGCGCCATGAACAGGCCCTCTTCGAATATCGCTTAGCCATTTCTACCCATCAGCGCATCGCCGCGGATATTTTGGCTGAAATCGACGTTGAAGAAAGTCGCTCATCCCCCAGTGCCGCCCATCTCCGCCTCCTGCGCACCGAGCATGCCAAGCATGTAAATCAGCAGGAGGCCCTGCGAGATCGATTTCATCCCCAACTCCAGGACATGGAAAACCACATTATGGATCTGCGGCATGCCCTGGAATTGGCTGGTGGTCTTACCACTGGGCCCCAGCCATGAGGCAGCTACTGCCTGGTTTGCTCGTGGCGGTGGCGGTGCTGGTGGTGGCCATCGGCGGCGAATACCTTGCCAATCGTGATCCCACGGTGGCCTTGGATAATTACATGGACCAACTCGCCAGGAGCGCACGGGATTTGCGCAGTCCTAGTCAGCGGGATCATTTTTTTACCCAGCTACGCTCTCGTCCCTCGCAGCTAGATGGCCAGGGCTGGACGGCGGAGGAGCAGCGCATTCTGGCTCGCGTTTTCACCCGTCTCACCATCGATTTTCCCCGGCAGCGCAATGGCGGCCGCCTCCGCCTCCCCGGCCCCGAGGGTGAGCTAACCTGGCCCCAAATACGCGGCCAATCACCGTCTCTACAGAATGCCGAGGGCGATATCGTCATCCTCCCAGACACCATTCTATCGGTGTTAGTGGACATTTTCCCCTAACGCTCAATCGTTTGCATATTGGTGTTTTGTGATGGAAAGGCATGAGCGCCATTCCCAGGCTCGGGGTATGGAGTGATTGATAAGGGTGATAATGATAAGGTGATAAGGTGACTGATAAGGGGTGGATTGGTGTCCAACTTATCCTGAAAATTAAGCGCTTATTGGCCCCACCAGGGTGG
>REDX01000272.1 GCA_007695355.1 Planctomycetota bacterium
TCCGAAGAGGGACTTTCACCCTCCGAGATACGTGCCATGCCTGGCACACAAAAAATGCCTGTCCCTATCTTTCATAGGGCAGGCCCCTCCAGAGAGCGCTCCTATTTCCATTCGGCAGTTCAGCAGCATAAAGTGGCAAAAAATGCCTGTCCCTATCTGCCCTATCTGCCGCCTTAGCTGCTCAGCAACATAAATTGCCTGTCCCTATTTGTGCCTATTTGTGAAAGGGGTTTGGCATGTTTTGTGTATTGAGGGGGGGGGATGTGCCCGATGCGGGGGTGCTGGTCGCGCAGGATGCGCTTTTTTTGGTTTTCTTTATGTCATTTTAACCTTATTCACCCCCGGCCATTGGCTGGGTAGGATGCGCATTATCATGAGCGATGTGACCGACGAGAATGTCCCACCCGATGATCAGCCCATGGATGAGGCTCCCCAGGCCGAGGCCGAGCGCTTGCCCCAATTGCCGGCCTTGGCCCACGAGCATGCGCCCAAGCACATTGTTGCCCTACCTATCCACCAGCGGCCGGTCTTTCCCAGTATGATGCTGCCGATGGTGGTGCCTCAGGGGCCCCTGGCGGATGCGGTCCGCTTTGCCATTGAGCATCATCAGGGTTGGGTGGGCTTCTTCCTGACCCGCGAGAGTGGGGAACCCCAGGGCCCGCTGGGGGTTGCGGACCTTTATGAGGTGGGTGCAGTGGGGCGCATTACCCGCCACCAAGAAGGGGAGGACGGCGCCCTACAGATGCTTGCCCAGGTGGTGGCCCGCTTCCACCGCAAGGCGGTGATCAGCGATCAGCCGGCCCTGCTAGTGAGCGGAGAAGTGCTGAAAGCTGAGGCCGATCCCGACAATCCTGAGTTGCGCGCCTATGCCATAGCCATTGTCACCGCACTCAAGGACTTGGTGCCGCATAATCCGGTTTTCGCCGATGAAATCCGCGCCGTGCTTGGCAACTACAATACCTTCGATGGCCCCGGGCGCCTGGCCGATCTCGCCGCCAGCCTGACCACCGCCAAACGCGAGGATATCCAAGAGATTCTGGAGACGGTGCCGCTGATTCCGCGCATGGAGCGGGTGCTCTCCCTGCTCTCCCGGGAAAGCGAGATTACCCAGCTCAAAGGCCGTATTCGCCATCAGATCGAAGAGAAAATCTCCGAACAACAGCGTAAATTCTTCCTCACCGAACAGCTCAAACTGATTAAGGAAGAATTAGGCCTGGAAAGTGATGAAAAATCCCTGGAGCTGAAAAGGCTCGGAGAGGCTTTTGCAGAAAAGCGTGCCGGCATGAGCGAGGAGGCGGTGCAGACCACCGAGGAGGAGCTGCGCAAACTCAGCCTGCTCGATCCCCACTCCCCCGAGTACGGGGTTTCGCGCAATCGCCTCGAATGGCTTACCGATTTGCCCTGGGGCATCCGCTCTGATGATAATTTAGACCTCAGCGCCCTGCGTTCAGGCCTCGACCGCGACCACTATGGCCTGGAAGAAGTGAAGGAACGGATTGTCGAATTCTGCGGGGTGCGCCGATTGAAGCAGGATCACGGCGGCGGCATTATCTGTCTGATCGGCCCCCCGGGCACCGGCAAGACCTCCATCGGCATCAGCATTGCCAAGCAACTTGGCCGTAAGTTTTTCCGCTTCTCGGTGGGCGGCATGCGCGACGAGGCGGAGATTAAGGGCCACCGCCGTACCTATATTGGCGCCCTCCCCGGCAAGCTGGCCCAGGCTTTGCGCCGCTGCGGCACCATGAATCCGGTGGTGCTCTTAGATGAGATCGACAAGCTTGGCCGCAGTCATCAAGGCGATCCCGCCTCCGCCCTCTTGGAGGTGTTGGACCCGGAACAGAACAAGGACTTCCTCGACCACTATCTGGACCTGCGCCTTGATCTCTCGCAGATCCTTTTTGTTTGCACCGCCAATGATCTCGGCGGCATTCCCGAAGCCCTGCGCGATCGTATGGAAGTGATCCGCCTCGCTGGCTATGTGGAGCAGGAAAAGTTACAGATTGCCCGCAGCTATCTGGTGCCCAAGCAGCGCGCCGCCCACGGCCTAAGCCAGGCCCAGGTGCGAGTGCTCGACTCTGGGCTGAAGGTGCTGGTCCGCAATTATGCCCGTGAGGCCGGGGTACGCCATGCCGAGCAGTGCCTCGCGAGGATTATGCGCAAGGTGGCCACCGCCATTGCCAGCCGCGATGAGGGGACGAAAAAGGACGCGGCGCCGGTGCGTATTAGCAAGGACAGCATCGCCGATTACCTGGGTAAACCGCCACTCAGCGATGATGAACTACTGGCTAAGCCCCTGCCCGGGGTGGTCACTGGCCTCGCCTGGACGGCCATGGGCGGCGCCACCCTGGAGATTGAAGCCATCGCCATTCCGGTAAGCGAGGCCAGTCGCTCGGGATTCCAGCTCTCCGGGCAATTGGGCGAGGTCATGAAAGAATCAGCCGGCCTTGCCCGCTCTTACCTGCGTGCCCATGCCGAGCGCCTGGGCCTGGCAGCGGACTGGTTTGATTCCCATCTCCTGCACCTGCACGTACCCGCCGGCGCGACGCCCAAGGACGGCCCTTCCGCCGGCATTACCATGGCCTGCGCCATGTGTTCTTTGGCCCTGGGCAAATCGGTCAAAGCCCGCCTCGGCATGACCGGCGAGCTTACCCTCTCTGGCCGCGTCTTCCCCATCGGTGGGGTGCGTGAGAAAATCGTCGCGGCCCGCCGCTCAGGGCTCAAAACGGTTATCTTCCCCCGCGCCAATGCCCGCGACTATGAGGAATTGCCCAGCCATCTGGTCAGTGGAGTTAAGGTGCATTTTGTCGAGCATTTAGATGAGGTGCTGCAACTGGCCCTGGATATTGCGCGAAGGGCGGGCAGCTAAAGACGCCCATAGGCTTAAGCAGGAGGCCAGAGATGGCCCCTATGAAATGCGCAAGACGGGCAGTGATTGCGGGGGAGCGCCCTTATGACGGCCCTTGGCTAGGACCATCATCCAGTCTGAGGGCCTTATTCGCGGGGGCTGCCGGGGCGATGAGGAGCGAGGTGGTCTTCCTCGATCCGGCGGTGACCGTCCCACTGGATGGTGGGCGGGTTCATCACCTCGGGATGGGTGGTATCGGGATGAGAATGGGTGTGATGGGGCATCGGCCGGCCATCGCGATCCCAGAACAGCCAGCGCCCGCTGGGGCGACCTTGGTCAAAAAAGCCACGACTCATCAGTCGGCCATTGGGCCACCAAGTCACCCATTCACCCTCCCGCTGACCGCGACGATAGGAGCCCTGCAGGGCACGACGGCCATTGGGATGCCACTGCTGCCACTGCCCATGGCGCTCTCCACGATCAAAATTGCCCTCGGCAAAACGGGTGGCATTGGCATGCCAGAAGCGCCAGGGGCCATCCTGGAGGCCTCCATAAAGATAGGCACCCTGCATGAAGATAGGCCCATCGGGATGGCGGTAGGTCCAGAAACCCACTGGGCGATCATCCTTGAGATAGCCATAGCTGGTGGCGCCGTCATCATTGCGATAGCGCACCCACGTACTGCCCCGCGGTAATCCGCCAGGATCAATTACCCCGGCCTCAATCGCCATTTCAGCAGTGTCATAGTCCACCGGCGCTGCCTGCTCTTCTAAAGCAGCAGCCTCGGCGAGCTCGGCATCGCTGGGGGCAGATGAACGCGAGCAGGCGCTGAAGAGCACCAGCGCGCTGAGCGCCAGAAACAGAGTACACAAACGCATAGCGCAAATTGTGGGGATTGATGGCGCGCCACCAGTCAGGGCGGCGGCGGCATCGCCCATCTCATTGACACACAGAGCGATCAGCCAGAGCGGGGTTGGCGGGCCCGAGGATGGGCGCTGTCGTAGACCTCGCGCAGGTGATCAAGGCTGAGGTGGGTGTAGATCTGGGTGCTATTTAAACTGGCATGGCCGAGAAGTTCTTGCACCGCGCGAATATCGGCACCGCGTGCGACGAGGTGAGTAGCAAAGGTGTGGCGCAGGGTGTGCGGGGTGGTGCTGCGGGAAAGACCACAGCAGTCCAAGTAATAGGCGAGTCGGCGACGCACATCACGATCGACCAGCCGCTTGCCGCGCAGGGAAAGAAAGGTGGCGCGATCCCGGCGCTGGGCCAGCGGATGCACCAGATCCCGGTATTGACAGTAGTCCTCCAGGGCAGCCAGGGCGGGGCGGCCAAGGGGGGCTAGGCGCTCCTTATTGCCCTTGCCAATCACCACCACCATGGCCTGAGACCAATGCACCCGGTCATCGTCAAGGCCCACCAATTCGCTCACCCGCATGCCGGTGGAATACAAGACTTCCAGCAGGGCGCGATCGCGGCGGGCCTGCTCGTCGTCGCCCTGGGGCGCCGCCAGTAACTCGGCAATCTGCGCATCCTCTAAAAAATGGGGCAGGTGCTTGGGCAGGCGCGGGGTACGCAGAGCGCTGGCGGGATTGTGGCTAAGCTGGCCACTCTCCACCAGGTAGCGACCAAAGGCGCGTAGGCTGGCCACCGCCCGGGCGCAGGAACGGGCGCTAAGCCCAGCCCCAGCCAAGTCGCCAATATAAACGCCAAGGCTGCGGGCCTCCAAGGCTGCCGGCGATTGGATATCCCCCGCTTCCCGGCCCATCCACTCGGCCCAGCGCCGCAGATCACCCTCGTAGGCGCGCAGGGAATGCAGGCTGAGTCCGCGGACAAACTGCAGATGGTGAATAAACGCATCCACCAAGCGCATCAGCCAGGGCGGCCCCGATGGAAGCTGCTGGTCCATGACCGGCATGCTGCCTAGGCCATCGCCAAGTCGAGGGGAAAGCATTCCCGGTGCCCCGGGCTCAGGCGACGACTGGCGGCCTACGGCCGCCATTATAGGCTTGGCCCATGAGCCAGCTGCAGCCCTTCGATCTGGGACAGGTGCGCGACTTTGCCCAAAGCTGGTCGGGGGATCGGCAGGGCTTGGCCGCCATTGCCTTAGCCGCGGTGCAGGCCCTGGGCGCCGATGCCGCCAGCCAGGCCGCGGCCCAAGGTCTGGCCGAGCCTGGCTGCGTGGCCGTGGTTTGCGGCCAACAACCGGCCCTCGGCGGTGGGCCTTTGTACAATCTCATCAAGGCTGCCGCTGCCATCGCCTGGGCCCAAAGCCTGCAAGAGCAGGGGCTGCCGGCGGTGGCAATCTATTGGTGCGCCAGCGACGATCACGATGCCGGCGAGGCTGACCATGTGGATATCGTCGGCCGCAATGGTTTGCTGCGGCGGCTGCGCAGCCCCCTGCCCCGGCCTGGCCTGGCCCTGCATTGGCAGCCGGCGGCGCCAGGTCTGGAGATGCTGGCGGCAGCGGCTGATCAGCTGCCGGGATCGGGGTTGGGACGGGCCTGGTGGCAGGCGCGGCAGGCCGCGGACGGAGAAGGTTTGGGCGCCTGGCAGTGCCGCCTCCTCCAAGCCTGCTTCCCGGAAAGCGGCCTTATCTGCATTGAGGCCCGGCAGCTGCGCCCCCTCTGGTCGGCCCTGGCTGCGGAAAGTCTGCCCCGCTGGCCGGCGGCGGAGCTGGCCCAGCGGCGCCGTGAACTCCTCAGCCAGGGCCTGCCTCCGGCCTTTGGCGATTTGGCGTATCCGCCCTGGTTTCAGGATAGCCAAGATGGGCGGCGCCCCATTACCCCGGCGGAATTGGACCAACGTCTGCGCCGAAACAGCCAGGACTGCTCCCCCGGCGCCGCCCTGCGGCCCATTTTGCAGCAGCTGGCCCTGCCCGCGGCAATCTACTGCGCCGGCCCCGGTGAGCTCGCCTACCATCGTTTTTTAAGTCCGATCTATCCCGCCCTCGGCGCCCTGCCGCCGCAGCTTTGCCCCCGGCCCCAGATTTCCCTGCACGATGGCTGGCTGCGCCGGGGCTTAGCCGCCTGGGGGCTTTCCAGCGCAGAGCTTGCCCCAGCCCAGGCCCTGCCGCGCCCCATCGCCGCCGCCGATCCTTCACTCGATCTCCTGGCGCAGGCCCACCAAGATCTTGCGAAATTGGTGCAACAGGCCCATGATGAGGACCATCAACGGCGACTACGCAGCGGCCTCGAACGCCTTGGCCGACTGCGCCACGAACTCCAGCGCAGTCTTGAACGGGGCGAGCGACGACGGGCCAATCGCCCCCCCATCGGCCACCTGCGCAACTGGTTATACCCACGCAATGTGGCGCAAGAACGTGTGCTCTCGTGCTGGCAGGCACTCAACCAGTACGGACCAGAGTTAGTGCATCGCATTCAGGCATGCCTTGCTGCCGGCGAGAAAGACTGCAAAATCAGCTAAAATACCCCGCATGACCGGCACACGGGGGTCAGCGCGAGGTTTTAGTCGTCGTCCTCGTCGTCGAAGTCCTCTTCCAGGTCTTCAACCATTTCGTCGCCTTCTTCCTCAACCACGCTCAAAAAGTCGTCGAGGGCGTCGCGGATGGCTTCATTAATACGATAGCCTTCCTCGCGCAGCAGTTTTAAAATATCTTGCTCAAGCGCCATGATCTCTTCCTTGTCGGTGGCGGATGGTGAGGGGAACAGGACCGGCCGAAGACCACGGCCATGATTTCATAAACGTTTGCGTACCTGTGACCGGGAAAAAGGCAAAGCAGTTTTCCTTGCCCAGGCTTTACCGGTATCATCGTGAGCAACCTGGGAGCGCCGGCAATAGCAGCAGATTAGCGGCCCTTACCGGCGAAAAGATGGGGATGCAAGCCGCATTCCCGCGAACCTTCAACCTTGGTCGGATCGAAGTAAGTGGCCTCGTCAGGAAGGCCGTGCTCGTCGAGGTAGGCGCGCATGCGCGCCTCGTCCCAGTCCAAGAGCGGCGAGACCTTAACCAGTCCGCTGGCCTCCAGGCCAAAAACTTCCATACCGGCACGAAAGGCGGTCTGTTCCCGGCGCAGGGCGGTAAACCAGACGCTGGGGGCTAGCTCTGCCAGGCCACGCCGGAAGGGCTCAAGCTTCACTTCTTGGGTAAAGGCATCGTGGGCTTCGGCATCGTCAAGAGCGGGGATTCCCCCGGACACCGCCTCGCGGTGCGCGGCGCTGCGGCGAGGAAGGTAGAGATGAATCTGAAGCCCTAACTGCTCAATGAGGCGTTCGGCAAAGCGATAGGTCTCCGCCGTATTATAGCCATGATCTACCCACAGCACCGGGATATCGGCCTGCACCTGGGTGACCATATGCAGCATCACCGCCTCCAAAGGACGGAAATTCGTGCTGACCATGGCGCCGCCCTGGGCCCGCTCGATGGCATAACGAATAATCGCCTGCGGCTCTGCGCCAGCGAGGGCAGCTTGAGCTTCAGCAAGGTTAATGACAGGGGTAAGGGTTGACATGGTGATGGGCTCTCGAAGAGGGACGAACGGGGAAGATCATGGAAGCATGACTGACCTACGCTGCCTTCCCGGCAATGCAACCGGTCAACCATCGCCAGACCCGCGGCGACTCAACGAAAGAAGGAAAACGTGAAAAGACAGGGAGTCCAATGCGTCCATCCCCAAGGGAGTCAGCCACCAAATGGGGCAAACAGATCCCCCGCCTATCGACAGCGAGCCCAATCCGTATACAAAAGCAAGATCTGACTCCCAAGGTGTCGGCCGCCGCAAGTGGCTGGCCTCCCTCCCCCCTCAACGACGCTTTTTCCTTAGAAAGGTTTAGCTATGTCCCCCCTCCGCTCTCTTTTTCTCAGCTGTGCGCTGATTATCGGCGTTTGCGCTCTTGCCGCCGATGAAATTCAAGTGGGGCAAAAAGCCCCGGCCATTACCGACGCCACCTGGATTAAGGGCGGAGAGCCCAAGCCCCTCGATGCCGGCGTCGTCTCCGTGGTTGAACTCTGGGCCACGTGGTGCGGCCCCTGCCGCACCTCCATCCCGCATCTCACCGCCCTTCAAGCCAAACACGGCGAACGCGTCCAGATTATTGGCCTGACCCGCGAAAGCGTCGAAATTGCCAGCCCCTTCGTTGAGGAATTTGGTGATCGCATGGTCTACTTTGTCGGCGCCGCAGCTGAGGAAACCTACGCCACCTACATGCAGGGCGTGCGCGGCATCCCCTTTGCCTATATCGTTGATGGCAGCGGTGTGGTGCAGTGGAAGGGCCATCCCATGGGCATGGACAATGTCCTTGCCGCGATTATCGATGGTTCCTTTGATGCCAGTGCACAACAAGCCATTGCCGCCGCCGTCGAAGCCCTCGAAGCCACCTTTCAAAGCAATGACCTTGCGGCGATTGGCGCCGCCAACGAGAAAGTGCTAGCCCTAGATCCGACCAATAGCACCGGCCTCCACGTGGGCATGCGGCTGGCTGAAATCCAGGAAGATCGCGATCTCTTCCGCGGCCTTTTTACCCGCACCGCCACCACTGAACTCACCCCTAGCCATGCCGCCAGACTGGTTGACGCCATGCTTGGATTCGACAATCCCAGCTGGATTGATCCTGCCCAACTCAAGGCCCTGAGCGACCGCAGCCTCGCCAGCGATGGCGCCGCAACCGGCAGCCTGCTGAGCGCCGCCCGCGCCGCCCACTTCCTCGGCAATGTCGACCGCGCCCTGGAATTGGCCACCAAGGCCGAAGCTGCCAAGGAAGACGGCGCCGCCGATTACAAGGCCCTCTTCGCCGGCATTATTGCCGCCCGCTAAATTCCGCAGCTGTCAGCCGGCAGCCAAGCGCAGCGAAATCGGGGAGCCCCAGGGCTCCCCGATTTCGTTAAGGCGAAAATACCGGTTTACAGCCCCGCCCTAGCCCGCATCCCTCACCACCATCCTGCCGAGGCCGTGTAGAGGTGTGAA
>REDX01000081.1 GCA_007695355.1 Planctomycetota bacterium
ATCCAGCATTCCGGGGCTGCGGATAAGTTGCACTCTGCTTGACTCAGACCACTAGAGGAAAGAAAGCGACCCCAGGGCTAGCAGCTCCTGGGGTCGCAATAACTTAGCGAGGCATCCTTTGGTGAAGGCTTGCGGGCAGACCTTCGCGAGAAGATCGTCCGCAGGATTAGCCTTCGGCTGGGGCCTCGGTGCTTTCCTCAGCCGGGGCAGCAGCGGCCTTGGCGGCGCGGTGGGCGGCCAGGGCTTCTTCCTGGGCGGCTAGGCGGGCCTGCTTCTGGGCTTTGAGGTGCTTGGTACGGGCGCGGCGGTTGGGGGCTTCCCACTTTTTTCCGTCCTTCTTGGCGCGGCTCTTATTGGCGGCCCGACGCTTCTGGGCCTTCTTGGTTTTGCTGGTCTTGGCCTCTTCGGACAGGGGCGAGTAGCCGGAATGCTTGAGGAGATTGTAAACGCTTTCGGAGAGCTGGGCGCCTTGGTTTACCCAGGCGTGCACGCGGTCGATGTCGACCTGCATGTTCTTTTCGCTCAGCAGGGGGTCGTAGATGCCGAGGATTTCAGCGGCCCGGCCCTCACGGTGATTACGGCCATCAATGGCGACCACGCGGTAGTAGGGGCGGTGGGTACGACCGAGACGGGTCAAACGGATGCGGACGGCCATGGTGGCTCCTTTTTATTACCATAGAAAAACAGCTGCGGAAAACGGGAGAATGCAAGCAAGCCGATCAATCTTCACCAGCACGGGGCGATGAAGCCCCGGCAAGTCCCTGCCGCTGGAAGGCTAAGCCGCCCAGCGTGGGAGCGGGAGGCTATGGCCTTCCGCAGATGAGCAAGGTATTTTCACCCCATCTGGGCCGGCTTTGCGTGGGCTGCTTCCTTAGCTGGGCCAATCGTCCTCGTCGTTGTCCAGGGCAGCAAGGGCGCTTTCCACCGATGCCGAGATCTCAAAGATCTGGTCGAAGCGGGTGAGGGCGAAGATTTCACGCAGGGCTGGTGCGTTGAGACCGCAGAGGATGAGGCGGCCGTGGCGATCTTGGAGTTCGCGTAGGCGCTGAACCAGGGGGCCGAGACTCGATGAATCGAGGGTTTGGATGGGGCTTAAGTCAACGATGACGCAGTGGCTATCCATGGTGCAGGAAAGGAACTCAAGGCCGAAAAAATCGCGCACGATTTGCTGACCTTGGCTGCTGCCAGCCTCAAGATCGGGGCCGAAGCGAATAATGTGAACCCCGTCGGGCCTCTGTTCATGAAGGATGCTGTGGTGCACCGTCAAGGTCTCCAGGCACCGGCGATGACTTGGCCCCAGTGCTGATTGGCGTTTTCGCTTGCGCCCAAGGGGCAGGCTTTGTGCAACGACGAAGCAGGCTAGGTCCCATCCGGGGCGAATCCGGATTATTTCCCTTCTCGCCATTCAAGCAAGGCTGGAGACCGAGAGACTTGTACAGATCTCCCTGCCAGTGGCGACGGAGAATGAGGACGCTGTGCTGCAGCCTAGAAATAATTGTTCTGCGCCGCCATCGGCTAGACTCATGCCTCGCTGTGCTGCGGGCATTGACTCTGCCGCGCTAGCCGGCGATTCGCTGACATCATTTCCATCAATAGGACGATCCCATGCCCCAGGCTATTTTCACCACACCCCATGGCCAAATTCGCTGCGAGCTCTTCGCCAGCACTGCTCCCAAAACCGTGGAAAATTTCATCAAGCTGGCGAATGAAGGTTTTTATAATGACCTCGCCTTCCATCGGGTGATTGCCAATTTTATGATCCAGGGCGGTTGCCCCCATAGCCGCGAGGGTGATCCCGGTCGCCCCGGCACCGGCGGCCCGGGTTACCATATCCCCTGCGAATTGGGTGCCGGCAATCCGGAGAGACATCTGCCCGGTACCCTCAGCATGGCTCACGCTGGGCGCGATACCGGCGGTAGCCAGTTTTTCATTACCCATGTCGCCACCCCGCACCTGGATGACGAGCACACGGTCTTTGGCCGGGTGCTGGATGAAGAAGATCTGAAGGTGGTCTGGGAAGTGGCCCAGGGCGATCGCTTCTCCGTTACCATCGCTGAATAACCGTTTGGGGCTGATGGCGGCTTACGGGGGGTACACGGACGATGAGCATCTCGGGCCCACTTCCCCAGCTAACACCTCCCCAGGCGCCGCCGCTCTACGATTACCCGTTGTGGTATGAGCGGGCCTTCTCCTGGCGCCGTCCGCGCTGGGAGGCGGCCCGACTCTTGGACTTCGCCCGCCCCCATGCCCAGCGACCGCTGCAACAGGTGATTGAACTCTACGCTGGGCCGGCGGTGCACGGCCCCCACCTCCAGGCCCTGGGCCTGCAGTATGTGGGGGTGGACTGCAATCCGCAGATGCTGGCCCGGGCTCGCGGTCGCGGCATGACGATGGTGGAGGGCGATGCCCTGGCCCCCCGCCGTCTCGGTCACTGCGATCTGCTGCTCTGCCTTTTGGGCTCGCTGGTGGTGGCCAATGGCCGCGAATTGCAGCGCCATCTGCGGCAGACCGCGCGCATGGTTCGGCCCGGGGGCATCTACCTCCTCGAATGGTGTGTGCAGGGCGGTGAGCCCGCCATTCTCCACGATCACTGGAAGCGGCGCCGCGCTGACTATTGGCTGGAGGTGGATTTCTGCTCTATTCCTGATGTGCACGGCGAGCATTACACCGAGCGCCTGCTTCTGCAGGGTGAAGATGCCGAGGGGCCGATTCGCCTCTGTCAGCGCCAGCGCGGCTGGATGGTGACCCCCGCCGCCCTGCGCCGGCTCTGCGGCGCCGCTTCTCCTTGGGAGTGCCTGGGCTCCTGGGATCGCTGGGATCCGGATAGGCCCCTCAGCGACGAGCAGGCCGGCCAGCGCCCGATGACGGTTTTGCGACGGCGACGAGAGGACCCGTGCTAGCGAACTACTGCCGCTGGGCGGCGCGGCGGCCGCGCCGGGTTCTGGCGGTCATGTTTGGCATATCCCTGCTGGCGGCGATCCCCATTGCGGGTCTGCGCTTGGACACCGAGGTGATGGGTTTGCTGCCGCCCAATCTACCTGCTGCACAGGCCTATGCCGAGATCCAGGAGGTCTTCGGCGGGGGCGCCAGTCTGGCCATTATGCTGGGCGATCACGATCACTTAAGCCCGGCGCAGCGGGATGGGGCCAGCGCCCTACTCAGCCAGGTGGCCGAGGAACTGTCTGTCCTGCGCTGGCGGGGCCGGCCGGCCCTGGTCGATATCAGCGCCGATCCCGATTGGGAGGATCAGCAGGGCTTGGCCGCGCTGCTGGCCCTCACCCCTTTATTTATGCCGCCGGAAAAGCTCGACTCGCTCATCGCTCGGCTACGGCCGTCGCGGGTGGAGGCGCGGCTGCGGGCCGGCCCGCCTCCGGGCAGTCCCCAGCGCTGGCGCGAGGAAGACCCCCTCGGCCTCTGGTCGGCAAGCTACCTTCCCTTCTGGCAGGAAAGGCTACCCACCCTGCGCCGCGATGGCGCCACCCTGCTCAGCCCCGATGGGCAATGGTATGTGCTGGCCCTGAGCGCCGTCGAGCCCCCCCAGCACGCCGCCTTTAGTCAATTCCTGGTGGCGGCGGTGGAGGGGGTTCTCGAGCGCCATGCGGCGGCGGCGGCAGAACAGGGCTTGAGCTGGGATTGGCTATCGGGTCATCGGGTGGCGCTGCAGGATTTCGCCACCGCCCGGCGCAGCGCCTGGCTGATGAGCTTGGGCAGCGTCATCGGGGTCTTGGGCCTCTTTGCTCTGTTGCTGCGCAATCTGCGCCTTCTGCTATTGGCTGGCTTGCTGCTGGTGCCGGCCTTGGCGGCGGCGGTGGGCCTGGGCGGCAGTGTCATTGCCGGCCCGGTATCCCTCTTGGTGCTGGCCTTTGCCGCCATTCTCGCGGGCATGGGCGTAGACGTGATTATCCACGCCTATTGGCGCTGGCAGGGTTGTTATGGGGAGTTGGCCCAGCGCCAGTGGCTGGGCACCCTGCGCCGCCGTCGCGCCGCCCGGCGCCGCGCCGTCATCCTTGCCCTACCGGCCCTGGTGCCGGCCCTGATGCTGGCCGCGCTGACCACCGTTGCCGCCTTTCTGGTGCTGGCCAGCGCTGATTTTCGCGGCCTGCAGCAATTGGGCCTGGTCAGCGCGGCGGGGCTTGTGGTGCTGGTCGCCCTGGTTCTGCTGGCTCTGCCGGCGGCCCTCAGTTGCCTAGCGCCTCTGCATCCCCAATCGGCCTGGTTGGATCGCTGGTGGCAGCGTCTGGCGCCTTCGCCGCGGCTGTTGGGTCTGGCTTTGGCCGGGGCCCTGTTGGGTCTGGGGGGCTGGTGGTGGAGCAGTTCCGAGCCCTTTCCCATAACCTCCGATCTACGCGATCTGCGGCCCTCTGCCGATACTCTGGGCCAGCAGCAGCGGCGCTTGCTTGAGCGGCTGGGCCGCAGCGGTCGCCAAGAGGTTTTACTGGTGGCCGCTGCCGATGGGCGCCGCGTCCTCGATGCCCTGCAGGTGGCCGAGGCCATAGTGGCCGAGCAGTTACCGACGGCTCTCCTGCAGGGCAGTGCCCTGACCCGTATCTGGCCTGCTCCGGCGCAGCGGCGGGCTAGCGCCCAGCGCTTGGCGGCGGAAGTGGATTGGGCCGGACTCGGCCAGCTCGCCGCCAACCATCCCCAGCAGAAGGTATTTTTCGACCAGTTACGGCAGCTCGCAGAGCGCCTGGAGGAGGCCGATCCCCTGCGGCACGAGGATCTCCTTGCCGGCCCCTGGGCCAGGCTCATGACTCAGCACCTGCGGCCGCGGCCGCAGGGCGGCTGGCTTGGCCGGGCCCTCTGGCGGCTCAATCCCGATTGCTCCACCGCCCAGCTGATTGCGGTCATCGAGCCAATGGCGGCGAAGCCCGCCTTCGCCGACGCCGAGCTGGCCCTGGCCGGGGAGTCGAGCCTCGGCCACTACCTCAACCACGCCCTGGCTGCGGAGGTGCAGCGGCTCCTGCTTTGGGCCCTATTGGGAAGTGCCCTGGTGCTCTTACTGGCGCTGCGGCAGCCGGCCTTGGTGCTGGTGCTGCTGGCTATTTTGGCTACCTCCCTCCTCTTGCTGGCGGCTGTGGTCAGCTTGACGCCCCTGCGCTGGCACCTCTTGACCATTGCCGTCCTGCCCCTGGTGGTGGGCATTGGCATCGATGATGTGGTGCATCTGATTCACCACCTGCGCGTCCCCCAGGCCCCCGCCGGTTGGGCCGCGCGCTGCCGCTTTGCCCTGCGTCGGGCCGGGCCGCCCATGCTCATTACCTCGCTGACCACCGGGGTGGGCTTTGCCAGCCTCCTCCTGGCCGACTACCGGGGCCTGCAGGATATGGGGCTGGTGGCGGTGCTGGGGATTGGCAGTTGCTGGATAATGAGCGTTGGCGCGGCACCTTTGCTTGCCTGCCTGGTGGAGCGGGAGGGAGCTGGCCGCCGGGCGCCGCCACCGGGGGTGTAGGGCACGGCGGCGATTGATAAACAGTCCGAGCGGTTGCCGAGCATGGTCTGCGACCATCCTGTCCGTATGTCGAATCCTCCTCGTAGTCGTAGCCGCAGCGGACGAGAGCCAGAGGCTCCCGCCCGTTCAGCCCGTTCCTCGCGCCGTCAGGCCGCCGAAACACCGAGTGCGCCACCGCGGCCAGGAAGCTCACGCAAACCCAGCGCCTCGCGTCGCAGCGAGGCGCCAGCCCAGGTCCAGGCGCCTAGCAGCCGGGTAGAGCGGTCAGCCCCAAGCGCGCGGCGTTCGCGCGCGAGTTCCAGCGCTCAGAATCCTAGTGTCCGTGGGCCGGCGCGCTCACGGCAGACGGATGTTCGCGGGGGTAAATCAGCGAGACAAGGCCGGGTTCCGCCGCCGCCGATGAGTCGCAGCAAAAGAGTTGTCCTCCTTGGCCTCCTGCTTCTGGTGGTGTTGGCTGGCATTGCGGCGCTTATGGCTCCTGGAATTTTACGCTCCATGAAGGCCGCAGAGTTGGCCCAAGCTGAACCCAACCAGGTTGATCGTATCGCCAGTGAGTACTTGGAGCGGGTGCGCCTCCAGGGCCATTTTATCGACCAGTTTCTGCGTGATCACCAGGATGCGCCGCTTACGACGCGTCTGCGTCTGGTGGAATTGGCCTATCGGCAAAGTGAAGGCCGGGTCGCCCGCTTTGACGCTTTGATGATGATGCTTGCAGATCCTGCGCTGCCAGCCCAAGAACGGGCACAGATTTTGGGGCTGGCCGCCAGTATATATTCGCCCTCGCTGCACCGTGGCAGCCCAGTGCCCCGGGCGGTTGTTGGCTGGGCCTCACCCAGCGACCGCGCCGATGCTGGTCAGCGCGCTCAGGCCCTGGCCGCCATCCAATTGCTGGTGCGCCTGGAAGAGCGCAGCGAATTGCGGGTGGATGAAACCCTCGCCGAGTTGGCCAATAATCCGGCCACGGATAGCAGACTCCTCACCGCCGCCATTGAAGGCTTGGCCAGCGTCACGAGTTCCGGAAATGTAGGCTATGCGATGAATTTGTTGCTGGGCCCGAATGCCGATGCCGCCAGCGAGAATCAGAAATTGGTAGATGTTATTTACACCTCGGTTCGCGCCGTGCATATTCCAAGCATTATGCGCCTATGGGATAGCCCAAACGAACGCGTTTCAGCCCTTGGCTATCGTGCCATTGGTGGCCCGAATGTGGCCATTGCCGAAAACGATGCCCAGACCCGCGAAAATCTTGGCAATCGAGTGGCGGGATTATTGACCCCCGAATTATTGCGTGATTCTCCGGTGCGTTTCAATGGCCTGCTTGATGCGGTCATGAGTTTGCGTCTTACCGGCACACGGGATCAACTTATTCGACTCGCGCCACACATGGAAACCGAAACCGTCAATAAGGCTGGCACTGCCCTGGCGAGCTTTATCCGCGATCCTTCAGGTAACGAAACCCAAATGGCGATCAATGAAGACACCCTCGAACGCATTGCCTCGGCTATCTCCGATAGTTCCCGCCGCCCCCTGGGTTTAGCCGCCCTCCAACAACTGCGTGCAGGGGCTTCCACCTTTCACCTGCGCAGCGCCCTGGAAGCGGCGGTGGCTCACGGCGAAGCGCCAGGGGCGATGAGCGCCATTCACCATGTGGTGCGCGAGCTCTATCGCCGCGGGGACATTATTGAATCTCTCGGCGAAGATGTGGCCCGCTGGCAGGCCTTTATGGCTGAGGATCGCCCGCGCTTTGAATACTTCCACGCCGCCGTCGCCTGGCACCAGGAAAATCAGCATCGGGTACGCGTCTCCGATGCTGATACGATCCCTAAGAATCGCGCCCGCGCCGAAGAGGTGCAGCCGGAACTCCAGCGCTGGATTGAAGACCCCCGCACTCCCATTCCCCTGGGCCTTTCCCAGAGCCAGGTAGAACGATTCCACCACACGGTGAATACTTTTAAACGCAACCTCATCCACTCCGATGTAAGGCGCTAGAACTTATGACTTACTAGACTTCTTGCGGCGGACCTGGCTGCCCGGCTGAGCGCTGGCGCGCAGGGCCTTTTCCAGGCTGCGCTGACAGTCGCGGGCAAACTCGGCATGGCCATCGACGGGCGGATCCGAACGCACCAGCACCACCACATCAAAGCCTGTGGCCTGCTGTTTGCCGCTGGTGCGAAACCATTCGCGAATCCAACGTTTAATTTGATGCCGGCGCACCGCGTGTTTGTGGACCTTGGTTGATACCATCAAGCCAAGGCGGCTAGGCGGCGTCCAGTGCGCTTGGCGGGGGGCAAGCAAAACCACGCACCAGCGGCCCGAGCCCTTCTGCTGACGATAGAACACCCGGCCGTAATCGCGCTTGGTGTGGAATCTCGCCGATGCTGGTAGTCCTTGATCAACGCCTGCGGTCATGGTTCCCAAATCCTGCGATTATCCAGACGCCGCCGCTGGGCACTCATCAGAGCCTGCAGTCGAGGCTGTAGACGTTCGATGGCGGCATGATCGAGATGCGATGGCAAACGAATCGGTTGAGAACAATGCAAAGAAATGCGGGCCCAAGGCAGGGGGATCACCGTGTGATCCCAGGCGCGCCGTAAGACGATCGCGCGATCTGCGACGGCATGGACACTCACCAGCCAGGCACCGGCCCGGGAGCAGACCCCCAGGGCTCCAGACTTTGCCAGATAGCGCGGCCCCTTAGAGCCATCCACCGCCAGACAGAGGCGGGGGTGGCTGCCATCAACCATTGCCTGGATGCTCTGCCGATAGGCCTGCACTCCACCACGACCGGAAGAACCGCGGATAAGGCCAAAGCCCAGGGCGCTGAGCACCGCCGCCAGCCTATCGCCGTCGCGGCTGCGTGAGACCATAACCGTCCATGGCCCACGACCAGGACGACCAAAAAACCCCATCATACACAGCAAACGGCCATGAAACATGGCCCCCACAATAGGCTCACCACGCCTCACCAAAGGCGCAAAATCCTCCCACCCCGCCACCCGATAACGCCAGGTTGCGGCAAAGAAGCAAAGCACACTGGCCAACAACCGCCATAACATCCCCCCATCCTAACACCCCTCCCACCCCCCACCACCTCTTAAAAAGGGACAGGCATTTTTTTATTCCATTTGCAAGGCAGCCGTTTATGTTTTTT
>REDX01000131.1 GCA_007695355.1 Planctomycetota bacterium
AACCTAATTTGAAATTACTTGACTCAGGCAGAAACGCCTATTTTCAAAAGCGCTCAAGATCTTTAGGCCTTTACTGATTTCCATCTAGCCTAATGTGGCTTAATTCCAGAGAGCTTATGATAAGGGCGCTTCGTTCCAGCGTATTATGTAATTGTGTACATACATTTAGACCCCCCAATCCTGCTTGGCCTCATCAACGGTTAATTAATATCCCGTCGTTTATCGTTATATACAACCATTATCTTATTAGCGATTTGGATTTACTCTTCAATGACATTGGGAAATAGACGCATGAAAATCTTAGTTATATCAGACGTTCATAGCAATCTAGGCAACCTTAATGCTGTGCTGGCATTTGAATCCGATGCTGATTTAGTCTACTGCGCTGGGGATCTTGTTGACGTCGGGTTTCAGCCTTGCGAAGTCATAGATCGTTTGCGCTCATTGAACATTCCCGCGGTGCGCGGTAACCACGACGACCATGTGATTGAACTGTGGCGGCGCGGCGTGGATGCAGACGCGGTGCCTGAGAACTTTCTGCAACTGAATGCCCAGCTCCTCGATGCCGATCGCATCGCCTATCTCGAATCCCTGCCAGAGCGTCTCTGTTTTAGCCATGATGGGGTCAGCTATCTCATGCAGCACCTCTACAAGGGCTACGAACTCCTGCGCAGTGATTACGACTTCGATGAGGTGTGGGGCGATGCTCCGGTGGCATCAGGTTCCCGGCATCGCTGTATAATCTTTGGTCATACCCATCATCAGGCAGTTACCTGGCTAGCTTCCGATCGTTGCTGGATCAACCCCGGCAGCGTCGGTTACAATCGCCCCCAGGACCCCTTCCCCGGCACCCGCTACCTCACCATCTGTGATGGAGAGGTCGCCTTTCACCGCCTCGAACACCCGGCCTGGTGCTCGCGCTCCGAACTCCGTCGCCGCTTTGAGGAGCGCTACCCCAAAGCCGCAGAATAAGAGGAGCTGACGGCCCATAATCTTCTGCGCCGCTATTCCCTTGCTGTCCACGCCTTGCAGCTGGCCCACGGCGCTGCGAATTCTTCAAGGTGTTTAATGGGCGGGATACTAGGGCGATTGCACACAGGCCAAGAGGTCTGCGGGGTGTCCAAGCAGGGCTGCTGGCTGACAATTGCTGAGCTCTTCCATGCTGCCATAGCCATAGCAGGCAGCGATAAAGTCGCAGCCATGGGCCTTGGCTGCTTCGCCATCGAAGCGGCGATCGCCCACCATCGCCGGCCGCTGCCCCCGATTGAGGGCAAGGGCGCGGCCAACCAAGGCGCGCTTATCCAATTCGCCGGGCATGGCGCCACAGCAGGCATCAAGGCAGTCGCCGATACCCATGCGCTCCACCGCTTCTGGCAGGCGTTGCTGATCCTTGGCCGAGGCCAGGATCAAGGCAATTCCTTGCTGGCGTAAGAGCTCGAGACAGCTACGGACCCCAGGAAAGAGCACGCAGCGATCGCGCTCGCCGCCGAGCCAGGCATCGCGGTAGGCATCAAAGGCGTGATCAAGATCTGATTCGCTTAAGCCCCAAGAGCTCAGGCTTTCGCGCAGGGGGCGGCCAATGAGCGCCCGGAGGGGGGCATCGTCGGGGCCTACATGCAGGCCAACGGCGGCGGCGCCGTGGCGCAGACAGCTGACAATGGCCGGGGCGCTATCCACCAGGGTGCCATCGAAGTCCAAAAGTAAGCTGTCGTAGCGGGGTTCAGGGAGCGGATGAATGCCGGCGAGTTCGGCCAAAAGCTCTTGGCGCAGCCGTAACAGCCGCTTATGGCGGCGCTGGCCTTCGCTGCGGGCGCTGCTCAGGTGGAAGCCCGCGGCTAGATGGAGCAGCTTGGCTGGGAGATGATCAAGCATGGCGAGGCGGTCATTGAGGGGGCGATCGCCGAGTGCCGCTGGGTCGCCGGCATGGTAGAGTTGGCCGCCGGTACGCGGCGCCATTTCGGCGGCGCAGCAGGCACTGCGCAGGAGGCCAATGCAGCCCAGGGCATCGAGACGATCGGCGTCCTGCAGTACCACCCCCAGGGGCCCACTGGGGGCCAGACCCCGGGACCAGGACGCGGTGCGCACCGCCTCCACCACCGCTGCCACCTCCGCCGCCGCATACCCCGCCTCGGGCAGCAGGCCAGCGGCCAATTCGGCAGAGCGCTGGGATCCCAGGTGGCGATCGGCGCTATCCTTGGGCACCGTCACGCAGTCGTGCACCAGCGCCGCGGCGCCGGCCAGATCGGCATCGGCCTGGGCCTCGCCGGCCAAGCGCAGGGCCCAGATATAGACCCGCTCAATATGCAAATGGTCATGCGCCAACTCGGCCTCGGGTAGGCGGGCGCTCACCGCCTTGGCGAGGGGGCGATGGCGGGGAAAGCGGGGACTTACCTGGATCAGCATGCCGGGGAGGCTATGGCTGAGCCGGGTCAGGGGAGGCCTTTTTGCCTGCCCAACTCCACCAGGCGATGCCGCTGATGAGGAGAATGGCGACTTCGGCCAGGGCCAAGACCTGGGTAGTGGTGCCCAGGTCCTCGAGAAACCAGCCGCTAATTTGGCGCACCAGCAAGATGGGGGCATGCAAACAGAGCAGCGACAGCAGCACCGCCCCGGTATAGCGCGCTTTGAGGGCACCGCAGGCAAACCATAAGCCCATGCCCCATTCCAGGCCTCCATAGACTGCCAAGTACTCGCTGAGCCCACTCGCCCCTCGCGGCTCAAAGCCTACGGCCTGGGCGGTGCCATGGGGGTCAATCAAGCACCAGGTGCCCAGCCCAGCATAGACCAGGGCCATCCATCCACACCACCAACGCGGCCACATGCGATAGTCCATCCTGGGAGTACGTATGCCGGTCAGTCGTGTGGGATGTGATAAGTTTTCTTTTGAGCCTTGGCGTCTAAGGATTGGGTCTACGTCTGCGGTTGGATGGATATTTAGAAGAGGGCGTCGAGGGGGACTTCAATGGTGGCTTCTGCAAGTTTGCCCGATCTCCTAGCGCTCACTACAAGCCCAAGATAAAACTCCTCACCGAGATCAATTGAGCGCCTCGCCAGTTCCTTCCACTCTTCGCCATCTGATGAAACCTCGGCGATAACTTCTTCTCCTAGCCGACGGAGTTGTATCCATTTCGGCAGGCGGAGATAGGTGCTTCCATCGTTATTGCTGGAGCCATCGAATTCATCTCGGGTACCGAGGACAAAGCGATAGCCTTCTTCATTGCCGGGGGAAGCCAGCAACGAGGCGTGGGGAGATCCCGCATCAAGGCTGCGGCGGAAGGAGATGCCAGCCTTGGTGAAATCATGGACGGCTTCAATGTTTCGCAGTTTTGTACGGAAAGTCACATTGCCTTCCGCTTTTCGCCATACCATATGCGCACCGTCTTTGCTGCCCCAAAAATTGTCTCCAGCGCCGCGTATGACAAATGCCCCCTCATTGAATTCGGTACTTCCTGCTACTTCGACATCACCGATATCGCTGGCAGACCAACCAGGTGGCAGACCTTCCATATCGGTACTGCCTGGGCCCAATGATTGCATAACTCGTTGAGTGAATGGGTCATCACCGAGCTCAAGGGTTGCAGCAAAGATGGCTCCACGTTGCTCGCTTTGCTCTGCCCCAAGGGCCTCCGCCGAACGGAGAATCAGCGATCGGAACTCATCCTTCGCAGTATCAGGCAGAAGATCAGGTTGACCTAAGAGATCTCCAAGGGCTGGAAGTAAGTTGCTAATGCTCTCTGGTGCAGCGGCTAGGGACATATCCCATAGAGCCTGGGCGTGGCGATGAGGGTCCTTCTTGGCCTCTGTGATAAGGTAGTTGCTGATGCCATCTCGCAGAGAACCGGCGTTGCTATGCTGGTGCCGCTTAAGGGCCGCCGCGTAAACATCAATGTTCATCGCCTGTGCAAGTTCGACGACGGTAACTGCGATGGCTGCGTCATCTTCTGTCACATCCTTGCCGGGATCTAAGGTTGCTGACATCAGCAATTCAATAAGTGGTCCACCGCGAAGTAGTTCCATCATTGCCGTCTGTCGCTGAAGGCGATTGCCGTCTAAATGAGCAAGATGACGGCGTACCCGATGCTCTTCGTGAATGAATCCATTGTAGAGGAGGGCTCGCTTCTCAAAAATATGGCGCAGGTCTGCGTCATCGGTTTCCTCGGCCCATTGAGTGGCTTGTGCCCGTGCGGCTCCGAAATCAAGGGCTTCGATAAGGGCTTCGAGGGCAGCAAGCCGTGATTCAGCATCACTGTGGCTTAAGGTATCGGGTAAGGGAGTTATGCCAGGTTTCCCGGATACCTCTTCCGCACGTAGTTCTGAATCTGGTGTTACTAGGGACGATGGTTTTTCCCTGCTCATGCCGACTGGAGGTGGTGGTACTTGGGTAGAGGGAGAAACTGAGACGTTGGTTTCTGGCGCCGTTGTGCTGTCTTCCGTTGGTGCGCTATTGGCCCCAGCTTGTCCGTTGCTTGGAGAAGGGTTATGAGTCTCAGATGTTTCAGAAGGAGAGCTGGTGCAGGCAGCGAAAAAACTCAGCGCGACCGTAAAGAGCGCCAGGATTAGCGTGCGTTGAAAAACGGAGGTTTGTGGGTTCTGGGGTGGGTTAGAGGTTTTGACTGAAGCGGTGAATGATGGACGTGGGGACATAAGAAGAACCTTTATTAGTTTGCGTGAGCAGGAGAGCGTACTTTGGGGTGCATTAATGCGAAAGTTAGGCATGGAAAGGACATCTTGCCAGGTCGCGGGATGCCGAGTCCCTGATGGCTCGGACGTTTTTCTGCAGCAGAGTATAGCGCCGCAGTATATAATGGCCAGTGTCAGCAAATCGGGGTTGCTAACTCTCGGGCCTCCAATGGTTACGAGTTCATTACCCGAGCGTTGTGCCTTTCTCATTCAGCCAATGGGCTATAGAGCTATATTTTTATATTTGAAGTTGTCATCTTTTTAGAGGCGAAATCTCAGGGCGTGGGTTGGTCGTTAAAATGCTAGCTTGTCTAGAAAGGCGATTAAGCGAGACTGCACCGCTAATGAAAATTATGAGTATAGAAATTTTTTTTTGCTTACCTTATGGGGGTGCAGCTGTGGTACCATTGGCTTGAAACTGACAACGAACAGTGATTGCCGTGCTATGATTACCAAGTGTTTTTTTGCGGCTGCTATAAAATCGGTCTGTCTGCTTGCTTGAGGCTGGAGAGAAGATATTGCCAGGCTAGTGCATTTTAAGTGACACAGCATTAAGCCTAAGAAGCTTCAATTCGGCAGCCTGCCCATTGGATGGAGATGAGGCAAGTTTTCGTTTCCCCGTCCAGCATAAACCAGGGACAACCAGCACATCACTATCGCGGAAAAGGTACCATTTCTTGTGCTTCCTGCGCCAGCTAAGCAGCGCTGTAAGATCAGCCTCCAGTCTAGCTATTACTGTGATTAAGTATCAATGCTGAACTCTGAGTTTTCGACCGCCGCTGTCGCTACCACACCAGCATTAGCCATATCCTGTTACCACCACCACAGGGCAGCCAGGGCGCCCAAGGCCACGATCAGCAGAAACCAAGGCGTGGAACTCCGCCGCTTTCCGGATCTCATCACCCCCCGCGCCGCAATCACCGAACGCTCGCGTGGACTCAGCGGCAGGCCCTTCTTCACCTTATGGCTAATTTGGATGCGCAGGGCATGGCCCAGCTGACTCACCTGGCCAGGATCGCTGGTTTGCTCGAGGCGCTCGAAGAGGCCATCAATGGTTTGCTGTAAGGGGTCTGACATATTATGAGATTCTAGTCCTAGTCTGCGGCTGGCCAAGCGAGCAATGCGCTTCGCTGCCGGGGCGGCGCATGATCTTCCCCCGTTTTTTTTTGGACGGTCAGATGAGTTTGCGCAGATTAATGCTGATCGGCTCGGGCATGGTGAGCGTGGTGGTGGGAGCCCACCTCGTCTGGGCCCAGCTTAGCGTGCAATCGCAATATCCGCATCGACCATCTCGGGTCGATCCTCTCAGCTGTTCACGGGCGTGGGACCCAGTGAGTTATTCTGAGCGGTTTGAATCCAACTCGCCGGGGCAGGTTGGGCGGGCCTGTTACATTTGGCCCCGTTCTTTCCCGGAGAACGGGAGCACCCGGCCTGGAGAGCGGTTCGACGTCCCGACCGGGGGGGGGCGGATTGGATGCAAACGGAGAACGTCAGGGCGGCCTAAGCGCCTTCGCAAGTGGGCCTTGTGGCGCAACGTGCGTACTGCCCGGCGGTTAAGAAAACACCCAGCCCGTTGCGGGCTGGGTGTGATTGGCTCCCCGGGCAGGATTCGAACCTGCGACCAATTGATTAACAGTCAACTGCGCTACCGCTGCGCTACCGGGGATTATGGACTGCGGCGGGGGATGTCCCCCGTTGAGGTGGGGGATGCTATGGCTGTGGACGGGCTGGCAAGATCATTTTTGTGGTTCGGCTTGGGCAGCTGGAAGTTGGGGGTGGTCGACCTGGGCGAGGGCTTCGCCGGCAAGGTAGAAACTGCCGCTAATGACGAGGTTTGGGTAATCGGCGAGGAGGGGGTGCGCGAGGGCGGTGGCGATATCCCCGGCCCAGGGCAGGGCGCGGGCGTGCTCTGGCCAGGCTGGGTGCTGGGGCCCGGCGCTGCGGGGACTGGCGTAGCCGCAGCGCAAGATGGGCAGGGCTGCGGGGATAACGGCGCACAGGGCGTGAAGATCTTTGTCGGCGGCGGCGCCAAGGATGAGGGCGTAGTCTTGGCCGGCGAAAGAGCTGGCGGCGCAGGCCAGGGTGGCGGACAGGGATTCGGCGGTGTGGGCGCCGTCGATGAGGAGGCGGCGTTGGCCGTGGCTTACCAATTGACAGCGGGCGGGGAGGCGTGCCTGGGCGAGGCCGGCGAGGGCTTGGCTGGGGTCAAAGCGGGAGCCCAGCTGTGCTTGGGCGGCGGCCATGGCGAGGGCGGCATTGGCGGCCTGGTGAGCGCCGGGCAGGCCCAGATGCGGGCAGGGGGCGAGTGGTGTGATATGATATATGCCTTGCGGCTGGGGTTGCAGGCCGGGCAGGGTGTCGGCAATGGCGATGGCGGCGGCGGGGCTTTGAGCGGCGATAAGAAGGGGGGCGTCAGGGCGAGCGATGGCCAGTTTTTCTCGCGCAATGTGATGCAAGGTGGGACCTAGGACATTGGTGTGGTCTAGGCCTAGGCTGGTAATGCAGGCGATGGCGGCATCGAGGGCATTGGCACAGTCGAGTCGGCCGCCAAGGCCTACTTCGCAGATGAAGACGGCATCGCTATGGGTTTCGCAGAGGCAACAGGCGAGGAGGAAGCTGCGCTCAAAGTAGGTGGCGTGCCCGGGCCCGGCGTTGATGGCAGCATCAATGCGTGGCAGGTGGGGCCAGAGTTCGGCGACGGTGAGGGGCTGGCCTTGGCGGCGCCAGCGTTCGCGCACGGTGAGCACATGGGGGCTGCTAAAAGCCAAGCAGGGCAGTGAATGCGCGGTGTAAATGGATTCAAGGAAGGCCACGGTTGAGCCCTTGCCCTTGGTCCCGGCGACGGTGATCGGCCGCGGCCGCTGGCGCAGGCCAAGATGTTTGAGGCATTGGCGCAGCGGCTCGAGTTTCCAATCGGCATAATCGCCGGAGATCTCGCGGTTGCTGTTCTGGCCGAGCCAGGCTTCCAGGCTAGCGTCGTCAAGCTTCAAGGGCATCGGCATGGGCATGCAGGGTTTGGGCGAGGTCTTCGACGACCTGCACGCGGGCGTGACGCTTGCAGGTTGAGGGCACCACCATCCACGGGGCATGGGCATGGTGGGTGCGCGCGAGCATATCTTCGGTGGCCGATTCATAGCAGGCCCACTTATCGCGGTTGCGCCAGTCTTCGGGAGTCAACTTCCAGCTTTTGAGAGGGTTGTCTTTGCGCGCATCAAAGCGTTCCAGTTGGGTTTGCGCGTCGATATGAAGGAAGTATTTGCGGATAATTGTGCCACTATGGACAAGCAGGCTCTCAAAATTATTAATTTCATCATAGGCTCGCTGCCATTCGTTATCGCTGGCGAAGGCCTCTACCCGTTCGACTAAAACCCGTCCATACCAACTGCGATCAAAAACCGCAATATGGCCGGCGCTGGGCAGGCGCAGCCAGAAGCGGCGCAGGTAGTGGTGCGCCTTCTCATCGGAGTTAGGGGCGCCGGTGGGATAAACGTGAAAGCCGCGTGGATCGAGATGTTCATTGATCCGTTTAATCACCGAGCCCTTGCCGGCGGCATCCCAACCCTCGAAAACGATAATCACCGGCACGCCCAATTCAAAGCAGCGACGATTGCCGGTGAACAATTGGTGCTGCGCATGCTTGAGGCGCTTGCGGTAAGCTTTTTTCTTGAGGCGAAGACTCAAATCAGCGCCAGCTAAGCTGGGCGGATTTTGACTGGTCTTGCGCTGTCCTCGCTCTTTGACATCCTGCATGGTGTGCCATGGTGCGGAGGAGATGCGTAATGTCCACTAGGGGAGATGGCGAGGGGGATCAGCAGTGGCAGGATTTGTGCCGACTGCGCGATGCGGTGCAATCTCGCTGCGATCTCATCCCCCGGGTGGCGATCCTCCTGGGCACTGGCCTTGGCGCGGTGGCGGCGGCGATTGCTGCGAGCCAAATCATTCCATATGCCGACTTGCCAGGCATGCCCTGCAGCAGCGCCGAGGGCCATGCCGGTGAGCTCATCCTTGGCCAACTTGATGGGGTGCCGGTGGTGGCCTTTTCTGGTCGTCTGCACTGCTATGAGGGGCACAGCCCGCAGGCGGTGGTGGTGCCGGTGCGCCTAGCCAAGTTATTGGGGGCAGAGATTTTGATTATGGGCTCGGCGGTGGGTGGATTGGATCCGCGGCATCAGCTGGGCCAGGTGGTGGTGCTCGATGACCATATCAATTTTATGGGGGTGAATCCCCTGATTGGCCCCAACGACGATCGCCTCGGCCCCCGTTGGCCGGATATGATTGCTCCCTATGATGCCCAGTTGCGGCACTTGGCCCAGGAAGTTGCCCTAGCCGCTGATTTCACTCTGTCCCCGGCGGTGTACGCCGCCGTTCTCGGGCCGAATCTTGAGACCCGGGCTGAATATCGCATGCTGCGCCGTCTTGGCGCCGATGTGGTGGGCATGAGCACGGTGCCGGAGGCCATCGCGGCGGTGCACTGCGGCCTGCGCACCCTGGCCCTGGCGGTGGTTACCGATCGCTGTCTGCCCGATGCCCTAGAGCCGGTAAATATTCAGCAGATCTTGAGCGCCGCCGCTGGCGCCGAGCCCCAACTCACGACCATTATCCGCGGGCTGATTGCCCGGCTTGAGGGAGTATCCAAATGATTCAACGCTGCCAAATAACTGCCGCCAAAGGAAGCGCCCCGGTCACCATTCTGGTTGCCGGTGCCACCAGTGCCAAGGCTCCCAAGCCGATTCAAGAAGAGGCCGCCCGTCTCGCTAAGGGCGAAGTCAGCGGGGTGCGCAGCCTCCTGCATGATGGTCACACCTGGCTTTTGGCTGCGGTAAAGTCTCAGGACTGGCTCGTCGGCGGAGAAGACTGGCGGGTTTTGGGCGGGCAATTGATTCAAGCCCTGCGCGATAGTGGGCATAGCGCCGCGGTGGTGGAAATTAGCGCCGACGCAGCCCAGGTTGCGGCATTGGCCGAAGGCATGGTACTTGGCGACTACCGATTCGATAGTTGCCGCAGCGGCAAGGCCGCTAAGCGCGCCAAGCTCACCGTACGCTTCCCTGGACACAGCAAGGCGGTGGCCCAAGCGGTGGCCCAGGCGGATGCGCAGAATCTCGCCCGCGAGCTTTGCGATATGCCAGGCAATCTGATGAATCCGCGCACCTTTGTCGCCCGGGCGCGTAAGGAATTAGCCGGTCTTGGTTTAAGTATTAGCCTTATTGAAGGCGTGGCGGCCCTGGCCAAGGCGCGCTTTCCAGGTTTAGTTCAGGTGGGCCGCGCTGGCTCGGCACCGCCGGCCTTGCTGACTATTCGCTATACCCCAAAGAAGGGCGGCAAAGCAGCCAAGGTGACCAAGAACGCGAAAAAGGGCCCGCAATTGGCTTTGGTTGGCAAGGGCATCACCTTTGATAGCGGCGGTATTAGCCTAAAGCCAGGGGCCGGGATGTGGGAGATGAAGGGCGATATGGGCGGTGCGGCTGCGGTTTTGGGAGCGATGAAACTCATCGCTCAGCAGGCCCCCAAGGTGCCGGTCATCGGCTACTGCGCCCTGGCAGAAAACATGCCCGATAGCCTAGCGCAGCGCCCCGGAGATATTTACCAGGCGCGCAATGGTACCTATATCCATGTTGATAATACGGATGCCGAAGGCCGTTTGGTGCTCTCCGATGTCTTGACCTACGCCTGCGAACAAGGCGCCACCCATATGGCCGATGCCGCCACCCTTACCGGTGCCTGTCTGGTGGCCCTGGGCACCAATATCGCCGGCTTAATGGCCAATGACGAGGCTTGGGCGCAAACCGTGCGGGCCAGTGGTCAAGAAGTGGGTGAAGAACTGTGGCCCCTGCCCCTCTACGGCGAGTATCGCAAGCTCATCGACCACCCTCACGCTGACATAAATAATACCGGCGGGAAATTTGCTGGCACCATTACCGCCGGGCTTTTCCTGAAAGAATTCGTCAGCGAATCAGTGAAGTGGGCCCATCTCGATATTGCTGGTCCGGCGATGATGGGCGGCCCATGGCGCTATTTCACGAAGGGCAATACGGGTTTTGCGGTGCGATCTTTCGCCCGTTTGGCGCATAAGCTGGCCTAGGCGTCATGGCCCGCATAACCCTCAATTCTGACTGCGATCCGGGCGATCCCTTTCTCGGCCAGGTTCGCGGGAGATTTTTGGCTTTGTCACCTGGCGGTCTTGAGCTCATTGATGGGCTACATGCCCCAGGTATTGGGGCCCAGCGCTTGGGCTTTCGTCTGCGTCGGGCCTGGCCCTGGTTTCCCCCGCAGACACTGCACCTCCTGCTCTGCGATACGGGTGCGGCCAGCCATTGGTGTCTCCTACAGGCCGATGACGGGCAGTGCCTGCTGGGGGCAGATCAGGAAGCCCTAGGCACCGCTTTGCCGCCGGGCAGCACCCTGACTTGCCGGCGTTTTGCGATCCACGACCAGGGTCGATTCCGCGCCCGCGATGAATTACCTGAACTGGCCCTGCGCTGCCTCAGCGGTGATCTCTTTGAAGGCGACATATCCACCTGGCGCGGCCCGGATCCCCTCCAGGTAAGCGATAATGCGCGCAGCGAGCACCGTTTAATCGACTGCGATGGGTTTGGCAATCTCATTAGCGACGCGGCACCACAGCCCTCGCGCCTGCCTCGGGAAGCTTGGCTAAATGGGCAGGCGCTGCCTATCGCCAGCGGGCCCTATGCTAGCCTGGGGGATGAGCGGGCCTATCTCGTCATGGGCTGCGATGGCTATTTAGAGGTTAGCCGCCGCGGAGGCGCCGCGGGCGAGGGGGTATTGGGTGCGTTGCTTGAGTTGCGTTGGTAAGAGCGTAGTGATTAACGTAGGCCGTAGCGGCCCAGCCACTCGCTCCAACGAGCTGAGGTAACCAGGTCGATGAGAGCCTGGTTAATGTCCTTGCGCAGGGGGCTGCCCAGTTCCATGGCGATGCCGTAGTCCTGGCGTTCAAAGGTGCCGTCGACCATCATGAGGCTGCCGGCAGGCAGCTGGCGCACCTGGTGGGTAAGCAGGGGGTGATCGTGAACCACCGCTCCCACTTCACCAATGGCAAGCGCAGCGAGGGCTTGTTCGAGATTGGCGTAGGATTGCCGGCGCAGCCCCTCGCTTTCTGCCCATTGGTTTGCGGTGGTGGCTTCGACAACGCCAACTCTGCTGCGGACCAAGTCATCCGGGCCGGTAATGCCCTGTTGGAAGGCGGAGATGGTGAGGGCGCTGGTAATTTGCGCAGTGACACTGGCAATAAGAATGAGGGCAGCAAACATCCAAACCAAGGCAATCAGGCGACCGGGGAGGGTAATCGGCGCCTTGTCTCCATATCCAACGGTGGTCATGGTTACTGCTGACCACCAAAATCCAGCGCCAATGCCGGTTAGCGGATCTTCTTGGAACTGGGGATTGCGCCGGCGTTCGGCAAGCCAGATGGCAATGCCGATGCCGGTAAGCAAGAGCGAGAGGAAAAAAATCGGGACGAGAAATTCCGTTGAAAAAAGGGCGCCGAGGGCAATCAGCCAGGACGAACGCGGTTCGCGGTAGGGCACGGCAATGCCCAGACCGGTAAAATGGAAGGGGTGGCTAAAATCCATTCGCGCTTCGCGACTCGGGGTGATGGTTATCGCCGCCGCCGCCATATCGACATCGCCCTGGCTGGCGGCATCCAAGAGCTTGCTCATGGAGTCGAAGGCTTGCAGGCGGTAGGTAAAACCGATGACAGAGCTTAGTTCATCAAGTAATTGGATGCTGAGTCCCCGCCAGTTGCCCTCGGCGTCTTGGTAGGAAAAAGGCGGCGCGTGGCGGGTGCCGATGAGCAGTTGCGGCGGCGCATTATGGGTGGCTTCGTCGCTCGGCGCTTCTTCGGCCTGCAGCCAGCCGCTTAGGCAAATCAGGCAGGCGGCTAAGGCGAGCAGAGCTCGGCCTCGATAGCCGCCAAGAATGGTCATGAAATTATTGCGGCGGTTTGCCGAAGAGATCCAGTTGTTTGCCATCTCCATCATCTCCCAGATCCTCGTCAAAGGTATCGGCGCGGGCCCAGTCCGGCATTTTCTTATTGCGCGGGCTGCGTGCTGGCGGCGCCTTGGGTGGGGCGTCTATGGGGTCTTCGTCGGGATCGGGCGTGGTGTTTGCCGGTTCAACCGCAGGAGCTTCGGTGTCATCTGGGGTAACCAAGCTGTCATTGCTATGATAATCGCTGCTGCCAACCTTGTCCTCGGTGGCGTTTTGCTCAGCGGTGGATGGGCCAGACTCCTCCGCTGCGTTCGCGTCCTGGCTGGTTGCCGGGTCTTCTTCTTTGTCGCTGGCTGGCGGCTGGGCTTCCGCCGTATCTTCAAAGCTGGTGGCGAGGGCGCTGTCGAGGCGGGCTAAAATGTCGTCGAGGTCGACTTGTTTGGGGGCGCTTTCGGGACTCGCGGGCTCGGTGATGAGGTGAGCGTCTTTGGCTTTTTGCTCAAGCAGGCCAAGGGTTTTCAGGAGGTCCTGTTTTTCGTTAGCGCTGACGCGACTGGGGTCCTGTCGCAGTTGCTCAGGAACGATGCCTACGTGAAAGCCCAGTTCTTCCATGCGGGTGGCGCGGCGCAGGAGTTCCTCGTCGCTGGCGGCAACCTTCGTCGGCCGTTTTTCCTCGGGACTGGGAATGGGCTCAGTGGGGGCGCGGGAAGCGTCGTTGCGCTTAACTACGGCCTGGTTGTCGCGCCGACGTACTTGGGTGGTTACGGATTCATTGACGCCGTACTTGCGTGTTTCCTCTGGCCGTTGTAGATCGTGGCGGGTACGGGCGTTTTGATCGATATTGTAGGCGGTTTTTGATTTGGCAGCGGTGTGGACATCGGTTTCGATAGGACTGCTATCGCTATCGGTGTCAGTATCGTTGTCGTTGTCGGCTGCCTTGATTTTCGTCGGCAGGCTGTCGTCTGGCAGGGCGGAAAAGAAATCCCCCTGACTGGGGCCATCATCGGAAACCGGCGCGATTGGCGCCGCTGCTTCATCATCGATTTCATCAGCGGTTTCATCAGCGGGATCTGCTGGACGAATCTCGTCGTCCTGATCCATCGGCGTGGTTGGGCGATCATCACCAAGCACCGGCGCCCGGCCGCGCCCACGGCCAGCGCCCACGCGTTTGCGCTCTCGGCGATCTAGGTGGCGTTGCCGCTGCTGGGCTTGCCCAGCCAGACTCAGGCTGGAGATGGCCCGGTAATAGAGAACCATGGCATAGCCCATGCCACCGAGGGTGATGAGCAGGATCACCCAGCGGCCACTGTGGAGCAATTGATGGAGCGTTTCGAGCACGATGCCTCCTCGCCGAGGTTGCAGGGGCAGGGGATGCGCATCCCATCACAACCCCTTGGCCCGGCGTTGCTCATTTGAGCAGGTCAGCGCCTGATCACAAGACTTCACCTGGGGGCCCTTGGATTGGTGTGTGCAGCTTGGCGTTAAGCCTAAAAACCGCAGTAGCACCCCATCTTCTTCGTTGCCTCCTCCTCATTTACTGAAGTCAAACATCGTCGTCGGCGCCTCGAATATGGGGCACTACCGCGATTTTTTAAAGATCACCTTTTGGGTGAATGTCTATTTTGATACAAGGGCATCTCTATAAACTCACCCCTGGGAACGCCGAGCCCCAGCTCGGCATTGAGAATAAAGGACTTGCGAAGCAAGTCGGCCTTATTTGGTGAGTTTATAGAGGTGCCCACAAGTCGTTCCTCAAAAGGCAGTTGGGGCGACTTCGTCACCCCAACTGCGTTTTCTAGGTTAAGCCAGATGATCGGCAGCGGCGCCCGTATACGCAGCAAACCCGCGGAAGTCCGCGGGTTTGCTCTCGGATGCATAAAACGCTTAGCTGGATTAGCAGGTTTTGCGCTCGGTTACCTTGAAGGCTTCCAGGGTGTGGGCCTTGTCTTCAAAGCCCACCCGGCCCAATTGCGCGAAGACGGCCTGTTTGTTGCTATCAACTCCGGGCTGATTGAAGGGATCAATGCCGTAGAGTTCGGCGCTCATCACCGCTGATAGGCTGAGCAGATAGTAGAGTCCACTGATCGTGGCTTCATCAATGGCATCCAGGGTAATCGTCATATTCGGACGACCGGCAGCCGTAATCACCTGGGCCGCAGTGGTAAAGCCGGCGTCGATAATCGCTGCGATATCCTTGCCGGCGAGGTAAGAAAGGCCGTCAACCTTGGCGTGGGCATTGGGCACTTCCATGGCGACGCCATGATCTTTGGTGGTGATGAAGGTGGTCACCTTATCAAAGGGGCCTTCTTGGAAGAGTTGCATCTGGCCATAGCAGCCGGTGGCACCCCAGCAGTAGGCTGGCCCGGGGCCAACGTGCACCGCCTTGCCCTTACGGTTCAGCATTTTACCTAAGCTGACCGACAGATTGTGGCTGTACCAGTCGGAGACCGTGGCGAGACGACGGGAAAAGGTCATCATGGCGTGGATGGTTTTGCGGCGCTTGCGGGTCAGCAGGTATTGGATGAGCGAATGCATATAGGCGGGGTTTTCCACCGCGCGGTCGTGGCGGCAGCGCTTGTCCATATCCGCAGCGCCGCTGATCAGGGCGTCCACATCGAGATTGCAGAGGCCGGCTAGCAGCAAACTGTGGGGGCCTAGCCAAGCCATGCGATCTTGGAGATTGCCGGGCAGGGGGATAATGCTGGCTTTGGCGCTGCCCAGGGCCGCGGCCAAGGGGCTGGAAGGATCGGTAAAGCCGAGTACCTGCTTGGTCACCGCGTCTTTGCCGGATTTTTTCCTTAGCCAAGCCTCTAGCCAAATATAGATGGCATTGGTTTCGGCGGTATTGCCAGAGCGGCTGACCACCAGGAAGAGGGTCTTCTTGGGGTCGATGACTTCGCAGAGATCGTTAATGCTTTTGGGGTCAAGATTATCGATGGCGAAGACGAGGGGGCCACCCTTGCGGGCTTTGCTGGGCAGTTGATTCCACTGTTCGTGCAGCAGGGAGTGAACCAGGGTGAGGGGGGTGATTGCGGCCCCGCCCATGCCCACCACTACCACCGCGTCCCACTTGCCCTTATGTGCTTTAAGCAGCTCTTTCACCGGCTTGGTATCTTGGTAGGGCATGTCGAAGAAGGCGCTTTCGCCGGTGCTACGCAGCTCTTCGATGGCCTCGTGGTATTTGGGGAATTTAGCGACTAACGTATCCACCTCCGCATCGGTGAGGCCATGGGTGGCGCCAATGCTGCCGGCAAGGGAGTGGGTGTAGTCAAGAATTAGGCTCATGGATGCTCCATTTTACCACTGGTGGTTGAGGACTGTTGGGTGCGAGGCGGGGCGAGCCTAGCGCCGGGGGAGGGGATCGTGGTCGCGGATGGTGAAGCTGGGCAAGAACCAGCCGCGCTGGCGAAGGATGAAGCGATGTTCGGCCACGCTTTGCGGAGTGCCGCGGGGCTGATGTTCGAGGTTGAGGCCAAGGGTGATGACGGCGGCATAGTCGCGGTGGCCTTGGTTACTAGGCAGGCGTTCAAGGTGGTGCAGCTGCCAGGAGAGCTGGCGTTGGCTACCCCGTTGTTGGAAGAAGTACGCGGCCAGGGCCCGCTGCAGCGCTTGGTGGCCATCTGCATCGTCCGCCTGGCGGAGGGCTTCCAGCTCTGGCCAATGCTCAAGCAGGGGGTAATCGGCATCCACCAGGCCAACCAAGAGGCGGGGATAGCCCCGTTCAACCCCTTCGGCAAGGTCTGAAAGCAGGGCCTGGGCGCGTCCCTCAATGCCACCCCGGAGCCACAGATAGCCGGCTGCCAAGAGCAGCAGGGCAATGGCCAGATAAAGGAGTTTGTGGCGGCTTCGGGGAGCATGGTCAACCAATCGTCGGGGTCCTGGGAGTTGGCCAGGCAGCGGGCGGCGCCGGCAGGGGTGAAATAAGGTGGCCAGCCCGGAAAGTGGGCTGGCAAAGATATGCGGCAAATTCCCATGGCCGGCCCTGCAGGCACGCTGCAGGGAAGGGTGAGGGTCAATGGCGGGAGGAGCGTAACGGTTGGTCAAGCGATTTTCAAGGATGCTTCCCTCTTGCCGCGGAGGGGTGCTCAGTAGCCTAAAAGATTTGCCCCATGAAGGGTATGGCCCAGGGCTGATCCCGGAAACTGCCAACGCCATCCCCGCATTCGTCCTTGGAGGCGCCATGTTGCCCAGCCCTCAGCAGCGTTTTCCCTTCATTCAGCCTTGCTTTGTGCTTGCCCTGCTGCTGTTGTTGCAGGGGCCATCGCTGAGCGCGGTAGAAGCCCCCCCGCCGCCGGCGAGCCCGGCGCGGGAAGTTCAGCTGCTGCTGGGAGATGCCTATTTCCAGGCCTTACTGCAGGCCTTTGCCGCCGCCGAAGAGGAGATTGCGGTCATCATGTTTGCCATGGTGCTGCCGGATCAGGCGCGGCCCCATCACCGCGTGCGCCGCCTCGCCGAGGCCCTGGCGGCGGCCCAAAACCGGGGGGTGCGGGTGCGGGTTTTGCTTGATGAGGGGCGCGACCGGGATGGCGAACCGGAAACCTTGAACGATGCCGCCGCCGACTTCCTGCATCAATTGGGGGTTCAGGTGCACCGCGACGGTGACGATCAGCGCACCCATACCAAGACGGTGGTGGTCGATGGCCAGTACAGCTTTGTCGGCAGCGCCAATTGGACCCACAGCGCCATGGTCCATAACCGCGAGCACAGTCTGCGGGTGGATAGCCCGGCCCTAGCCCTGGCCCTACTTGCTGATTTCGACCAGGCCTGGGCCGAGAGCCGCCCTCATCGAGCAGGGCGGTAGCGATCGGCCTGGGGATGGCAGAGGCCCTTGAGGACGCCGCCGAGGCTGGCGGGCTCGCGTCCCTGGCCGCTGGCGGCACCGGCCAGGGCCAAGGCTAGGTGCAGGAGGGTGGCGGGATTGCCGGCGCCGTGGCGGCGGGCCAGCCACAGCCAAAAACGGGCCTTGGCGGCGCCCCGGGCATGGCGATCGGCGCGGCCGCAGCTGTCCTCGCGATGCACCGCGCGCAGGCAGGTGGCAAAGCGGCAGGGCATGCCCGCCCGGTGCAGGCGCAGGAAGAAATCCAAATCCTCGCCCAGGCAATAACCGCAGCGGTCGCTGGCAAAGCCGCCGATGGCGGCGGCGCTGGCCCGGCGCACCGCGAAGGCGCAGCCGAAGAGGGCCTTGCTCCAGGCATCGCCGGGGCCGCTGAGGAGGCGGCGGGGATCGCGCAGGCTGCCCCACTGGCTGAGGCGGGTCAGCTGCCGTTGACGCCGGCTGCGCCCCTCAATCACTGGTCCCCAGGCATGGCACTGATCTTCTTGGTCGGCGAGACGGCAGGCCTGGGCGGCAAAATCCGGCGCCAGATCGCAGTCGTCGTCAATAAAGATGGCGAGCCTGGCTGGGCAGGCCGCCAAGAGGGCATTGCGCGCCTGGGGCAGGCCGGGCAGATCGGGGCGATGCAGCACCCGCAGCGGCGGCGCCCCCGGCGGCAGCTTTGGGATGGGGAAGGGCTGCGGGGACTGGTCGCAGATCCATACCGGCACGCCATTGGCCAGGGCGCTGGGCAGGGTCTGCGCCAAGCTGGCATGGCGGTTCTTGCTGGGAATGAGAATGGCAGCGTCGCAGCCCATGCCGGCCATGCTGCGGAGGCCCGGCGCCAGCACAACGGACGCGGTGGCCTGGGGTCGATTGGCCGTCGCCCATGGCCGACCTTGTGCCGCCTCTACTGGCTCTATTCTCCACCCCGCCCCGCGATCCCGCTTCCTTCCCGAGGTTCCTGCCCATGGCCAGCGCCGACCCTTCGACCATCGCCTATCTGCGCGACTCCTATCGTCCCCTGGCGGAGTGCCAGGTGCCGATCAATCTCCATGCCTTTCAGTACGGTACCGGCTGCTTTGAGGGCATTCGCGGTTACTGGGATGGGGAACGGATCAACGTTCTCTTCATGCGCGAGCATTTCGAGCGCCTCGCCGGCAATGCCCGCCTGCTGCATATGCACAGCCCCAGCGTGGAAGACATGTGCGAGATCGCCCAGGAATTGGTGCGGCAGAACCGCTGCCAGCAAAACATTTACTTCCGTCCCATGGTCTTCAAAGATGGCCTTGAATTGGGGCCGGTGCTGCACCGCATGGATGATGGTTACCTCTGTTATATCATCCCCCTCGGTGATTACCTCGACACCAGCAAGGGTTTGGATCTTTGCGTCTCCAGCTGGACCCGGCTCTCGGATAATACCATTCCCACCCGGGCCAAGGCCACCGGCGGCTACCTCAATAGCGCCCTCGCCAAATCCGAGGCCCTCATGAACGGCTATGACGAAGCACTGATGCTCAATAGTCGCGGTCAGGTGGCCGAAGGCAGCGCCGAGAACCTCTTCCTCGTTCGCGATGGCGCCCTGGTGACCCCAGACCTCGCCTCGGATATCCTTGAGGGCATTACCCGCTTTGCCGTGATCGAGCTGGCCAATCTCCTAGGCATCCCGGTGGTAGAGCGGCCGGTGGGGCGGACCGAACTCTATCGAACCGATGAAGCCTTCCTCTGCGGCACCGGCTGTCAGGTCTCGTGGGTGCGATCGATTGATCGCCGTGTGGTGTCAGACACCCGCGGGCCGATTACCGAGCGTATCCAAAAGCTTTACGAGGATGCGGTGTATGGCCGCGATCCCCGCTTTGCCCACTGGTTAACCCCCGTTCCCGTCAGCTGAAGGTTTGTCCATGCCGCACGTCGCCGATCGCCTGCTTGCCTGCAGCGAGAAGACTGGTTCCCTGGCCTGCGTTGGCCTCGATCCCCGGCCGCAATTGCTGCCGCCCATTCTCAAGCAGCGCCACCGCCAGGGTTATCCTGATCCGCGGGCAGCGGTAGCGGCGGCCTTCCTCGATTTCAACCGCAAGCTCCTTGATGCCATCGCCGGCCGCTGCGCCGCGGTCAAACCCCAAAGCGCCTGCTACGAAGCCTATGGTCACTACGGCATCGCCTGCCTTGAAGCCACCATCGCCCATGCCGTGGCCCTCGATATTCCGGTGATCCTCGACGCCAAGCGCAACGATATTGGATCTACCGCCGCCCATTATCGGCAGGCCTTCCGCGGTGGCGCCGCCAGCCTTAGCGGCGGCCCCTGTGCCACCCCGATCAGCGATTGGCTGACCGCCAATGCCTATCTCGGCTGGGACGGCATCGAACCCCTGCTGGGGGAACCCGGCGATGGCGGTGTCTTCGTTTTGGTAAAAACCTCCAACCCCGGCAGCGCCCAGCTACAGGGCCAGCCCAGCGGCGAGATGACGGTTATGGAAGTCATGGCGGACCTGGTCAGCAGCTGGGGAGCCGAGCGCCGGGGCCAGCGCGGCTATAGCGATATTGGCGCGGTGGTGGGCGCCACCTGGCCGGAGGAGGCCCGATCCCTGCGCGCGCGCATGCCCCACAGCCTCTTCCTGGTCCCCGGCTATGGCGCCCAGGGTGGCGGTGCCGCCGATGCCCTGGCCGGCCTCGGCAGCGATGGCCAGGGCGTCTTGGTCAATTCCAGCCGCGGCATTATTGGCGCTTGGCAAGACCGCAGCCACGGCACCTGGGCCGATGACGACTGGGGCGCCGCCGCCCGCCACGCCCTCGACCGCATGAACGACGACCTTAACGCCCACCGCTGATCGTGTTTGCTTTGTTGAGTCCCCTGGGTCTCTAGGCTCGGCCGCTTGATTGCACCTGTGGAGAAAGCCGCTAGATTCATTGTCATAGTGGTCGAGCCAGCATGGTGCACTGGCCCATGAAACTCGAGGAGGGGGTAAGCTATGGATAAGGCACTCATTGACCAAGCCCTGCGCCTCAATGCGAGTGAAAAGCTTGCTTTGATTGATGCCCTTAATCTAAGCCTCGATAAATCGGATCCAGCAGTCGATCAAGCTTGGCGTGATGTTGCCAGCCAACGATATAGATCTGTTATAGGGGGAGAGGCTGAACTCATTCCAGTCTCAAAGGTGTTTGACAACTATCGATGAGCTACCTCTTTCATTCAGAGGCGGCAGCAGAGCTGGATGAGGCGTTTCGGTATTACGAAAATGACTATCCAGGAAGAGGTCATCGTTTTCTCGAAAAGATCGAAGAATGCGCCCTGCGTATATGCCAATACCCCAATCTCGGCACAGAAGAACTGCCGAATATTCGCAGGATGGTAGTGGATCGATTTCCCTACAAGCTCCTCTATATGATTCATCGCAATGAGATCGTTATTTTGGCGGTGGCCCATTGTCGCCGAATGCCTAATTATTGGATGGATCGAGCGCAAAGCTCATAGGCCACCCCTGTCTTACGTCAGCCCTCATCCAGCCCCCATACTAGGGATGAGAAAGTTTTTGGGGAACGCTTGGGGGACAGATTTAGTGGGTATTTAGGAGTCTTGAGCTTATGTTCAGGAGATCTGCCTTGTCTTGTTCTTGGCTCTGTTGTAGTCTGCTGGCTGCGGTGTTGCTATTGGCTGTGCCGTCCCAACTGCCGGGTTCAGAGGCATCGCAGCGCTTCATTACCATGGTGGTGGCCAGCGAAATAGAGGTGCCAGATGGCATAGATGGGGCCCTCTATGCCGCAGCCCTTCGCATAGAGATCGAACGCATGCGCGAAATCCCGAGGGATGGGGTTCCTGCTGAAATCATCGCGGCTTTGGGCCAACTCCTTCTAGCTAAGGAGGATCAAGCTCGTTATTACCAAAAACTATCAGATTCCCTATACCGCCTGACTTGCGCCGCCATTTTTGACAGAGAGCATGCAGACGGAGTCGCGTTTGCAGCTGAAATGGCGGAGATTCGCGAACAACTCCTAGCCGCTTCAGTCCGATCAGCCCATGGCTTGAAGGCGCTCATGGAATTTTACCAGCCTGACCAAGGGGGTGAATCCCATGAAGACGCTTCGGCAGATGACCAGCCTGACCAAGGGGAGAATTCCCCTCAGGATCAATGGGTGGACGAGATGTAGAAAGCGATGGATGGGAAAATAAGCGGCTGCCTGCAGGGGGCAGTATCGGTAAAGAGATATTGACCTCTCTGTTGGAAGCATTGGTAACCAAGGTGGGCAGGCCCACCTTTTACTCTTACCTCGGGGGACTCCGCCCCAATGGCATTAAGCATATTAATCCATTGCGAAGTGCTGGCTGGCTGGCGCTCAGTATGATCAGAGCCCCGCGTCATGTCGCCTACGACGTCTTCCAGGGCCACGGATGGGGGGATATCAGCCACGTATAAACACGGATGAACACGGATGGGAAGGGCTTTTATCCGTGTTCATCCGCGTTCGTCCGCGGCCTTTACTCATGCCATGCGCAGCCACTGCTGGGGAGGGTCCCAAGTGGTTCATATTATAAACGCTTAATGCCATTGGCTCCGCCCCCTCGCGCTCCCGGCAGGACACGAGAGTCCTGCCCGCTACCTACCGGTAAAGGCCTTGCGCACGGTTTCCGCGGCCATTTTGGGGCGGCGGTATTCGTCAAAGCTGCCCTTATTATTGAAGGACCGCGGCCGTCCCAGGGCGTGGCCGTCGGCGTAGGTGCGGCAGTCGCAGAATTGCCAAATGGCGAGGCCGGCAATGCGCGCATCGTTGACCACCCGGCGGCAGAGAATGTCGAGGTAGGCCGCCTGGTATTGCTCTGACCAGTGGCCTTCCAATTCATCGCGACAGCCGTAAATGGCACCGGCGCCCATTTCCGAAATAATGAAGGGTTTGTCGCCCTGGCCTTCGGCCTGGAGGTGGGCCAGGAGGCGATCGATGAGCGGCTCGATTTCGGCGGTGGGCCGTTCGAGATTGATATCGGCTGGGTACCAGCCGGGGTATTGATTGATCGAAACCACATCAACCAGCTGATAGTTGCGCTCTTCAAAGGGATGATTGGTGGCGAAGGTCACCAGACGCGAGGCATCTTCATCGCGCACCGCCGCCGCCAGGCGGGCGAGGGTGGCTTCGCTTTCGCTCAGATGACTATCACATTCATTGAGGAATCCCCACATAATCACCGATGGGTGATTAATGCTGGTTCGCACCATGGAGCGCAGCTGGTCTTCCTGCAGTTGATTGAAAACCGGGCTGGCGAAGTGGGGTGTCCGGGCCTGCCAGCCCAAGCCTTCTTCCCAAACCACAAAGCCTAGTTCATCGCAAAGATCTAAGAAACGCTGGTCCTGGGGATAGTGACTGCCGCGCACAAAATTGCAGCCGAGGCGGCGCAGGTGCTGGAGATCCTGCACCAATTGCTGCTGCGGCAGGGCCGGGCCGAATTGCGGATGGGCCTCGTGGCGATTGTAGCCGAGGAGCTTCAGCGGTTCGCCATTGAGCAGAATTTGCCCCTTGGCGGTGCTTAAGCTGCGGATGCCAAAGCGCTCCAGCACCGTGTCCTGGTGGCCATCGGCAAGGCTTAAGCGTAGGGTATGGAGCTGAGGGGACTGGGGCGACCACAGCTTTGGTGTCGCCACTCGCGCCTGAAAGCGGGCGCAGCCCTGGCTGACCGGAACGCTTACAGATTGCTCGGCCTCATGATCAAAGGCAAAGCGCAGGGCCACCTCCTTGGCCGCTGTGCCGTGTAGGCGTAAGCGGATCTCCACGGTGCCATCGAGGCCCTGGGGGATGACCTGGGCGCGATCAATCGCTAGCTCCGGCAGCTCATGCCAGAAGCAGGAACGAAAAATGCCGCCGTAGCCATAGAAGTCGAAGTAGGGATCGAAGAGGGGGACGCGCTTGGGATCGATGCGGCTATCGATGAGCACGGTCAGCTCACGCTCTAAGCGCTGACTGGCAGGAATCGCCACCTGCCAGGGTGCCCAGGGCGTTTGGCAGGTGCCGATGGCCGCGCCGTCGACGAAAAATTTAGCCCAGAGGCCCAAGCCCCCAACCACCAGCTTGCCGGCCTGTCCCACCTGCTCGCAGCTTATCCGGCGGCGCAGGGCATAGCAGCCGCGCTGCTTGAGGTAATTAGGAAGGCTATCGACCACCCCCGGAATCGCCATGCGGTCGTTATAGACAATGCTTGCCGGATCCACCGATTCCGGATCAATGTCGCATCCAAGGAAGGCGAGATCCCATACCCCATCGAGGCAGTGAACGGGGCGGGAAGGAAAGCATGGCCAATGAATCATGGGAACTCCTGGGTTTATAGCGGTGAGTATGCACCTGCCGCGATCCACTGACAAGCCTCTTGTCGTAGCAATGCGGACTATTGTCGCATGCCTGTGCTGGCCTAGGCTGGTTCTCATGGAACAGCAGCGCGTGCTTGTCTATCGCCCCGAGGGCCTGACGCCCCCCGCCCTGCCCTGGCAGGTACGCAGTGTGGGATGGCGCCGCCTCGGCGGGCCCTGGCGCGAAGCCCATCCACCGCGCCCCTTTGTCCAAATCTGGTGGGGGGAATCGGGGCAAGGGGAATTGCGTGGCGCCGGCGGCCGGGTGCTTACCCTGGGGCCGGGATCGGTGGCCTGGTTTCTCCCCAATGAGCCCCACCGCATCAGCTGCCATGGGCCGTGGACCTACCGCTGGCTGACCCTGGACTTTGGCGATATTGCCGCCTTCCTCGCCGCCTGCGGTTACGATCACCGGCAACGCTTGCTGGAGCCGGGCTGCGCCGCGCCTACTGCCCTATTTGAGCGCCTCAGCGCCGAGCTCAGCGACCCCCGCGGCGCTCGCCGGGCCTTTGCCACCGCGGTGCAAATTCTCACCCAGGCGGTGGAGCCACCGCCGGTGGACGATGATCCCCTGGTCAGCCGCTGTCTCAGCCTCATCGAAAGCGATTTTCGCGATCCCCAATGTGGCGTGGCCAGCCTCGCCGAAGCCCTGCGCGTCCATCGCGCCACCCTGCACCGCCGCTGCCAGCGGGTATGGGGCATGGGCCCCGGCCCCCGCCTCCAGGGCTGCCGCCTTGCCGCCCTCCTCGACGCCCTCGGCAATGCCCCCGGCAGCATTGCCGCCATCGCCCGCAGCTGCGGTTTTGAAGACCCCGCCTACGCCGCCCGCGTTGTCCGCCGCGCCACCGGCCTCCCCCCCCGCGCCCTCCGCGGCCTCGTCCAGTAAGCGCTCGTTCAGCCCTTGGGATCGCGGACTCAATGGCGGGAAGCTCAGGCCCCCTTGCGATCGGCGATGGCCCTCCTTCGTGGCCTTCGTGAGCTTCGTGGTTAGCCATCCCTTTTTTACCACGAAGTTCACGAAGCGCATGAAGGTAAGCGCCCCTGGGATCGCCGAGTGGTACTCGGTCTCATCTGCCCAGTTCCTCAATCGCCGCCGCTGGCCTCGCCAAAGTCATAGTTGTCACAGAGTTCCGCCACTAAGTCGCTGAGACTCCAGCCCAATTCCGCTTCCTTGATCGCGGTGGCGGCGTGGATGAAATCCAGCTGTTCCAGGGCGCTGGCCTGGCGGCCCTGGGCCCGCAGCCAGCAGCCGAGTTGGCCGAGGGCGCTGAGCCAGGCGCTAACCCCAAAGCGCGAGTCATCGATGCGCTGGGCCAGGGTTTGCCGGGGCGCTGGCAGGCTTTCGCCCAGGGCCTGGAGGCTGCGCACACAGGCCTCTCGCTGGGCCGCGTTCGTGGGCAGCAGGGGCTGCCAGGATGCCGGCAGCCAGGCCGGCGGCTCATCGGCGCACATGACGCTCAAGACTGGGGCTGGTAGCCCAGGGCCGGGCTCAGCCAGCGTTCATTTTCCGCCACCGTTTCCCCGCGCCGGGCGGCGTAATCGGCCACCTGGTCGGCGCCGATGGGCGAGACGGTGAAGTAGCGGCTTTCGGGATGGGCAAAGATGAGGCCGGAGACCGATGAGGCCGGGTGCATGGCAAAGGACTCGGTGAGGGTCATGCCGGTGTGCTTTTCCACCTCCAGCAATTCCCAGACGGTGGTTTTTTCCCGGTGGTCGGGGCAGGCCGGATAGCCGGCGGCGGGGCGAATGCCGCGGTAGCGCTCGCTAATGAGCTCATCCACACTCAGGGCCTCGTCATGGCCAAAGCCCCATTCGCGGCGCACTTGGCGGTGCAGCCATTCGGTGAGGGCTTCGGCCAGGCGATCGCCCAGGGCCTGGACCATAATTGCGGTGTAGTCATCACCGGCGGCTTTGTAACGGGCGGCAATCTCATCCACTTCGGCACCGGTGGTAACGGCAAAGGCGCCCAAGTAATCCTGGCGGCCGCTGGCGGTGGGCGCCACGTAATCGGCTAGGCAGAGCAGGGGTGAGCCATCCTCGGCCCGGCGCTGCTGCTGACGCAGGAAGTGAAAGCGGAAGTCGCGGCTTTCATGCTGCACCAGGACATCGTCGCCTAGGCTGTGGGCGGCAAAGAGGCCATAGACGATGCGCGGCTTAAACCAGCCTTCGCTCATAATGCGTTCCAGTAGTTCCTGGCCCTCGCGCAGTAATTCCCGGGCTTGGGGGCCCTTGTGTTCATCCTCAAGAATCTGCGGATAGCGGCCCTTGATCTCCCAGGTCCAGAAAAAGGGGCCCCAGTCGATGAGTTCGGCGACGGCGCGTAGATCGATATCCTCCGGGCCGAGGACCTGAATGCCCAGGCGCTCAGGGCTGGGAATGTCGATGTCGGCCCAGTCCCAGACCGGGGCTGCGCTACGGGCATCGGTGATCGCCACCAGATCGGCCTCACGGGCACCAGCACCGCGGGCGTGGCGCTGGCGGTGGGCTTCCTGCTTCTCCAACAGCTCGCTAATGAAGGCCCCTCGGCGCTCAGGGCTTAAGAGTTCTGAGCACACCCCCGAGGCCAGACTGGCATCGAGCACATGCACCACCGGCTGATCGTAGTAGGGGGCAATTTTAATCGCGGTATGGGCGCGACTGGTGGTGGCGCCGCCGATCAGCAAGGGACAGCTAAAGCCCTGGCGTTTCATTTCCGCGGCGACATGGGCCATTTCATCCAGGGAGGGGGTAATCAGGCCTGAGAGCCCGATAAAATCGGCATTCTCTTCGCGGGCGCGCTCAAGAATCTTTTCGCAGGGCACCATCACGCCCAGGTCGATCACCTTGTAATTATTGCAGGCCAGCACCACGCCGACAATGTTCTTGCCGATATCGTGCACATCGCCCTTTACCGTGGCGATAACCATGGTGCCTTGGGTGGAACCACCGCCGGCCTTTTCCGCTTCCATGAAGGGGGTAAGATAGGCCACCGCCTTCTTCATTACGCGGGCGCTTTTCACCACCTGGGGCAGAAACATTTTGCCGGCGCCGAAGAGCTCGCCGACCACTTTCATGCCATCCATCAGTGGGCCTTCGATGACCAGCAGGGGGCGGCCTAATGCCTGACGGGCTTCTTCCACGTCGTCGTCGACAAATTCAATCAGGCCCTTGACCAGGGCGTGTTCGAGGCGCTTGCCCACGGGCAATTGCCGCCAACTCATATCCGGGCCGCTGGTCTTGGCGCTGCCGCCCTGGCCCGAAGTTTTCACCGCCTCGGCCAGATCCAGCAGGCGCTCGGTGGCGTCCTCGCGGCGGTTGAGTAGGACGTCTTCCACCGCCTCGCGCAGTTCCGGCTCAATATCATCGTACTGGGCCAGCATGCCGGCATTGACGATGCCCATATCCAAACCAGCGGCGATGGCATGGTAGAGGAAGACGGCGTGCATGGCTTCGCGCACCGTATTATTGCCACGGAAGGAGAAGCTAATATTGGAAATGCCGCCGGAGGTGCGCGCACCCGGGCAGCAGGCCTTAATTTCGCGCACGCCCTCGATAAAATCGACGCCGTAACCGGCGTGTTCGGCAATGCCGGTGGCCACCGTCAGGACATTGGGGTCGAAAATAATATCATTGGGGTCCATGCCCACCTGGGGGCCAACTAAGATATCGTAGGCGCGTTTGCAGATGCGCACCTTGTCAAATTTGGTAGCGGCCTGGCCTTGTTCGTCAAAGGCCATGACCACCACCGCGGCGCCATAGCGGCGGATGGCCCGGGCCTGCTGGATAAACTTTTCTTCCCCTTCTTTGAGGGAGATGGAATTGACAATGGCCTTGCCTTGGACGCACTGCAGGCCGGCCTCTAGTACCTCCCACTTAGAGCTATCGATCATTACCGGCACCCGGCTAATATCCGGCTCGGCGGCCAGGAGATTGAGAAAGCGGCGCATGCAGGCGACACCATCAAGCAAGCCCTCATCGAAATTAATATCGATGATATTGGCGCCATTATCCACCTGCTGGCGGGCCACCTGCAGGGCGGTGTCGTAATCGCCGGATTCGATCAGCTTGCGGAATTTCGGCGAACCGGTGACATTGGTGCGTTCGCCCACCATAATAAAGGGGGCGCCCACCGGCGGCAGCTCTAAGGGTTCCAGGCCGGAGAGGCGCAGGGCTGGCTGGGGCTCGGGAATGCGCCGGGCGGCGAAGGTGCCGACCTCGCGGGCGATGGCGGCAATGTGATCGGGCGTGGTGCCGCAGCAGCCGCCAACGATATTGAGCAGGCCATCGGCGGCAAAGCCCCGCAGTTTGCCCGCGGTATCCGGCGGCAATTCATCGTAGCCGGTGGGGGCCAGGGGATTGGGCAATCCCGCATTGGGATAGCAGCTGACCAGGCAATTGGCGCGCTTAGCCAGGCTTTCCACATAGGGGCGCATGAGATCGGCACCGAGGGCGCAGTTGACGCCCACCGAGAGGGGGCGGCTATGGGAGACCGAGGTCCAAAAAGCCTCGATGGTTTGGCCGGAAAGGGTGCGCCCGGAGGCATCGGTAATGGTCACCGAAATCATTACCGGCACCTGCTGGCCGTGTTCCTCGCTCCAATTATCGATGGCGAAGAGGGCGGCCTTGGCATTGAGGGTGTCGAAGATGGTTTCCACCAGTAAGAGATCGGCCCCGGCGGCCATCAGGGCATCGATCTGCTGGCGGTAGGCGCGCACCAAATCGTTGAAGGTGACGGCGCGGTAGCCGGGATCGTTGACATCCGGCGATAAACTGGCGGTACGGTTGGTGGGGCCGAGGGCGCCGGCCACATAGCAGACCCGCTCGGGGGATTCGGCGACGAGGAGGTCCACCGCTTCGCGGGCGACGCGCACGGCGGCGGTATTGAGTTCATCCACCAGGTGTTCGAGGCCGTAATCGGCCTGGGCAATGGTGGTCGAGGAAAAGGTATTGGTTTCCGTAATATCGGCGCCGGCGCGCAGGTAAGCGAGGTGGATATCGCGGATAATATCGGGCCGGGTGATATTTAAGAGATCGTTGTTTCCCTTGAGGTCACTGGGGTGATGCTCCAAAGCGGCATTGCGGAAATCCGCCTCCTGCAGGCCATAGGTCTGGATCATGGTGCCCATGGCGCCATCGAGAATAAGAATGCGCTCCTGGGCGGCTTGGCGCAGGGTGGCGGCTTCGATGGCGGCGCGGGGCTGATGGATGCGGTGCGCTTCGAGGGTGGGCAAGATGGTATGGTCCTTAAAAAAATCTAGCAGGTCACGGTGAGCAGCAGGGGGGTAAAGCGCGGCGGCTTGGCCTCCGGTGCCAGGGTGAGGCAGCGGGCCTGGCCTCGGCCCTGGACCCAGTCCAAGAGCTGCTGGCGCTGGAAGCCGGGGTGGCGATGTCCGTAACGCTCGGCCTCGGGATAGTCATGGCTGGAAAGCGTCAAGCAAATGAGGCGCCCCTTGGGGCGCAGGAGTTCAAGGGCGCGGGCCAGGGCGGCCTGGGGATCGGCGATATACTGCAGGCTCTGCAGGAAGAGCACGCTATCGAAGCGCTGCGGCGCCAATTGCATATCCTCGGCGCTGGCCTGAATAAATTCTGCGCCTTGGAGTTTGCCTTCGGCAATGCGGCGCTTTCCGGCGGCCACCATGGCCGCGGCCGGATCGACGCAGGTCAGGGAGCGGCAAGAGCCCAGCAGCAATTCCATCATTGCCCCATCGCCGGCGCCCACATCCAGGCAATCCCCCAAGTCCAGGGCGGCAAGGAAGGCATGGCCCAAGGCCTCCCAGGTGCGGCCGGGGGCGTATTCCCGGTGCAGGTGGCCGGCCACCCGTTCGACCCAGGAGGCGCGGGTGGCAGAGCGCAGTTCCGCCAGTCGCCGCCGATCATCGGCAATGGCCGGGTTACTGCCGCTGAGCTGGCGCACCGCCAGCCAGCAGGCTCGGGCTGGTTCGCCAATGTCCTCGCGCAGGCGGTAGCGGTGGGCGCTGCCCTCGGCCACATCGTAGAGGAAGCCGGCGCGCTTGAGCTTACCCAAATGGCTGGAGACGGAGGACTGGGAGAGTTGCAGGATATCCTGTAATTCCGCCACCGTCAGCGGCTCATGCTCCAGCAGGTGGAGGATGCGCAGGCGGTTATCGTCGGCGAGAAGGCGGAGGCAGTCGGAGAGCTGGTTCACGGCAGTATCGTTGTATGTTGATGCAGCGATACAAGCGGGGGTGTGCCCCTGGTAAAAAAACACCCCGCCGGGCAAGCGCCATGGCGGGGTGGAGAGATTGGCCGAAGGGCTGAAGATTTAGAACTTCTGGCGAATACCGAGCTTCTCGGTGAGGCTGCGATACTTTTCAATATCATGCTTGGCAATGTACTTGAGCAGGCGGTTGCGCTGGGCAACCAGAACCAGCAGGCCGCGACGGCTGTGGTGATCCTTCTTGTGCTCTTTGAGATGATCGGTGAGGTAGTTAATGCGCTCACTGAGCAAGGCGACTTGGACTTCGGAGGAGCCAGTATCTTGGCTGGTGCCGCCGAATTCCTTAATGATTTCACTCTTGCGTTCTTTGGTCATGACCATGGCGATACCCTCCTTGGGGGTGGTGGATGAAAAGGACCCGGAGGGCGTCTCGCCAGGCGCTGCTCCGCGTCGGGGTGAGGATGCTAGGCCTTAGGATGAGAACTCAAGGACCAAGCCGTCGCCTTCCTCCACCAGCTTAAAGCGCTCGCGGCGGCCCTTGAGGCGGCCATTGAACTGGCTGACCAGGCTGCGCATGAGGCGGTAGACCTGATGCTCGCGCAGGGCGCAGGTGCGGTGGTAGTCGGCCTGCGAGCGCTCATCGCGCCCGGGTTCGGGTTCGCCACCGAAGATAAGCTCATGAAGGATGTCTGGATCCAACTGCACACGGATATTATTGGCGCCATAACCTGAGGTTTCGGACATGGGGGTTCCTCGTCGCGTTTGATGAAATGTTCTTCTAATCTTGCCAGCCGATTAGGGATTGGAAGCTGAGAATGGCTGGTCGCGGCTTGGGCGGCGGCAAAGCGAGACCGGCTTTGTTTGGCTATGAGGCTTCCTTGGCAACAACGATGCTGTCGCTGCTGCTGAGCTCATCCCTGCTGTTTAGGGGATCAATCCCTGATTGGTGCCTGGCCGGGGATCGGTGGGCTGGGTGTGGTAGGTGCTGGTGCCCACCGAGTCATCCAGCTTCCCTGTGCTGCGGGTGCCGTATTCATCCTTGAGCTGACGCAGAATAAACGCTTCACGGGTGCCCAGTCGTAGGACCACGGCATTATGATCGGACATATTGATACGAACTTCGTTATCAATTGGGACGTCATCTAGATAGGTGCCATTGCTGGATAGATCGCGCAAGGTGACGTAGGTGTCTTCTACCAGAATGCTGACGTGACGCCGAGATACGGTATTGAAATCGTGATCATTGTCTCGGGTTTGCGGATCGGCGCTGCGATAGCCTTGACAGCGGCGCAGGCTAATGTCGCAGCTGCGGGAACGGCCGATACAGACTTCGCCCTGGTGCAGCGTGTAGGATTCTCCGCGGACCCAGCCATTGAGACCATCAAGCACCAAAGGCGATTCGTTTCCGGCATGCTCCATGGAGGTCAACTTAGGGCCTCCCAAAGCTGACGCCAGCGAGAATCACTATTTGACCAAGATGAAATCATTGGATGCCCCCATAGGTCTGAAGATAGGATTGCATGCGAAACTTACGCCGAGTTGAGTCCGAGCTCATATAGCGGATCGAGCCAAAGATTTCCCGTTCAAACCAGGGGCGGTCATAGCGGCCAAAGCACCACAAAACCCCAGACCAGGAATTGGCGTTCCGTCCATCGAGGCTCCATTTATTATTTAGGTGAATGGCCCGCTGATAGGCGGTTTCGGGATCTGGACTCCACTCGAGTATTTTCTTTCCCCAAAGCATGCGTAAATAATTATGGATCATTCCCTCGCTGCGCAGTTGGCGCATGCTGGCATTCCAGATTTCATCGTGGGTTTGCGCTGCTTCGAGTTGTTCCAGCGTGTAGCAGTGGGGCCGTGGATCGCCGGCATGGGCGGCGAGGCTTTTGAGCGCCCACTCAGGCAGCGAATCATAGCGATCATAGGCCTCGGGCCGCAGGGCCCCGGTATGGTGGCCCAGTTCACGCCAGGTAATTAATTCATCGAGGAAACTTTGCGCGCTTTCGGAAAGCGGCCAGAAGCCCAGACGAGCCCCGCCTTTTTCTGGCAGTAGGCCGGGGTCCCAGGGTTGCTCTGCTTCCCAGACCGCACGCAGAATCTCATAGGCGGACAATTGGCCCCAGTGGAGATAGGGGGAGAGGCCGCTGGCCACCGGCTGAGCGGGATCGCTGCGCCGCTCCCCATAATCCTTGAGGCGGTGGCGCAGGAAATCCCGCAGTTCGCCGAGGCCGCATCGGCGGCCTCCGCGCCCGGGTACCAGGGGCACCCCATGGTCGATGGGGAGCTGGGCCAGGGCGGCTTCCGGTTGCTGAGAAAAGTGATCTAGCCAGGCATCGGCGCTGGGCCAGCGCTGGGGAATCGGGCCCAGGCACTCCCAGGAGAAGGGGGCCAATGGGGTGCCGGTGAGGGGATTGGCCTTGGGGGAACTGGCCAGGGCGGTGACCATATGCCGATGTACGTGGCGGCGGAAGACGGCGGCGGTGGGGCAGGGCTTTTCTAGCAGGTGGATGGGGAGGAGGCCGCAGCTATCGACGGCGGTGGCTCGCAGGCCCTGCTCGGCGGCAATACGGCCGAGGGCGCGATTATGACCGGGGACAATAAAGCAGGGAACCTCGTCGGTAATCACCTCTGCGGCCTGCCGGGAGAGGGCGGCGAGGAGGCCCTTTCCGGCCCCCGGGCGATCCTCGACATAGGGGTAATAGCCCACCGGCCCCGGGGCCAGGGCGCGCCGATGCTCCAACATACCATGGATGCAAAAGGCGTGATGGCGATCGGCGGCGTGGGGGTAATCCACCCGCAGGGCTTCAAAAATAAGCAGGGGCAGGCGGTGCTGCCGCGCCCGGTAGACGGCGTGCTGTAGCCCGTGGTGGTAGGCTAAGCGCCGATGCTGCTGCATCCAATAGAGGACATAACGGCCGTCGCCGCGGGGCTTGCCGCTGGGGTTGAGGGGGCGGAGTCGATAGTCGAGGAAATCGGCCGCGGTCATGGGGTGTATACGTTTGCTTAAGCCATTTGTGAGTAAATGCAAAAAGGGACAGCAAAAATGCCGCCCCTTTTTGCGTTATTCAGGCCCACAGGCCCTGACTTTTACTTAATCACGGCGAGGATATCGGATTCTTCCATAACCAGGAAGTCTTCGCCCTTATGGCTGACTTCGGTGCCGGCATAGCTGGTAAAAAT
>REDX01000306.1 GCA_007695355.1 Planctomycetota bacterium
AGTCTGGGCAGTGTCTCAGTCCCAGTGTGGCCGTACACCCTCTCAGGCCGGCTACCGATCATCGCCATGGTAGGCCATTACCCCACCATCAAGCTAATCGGGGCTCGTCCGCTCCCTCGGCCGCAGGTCCCGAAAGATCCCTGCGCTTTCACCGCAACACCCGTAAGCGCAACGGTCCCATCCCGTTTTACAACCCGTTTCCAGGAATTATCCGGGTCCAAGGGGCACGTTAACGAACCATTACTCACCCTTTCGCCGCGCTACTCATCCGAAGACTTTCACGCACAACTTGCATGCCTAAACCCCGCCGCCAGCGTTCGTTCTGAGCCAGGATCAAACTCTTCAAAATTAGTTCGATTCGGCTTTATTTGTTCTGACTTCGTGGATGAACATCAACCAAAATTATGGCCAATAAACACCCGGCTCACCGTGATTCGAAAATCACAGCGTTCTACTCGCTCGCTACAGCTATTCACTTGTCAAAGAGGGCAGCAGGCATGGCTTCTGAGGCCGTGGCCTGAGTCGCTTTCCCTGCTTTCAGTCTGATTCTCGCCGCCAGCCGGTGCCCTCTCGGGCAAGTGCCGTTTGGCGTGAGGGCGCGAAATATGGTGGGGGCGGCCACCCTGTCAACAGCAATCTTTTTGCCGCCCGTAAGGACCTCTGCCAACCCGAAAAATCCCCACTGTTCAGGGCCTTTATGCATAAATTGGCGCTGCAGGTGAGATTGCCACCGACACGCCGGCAAATCCTTAAACGCCGATCGTGCTGTCGCGGCGGCGATCCCCAGCTCCCTTAAGATGCGGCGCTATGAGGGCAGCGATGCGCGAAATCGCGCCACCGCTGCCGAGGCGATCCCGCGTTGCCAAGAGGCTAGTGCAGGTGGCATTATGCACTGGCCCCCGCCACATACGCTCCAGATGAGCAGCCAAGCGTATGGCAGTGCACTGATCTTGGAGGATTTCCGGGCACACCCGCCGGGCATGAACAATATTGGGCAAGCCGACGTGGTCGGTGAGGATGACGTGCTTGGCAATGGTGGCAGAGAGGGTATCGCCGCGGTAAGCAATGAGATGCGGCACCCCCGCCAAAGCGGCCTCAAGGGTGGCAGTACCCGAAGCGATCATACCGGCTCGGGCACAGGCGAGGATCTCGCGATAGCCCCCTTCAACCAAGCGATGGTGACTAAACCGGCGATAGAGGGCGTGATCCAAGGCCGGCGCCTTGGCGATGAGGGGAAGAATGGGGCGGGGGCCGCGCAAGCGATGAGCAACCATCGCATAGGCTTCGTCAAAAAGCGGAAGCAAGCTGGAGACCTCATGCTCCCGGCTTCCCGGTGCCATTAACAGCACGTCAATATCGGCGGCAATGCCCAGCCGTTGGCGTGCCGCGCGATTAGCTTCGGCGCTAGGCTTAGGCATTTGATCGACCAGGGGATGGCCAACAAAGCTGGCCGCGCCTCCGTGACGGGTAAATAATGGGGGCTCAAAGGGGAAAAAGCAGCAGAGTTGATCGACTAATTGGGCAACCTTTTTAGCACGACGTGGCTTCCAGGCCCAAACCTGCGGCGCCACCACGTGACAGAAGACACAGCCCGACTGGCGCAGGTCCTGGAGATGGGCAAGCAGACGCAAGTTAAAGCCTGGATAGTCAACGGTTATCACTACCCGTGGTCGCCGGGCACGGATAATTCGGGCAACTTGGCGACCAAGGCGACGAAACTCAGCCAGCCGCTTAAATACCGCAACGAAACCCATAACCGCATAACCGCTCATATCGACGTCAATTTCAGCACCGGCTGCTCGGACCCCTTCGCAGGCGGCCGCCGCCACACGCAAATCTGGATACTGGCGCTGCAACTCGCTGATGACAGCCGCCGCATAGGCATCGCCAGAGGGCTCACCAACAACGACGAAGACATCGCACTCGGGCAGCGATAGGGCCATTGAACACCCCTCCCAAGGCACGGGTTTATGGAGCTCAGACGGAAGGCTATCCCAAATCTGGGGCCCTGCCATGGATATCAGCAGCGATGGCACAAGCCTTGAAGCACGGGCACGGAAAGCCATCCACCAGCGACCGTAAGCGAACGGCGCCACCCACTCCCAAAGACCAACTTCTTTCCCACGGCCCAGGCTTCCCCTGTCCCATGCACCGAGGCCAGCCCCACCCTGCCGCAGGTTGCCCGTCATGCCCGATAGCTTCAAATGTTTCCTTTGCCACCGCTCCCCGAGCTAGACCTTTGCCCCATCGAGATGCTTCATTATGGCCAAACTGGTTTGCCAAGCCGGGCCCAATGCCGGGCACGAATACCCCCTCAATCGCGACAAGGTGATGTTTGGCAGACAACGCACCTGCGATGTCCAAATCATGGACTCCATGGCCAGCCGCGAGCACTTTCTGATTCGCCGCGATGGCAATCTCTATACCCTGGTTGATTTGGAATCGCGCAATGGAACCCATCTTAATAATCGCAAAATCAATGAACGACAACTAGACTTTGGAGATGTTATACGGGTTGGCGAAGTAGAATACATCCTGGTTAAAGAGGATGGCGATGCTGATGTCCGAGATTTGCTCACCAAAAAATATACTATATTGGAAAAAATCGGGGAAGGTGGCATGGGTATTGTCTATAAAGCCATTCAGAAAAGCATGGAGCGAAAAGTAGCCCTAAAGATTTTGGCCCCAAAATATTCAAGCCGGAGTCGTTTCGTCGATCAATTCATCCGTGAAGCCAGGGCCGCCGGAGCCCTCAATCATCCCAATATTATTCAGGTTCATGACGTCGCCAGTGAAAATGGCGTGCATTATTTTTCCATGGAATTCATCGATGGCCCAACCGCCATGCGCATGCTCAATAATGAAGGCAAGCTACCGGAGTCGGTTGCCTGTGAAATCATTCGGCAAACGGCTAAGGCATTGGCTTACGCCCACGAGCAGCGTATTATCCATCGTGATATCAAGCCAGATAATATTATGGTCACCAGCAATAATACGGTGAAGCTGGCAGACCTTGGCATTAGTAAAACCTTCGACGAAGCCGAGGCGGAAGGCAAACCCAAGCGCATTGTCGGCACCCCCCATTATATGGCCCCCGAAGCCAGCCTTGGCAACCGTATAGATCATCGCGTGGATATTTATTCCCTTGGAGTTACCTTTTACCATCTTTTGAGCGGACATACCCCCTTTTCTGGAACCAAAGCCGCCGAAGTTCTCAAGGCGCATATCCGCGATACCCCACCGCCCCTCATCAGCCTGGTCCCAGGATTGGATCCAGAGGTGGTGCAATTGGTCGAGGCGATGATGGCCAAGGAAGTCGAAGAACGCATTCAAAGCGCGGAAGAAATCTCCGAGCGGGTGCAGGCCATCCTCGATCGGCTAAATTCTAACGATGGGAATCGTAAAGGCGAAGAAACCGTGATGCTGAGGCGCATGGTATCCGCAGTGCCCGAAAATGCCCTCGGCGGCGCCGGGAAGTCAACGGTTGCCGCCACCACTGATGGCCGTGGCAAACGACAGGGGCTGGGCACCACGCATGCTCGCAGTGACGAGCACGGCAGGCAGCGCGGCATGAATCCTACTAAGGCCGCCCTTCGCCTCGGCATCCTGCTGATCGGTTTAGCAATCGCGTGGCTTTTGTTTAGCAAACTCAAGCAGGCCGTATCCGCAGACCAACAACCGGAAGCCGCGACACAGGCACAGCCCACACCGCAGCCCATCCATGAAACATCGGAAGCGCAGGTCAGCCGCGGTAGCCAGTCACCACCGATCACTAGACAGGCAACTGAACAACGCGAGACCGTAACCCGCCAACTGGCCGAACTCGGACAGCAGGTAAGCACCGCCCAAAGCCCCAATGAATTGGCCCGAGCCCTCGAACAAATCCGCGAGCTTCGCCGAGTCAGCGATGACCCGACAACCCTCGCCCGGCTGCAAACTATGGAAGAAACCGTGGTCACCCGCATCCAAGGGGCAATGACCCGGGATCAGCGCGCCGAATTCAACCAGGTTGAACGTGAGGTTCTTGACCATCTGAACGCCAATAACTTTGTCGCCGCCCGTAATCGTCTTGATGGTTTCAGCGCTGGCGATAACCCGCTGATAAACGAGGAGCGCCGTCGACTCTCCGAGCGCATTGATGCCGATCGCGAACGCTACGAGCAAAATCTGGTGCGCCGGGTTGAACGGGCCATTAGCGGACGCGATGCTGAAACCCTGCGCGGCCTACGCGAAGCGATGCCGGCAACCATGCTTGAGCACCCTATTGCCGCGCGCATTACCGAAGCAATACGAGAGCTGGACCGAGAACGCGAAGCGCGCAGCGAACGCATTATTAACGATGGCTGGCGCCACCTCCTCGCCATGCATTTCCCCGAAACTCGACTGCATATACGACAACATCAAGGAAATGACACTGAACTCGACGCCACGTTAAACGACCTACTGGCTCAAGCCAATGCCACCGAACAAGCGCTCAACCAGCTGCATAGATATCTGCAGGGGCTGGACCGCCCGCCGCGCTTCCGGGGCAACCTCCGCGGCATGCAAGATCCCGACATTCTTGGCGCCCAGCGGGCCGGCCTCATGATTCGCATCGCCAGTGGCGGCCAGGCCTCGGTGCCCTGGAGCGACATCGAGCCATCGCAACTCATCGCGGTTCTTGATCTGGCACTCGCCGACGCCGACGCAGAAACAAAAGCCCTGCGCAGTGTTTTCCAGGCTTGGCTGAAGATGGTTGCACCGGTGCGAAATTAATCATGGCCAATAATCGCGGCGGCAAAGACAAGGGGCAGCGCCAGGGCATGGGCGATCGCAGCGGCCTTGGCCGGCTTCGTCGGGCCAATATTAAAAACCCGACGCGCCTAGGAAATCTCACTCGTTTAAGCGAGGACGAGGATTATTTGGCGCTACAAGAAGGCACCCAGCGCAGTTCTCATACCGGGGTAAGCCTACTTGCTAAATTCAATCGCCTCTCCGCCCTCAGCAAGGACCGTGACAACGATCTGCCAACCATCCGTGGTGAAGTCTGTGGCTTTGAAGGTACTCAGGTGACGGTGCGCTGCGAAAACGGGGAAGAACACGCCTGCCAAGTTCGGCGCCGCTTAAAGAAAATGCTACGCGGCGAAAAAAGCCCCTTGGCTGTGGGCGATCGCGTTGAGGTAACTCAGGTCAGCGAAGGCGACTGGGTAGTCGAATGCGTACTGCCACGCAGCAATCAACTGGAGCGACGGGATAGCCATAATTCCAGTCTCAGCCATGTGTTCGCCGCCAATGTCGATTGCCTAGTTATCGTCGCCGCCATTGAAGATCCCTGCATTAAGACCGGGCTGATTGATCGGTACCTACTGATTGCCCACCTCGCTGAGGTTGCTGCTGTCATCGTCTTCAATAAATCCGACCTCGGCGATACCCAGCCCTATGACCAACTCTACCGCCAACTCGGCTATCCCACCTTCTCCACCCAGGCGGACCGGGCCCAGGGCGATATTGCCGCCCTCAGGGATTTCCTGAAGGGCAAGGCCTGTGTATTTGCCGGCATGAGTGGGGTTGGTAAATCGAGCCTCATCAATGCCTGCTACCCCCATTTCGCCGCCCGCATCGGCGTCGTCAGCAGCAGCCTGCACAAGGGCCGCCACACCACCACCTCCAGCCGCAGCTATCCCCTCGCCGATGGCTCGCGCCTCATCGACACTCCTGGCATCCGGGAACTCGGCGTGACCTTCCCCAGCGCCCTCGATGCCGCCCTCCACTACCCCGATATTGCCGTCCTACACCAGCACTGCCATTTCCCCAATTGCAGCCACACCCATGAGCCCGACTGCGCGATCAAACAAGCAGTGCGCCAAGGCAGCATCGCCCGCTCTCGCTATGCCTCATACCTTGCCCTCCTGGAAAACGATCTCGGCCTCGATGTCAGTAGTGCCCGGCAAGAACTCGACATCGCTGGCGATGAAGGTGGCATTGCTGGTATCGAGACCGACTAAGAAATGCTCGACGAAACGGAGCGTGCTTTGCACGGCGGACACCGCCCATGGAAAAAAGTCCGTATTCAGCTAGCGTCCTGCCATGCTCGCTGATATACACGTTTGGTTATTGGGCCTGGCCGGCCTCGCCTATATCTCTGCGGCGCTCATTCGCTGGCGGGATCTTGCCCGCGCCAGCAATCCCAAGCGGCCCTGGGGCTTACTGATACTCGGCATTGTCGCCCACCTCGCTTCATGCCTGATCAGCTTCCTCTTTAGCGGCGGCGCAGATTTCGCCTACGCCAGCCTTGGCAGTCTCCTGGCAGCCCTGGCCATGCTCATCGGCACCCGCTTTATGAGCCTCAGTTCCCCAGGCCTCCTCCTTTTACCGGTGGGGGTCATGGCGATTGTGGTGGCGGTTTTCGCCCTTATCGACCGCAGTCACCTCGGACGGAATATGGACCAGCGTAGCCTTGTCTTTTACGTCCACATTATCTTTATGGCTGCCAATATGGCGGCAATTCTCTTGGCCGCAGCCTCCGCCGGCATGTATTTGGTGGTGAGCCGACAGCTCAAAGCCGCCTCCAATCGAGCCCTCCGCCTGCCGCAGTTACCACCCCTCGGAGCGCTGGCCCAGCGTTCTCTACTGGTCGCGCTGGCAATGCTCTTAGGCGGCATGGTTTCCGGTGCCGTGGCGATTGGCCCGGAGAGCCATTTTTCCCTTTTTCATCCCACTATTATTCTTGCCGGGCTTGCTCTGCTCATGGTGACCATCGCCCTCCTCGCCCGCGCGAGTCAGCGAATTAGCGATCGCGGGCTCTGCTGGGCAACCCTCGCCATCCTCGGCCTGGAAGTGGCCGTAGTCGTAACCCTGATGGCGGTGCCGCCCCATGGATGAGGGCCAGATCCCCAACCAAGAGTCCCTGCACCTACTTTGCATCGGCGTGGACCACCACCACAGCCCGCTAGCTGTGCGTGAGCGCTTAAGTGTGCCGGGGGCACTGATGGAGGACGTGTTGGGCAACTGCAGGCAAGTGGCCGGCATTGCAGGCGTAAGCATTCTCAGCACCTGCAATCGCCTAGAGATCTACGCGGAAACCTGCGCCCGCGAAGCCGAGGACGGAAGCCTCCTCATCAATCGCTTCGGCGAGGAACTTGGCGTCGATCCCCAACTGATTAAGCAGCACGCCTTCATCCACCACGATCAAGCGGCGGTGCAGCACCTGTTTCGAGTGATCTCGAGCCTGGAAAGCATGGTGGTCGGTGAATATCAAATCGTCCACCAGGTGAAAATGGCCTACGAGGCCGCGCGCCACCAGGGTAGCTGCAGCCCCATTCTCGATCGACTCTTCCAGCACGCACTGATCGTCGCCAAAGACGTTCGCAATCACACCGGAATCGGCGCTCACAAAGTGTCAGTCGCCTCAGTAGGGGTTGACCTAGCGCGCCATATTCATGGTGATCTTGCCCCTGCCCGTCTCTTGGTCATCGGCGCCGGCGAAATGGCGGAACTGGCAACCGTCCACCTGATTACCGCCGGGGTGCGCCACCTGACCCTTATCAACCGCACCCATGAACGCGCCATGGACCTTGCCCGGCACGATCGATTCCGCCATATCACCGTTGAGACCTGCCGTTGGGCGGATCTCAGCAATGCCCTGGCAGAGAGTGATATCGTCATTACCAGCACCGCCGCTAATCTGCCGATAATCACCCGCGATGCGGTGCGTCAGGCACGCCGGCGCAGCCTCAATCCCCTGGTCTTTATCGACCTTGCCGTACCCCGCGACATTGAAGTTGCGGTGGGGGACCTGAATGACGTCTATCGCTATGATCTTGACCATCTTGATCGCATGGTGGCGGCTAACCGTGAACTGCGCAGCGAAGATATCGCCCAGGTTGAATCACGGATCGAACAACAACTGCGCGATTTCATGCAGCGACAGGCCCTGGTGCGCAACCCTCTCCCATCGCGGATTAGCGAGTGGTTTCAAGCCTTGAGCGAGGAAGAATTTTTACGCCTTGAGCGCCGCCTAAGCGGCAGCGAGCAAGACCGCCACGAAGTTCGCTACGGCCTGCAACGCCTGGCCGCCAAATTCCGGCACCGCTGCCTGCGCTGGCTTCAGGATGACCCACAGAATCCTCAGCGGGCAGCCCTGCTGCGAGAGCTACTAGGACTCGAGGACGAGAACTAAGCGAGGCCACCGGATCGCCTCACATAAATACCGGGAGCGGGACTCGAACCCGCACGACCTTACGGTCAGGGGATTTTAAGTCCCCCGCGTCTGCCATTCCGCCACCCCGGCGAATCTTTTTGTTTCGGGGGCTGTGCCCCCGGACCCCCCCTGGCTTTGTCGGGGTTCTTTTGGGTCGGTGGCATGCGCCACCTCCTGTTTCGGGGGCGGTGCCCCCGGACCCCCCCCACCGGAAGGTGTTTGTCGGGACTCAGGTGAAACGGGCAAGCGGTTT
>REDX01000237.1 GCA_007695355.1 Planctomycetota bacterium
CCGCATGGACCCGGGCAAGGTTTTCAAGAATAAGAAGATGGCCGGTCACATGGGCAGCGAGCAGGTAACGGTGAGGAATCTCTCCATTATCCGCATCGACGCCGAGCAAGACCTTCTGGTGATCAAGGGTGCCGTTCCCGGGCCCAATGGTGGCCTGGTGGGTATCCGCCAAGGTTAGGTGATCGAAAAGACCAGCGAACGCATTAGGACCGTAAAGAAGAGAGGATCGGGACATCATCATGGTAGCCATTCCCGTCTATGACCACACCGGGGCCAAGACCCGCGAGATCGAGCTAGACCCCAAGGTCCTCGATAAGGCGGTGCGTAAGCCCCTGCTTAAAGAGGCTCTGATTGCCTATTTGGCATCTCAGCGTCAAGGCTCCCACAGCACCAAGACCCGCAGCGAGGTTGCCGGCGGCGGACACAAGCCCTGGCGTCAAAAAGGCACTGGCCGTGCCCGTGCTGGCACCACCCGCGGCCCGATTTGGGTTGGTGGCGGTCGCGCCCATGGCCCCAAGTCCCGGGATTACAGCTATCGGCTGCCCCGCAAGCAGCGCCAGTTGGCCCTTCGTTCCTCCCTGCGCTTCCGCCTCGAAGCCGGTCAGCTTTTCGCGGTTGAGGGTCTTGAGGATCAGTTGAAATCCAAGCCAGCTACCAAGCTAGTGAGTCATTTCCTTAAGCAGATCGGCCTCGCCGAAGCCGGCGTCCTCTTCGTCAACGATAATGCCGACAGCAACCTTTACCTTTCGGCCCGTAATATCCAAAAGGTTGAAGTGTGCGAGCGTCGTAACCTTTCGGCTGGCCCCGTAATGCAGCGCACCAACCTGGTATTCACCGCGGCTGCCCTTGAGTCCCTGGTCAACGAGTTGCAGGAGGCCTGATATGACCCCTTTTGATATTATCCGACGTCCGCGCCTGACGGAAAAGACCGTTCACCTGCAAAACAAGCTGGACACCTACACGTTTCAGGTCCATCCCAGCGCCAATAAGACGCAGGTGAAGGAAGCGGTGGAGAGCATCTTCAAGGTCAAGGTGCGCAAGGTTGCCACCATGAATTGCCGCGGTAAGCGTCGCCGTACCCGTCTGGGTATTGGCTACACCGCCAACTGGAAGAAGGCCTACGTGACCCTGGTCGCCGGCCAGAGCATTGAGGGGATCTGACCATGGCATTGCGTAAGCTGAAACCCTATTCGCCGGGCACCCGGCACGCCACCGTGCCCGACTTCGCTGAAGTCACCAAGCACCGGCCTGAAAAGAGCCTGACCGAGGTCCTGAAAAAGACCTCCGGCCGCAATAATCAGGGCCGCATTACCGTGCGCCATCGTGGCGGTGGGCATCGGCGCCTCTATCGCATTATCGACTTCAAGCGCAATAAGCTTGACGTAGTGGGTGTGGTTAAAGCGATCGAATACGATCCCAACCGCAACTGCCGCATTGCCCTGGTGCATTACCTCGATGGCGAGAAGCGCTATGTCCTCGCCGCCAAGGGCTTGGCCGTTGGGGCGCGCATCATTTCCTCCGACAGCGCCGTTGAGCCAATAGTTGGCAATGCCATGCGCCTGCGCCACATCCCCCAGGGCATGTCGGTGCACAACGTCGAAATGGCCATCGGTCACGGTGGGCAGATTGCTCGTTCGGCAGGCACCCACGTCCGCCTGATGGCTGTCGATGGTGACTACGCCGTGCTGCTGCTGCCCTCCGGCGAGCTGCGCCGCCTGCACGCTGACTGCCGCGCCACCCTCGGTGAGGTAGGCAACTCTGAATACAATCTGCGTTCCTTGGGTAAGGCTGGCCGCAAGCGCTGGCTTGGCATTCGCCCAACCGTGCGCGGTAACGCCATGAACCCCGTCTCCCACCCTCTGGGTGGTGGCGAAGGTCACTCCAACGGTGGACGTCAGCACTGCTCGCCTTGGGGTCTCATCGACGGCGTCAAGACTCGTAAGCGTAACAAGGCTTCCAATAGCCTGATCATCCGTCGCCGCAAGAAGTAGGAAGGTAGAACAGCATGAGCCGTAGTTCCAAGAAGGGTCCGTTTGTGGACCTCAAGCTGCTGAGCAAGGTTGAGCGCCAGAAGGAGGGCGGCAATAGCCGTCCACCGATTAAAACCTGGTCGCGCGCCTGCACCGTAGTCCCTGACTTCATCGGTCACGTCTTTGCCGTACATAACGGCAAGGGCTTCATCCAGGTGCAGATTACCGACAATATGATCGGTCATAAGCTTGGTGAATTCGCCCTCACTCGCAATTACCGCGGCCATGGTGCCGGCAAGAAGAAGTAGGGAGGCCTGCCATGAGTACCGGAAATCGTGCTGCTGCTAAGCGGGCTCGCAATGCCAAGCCCAGGCGCACCCATCGCTTCCAGGCCGAGCAACACAATGCTCGTATTAGCCCCCGTAAGGTGGGCTTGGTCACCACCATGATCCAGGGCAAGCGGGTCGAGGACGCGCTCAATGAGCTCTCCTTCGATAACCGCCGCGCCTCCACCATGGTGCGCAAGGTACTGCAGAGTGCCGTTGCCAACGCCAGCTCCATCGCCGGCCTTGACCCCATGGACCTGAAAGTGGTGCATGCGGTGGCCAACGAAGGATTCACCCTTAAACGCTTCCACGCTCGCGGTCGTGGCCGAGGCGCCGCCATCCTGCGTCGCAATACCCACATCACTGTGGCGGTTGCTTAGGTTACAAGGACGAGAGAGGACACGACATGGGTCAGAAGATCAATCCCCTAGGCTTCCGCATCGGTATCACCGAGCCCCATCGCGCCACGTGGTTTGCCCGCGGTCGCGAATACGGCAAGCTTGTTGCCCAGGACCATTTCATCCGTGATTTTCTCAAGCGCCGCTTTAAGTCGGCCGCCATTGAGAAAATTCACATCGAGCGCAAGGCCGATCGTACCACCGTAACCCTGCATAGCGGCCGCCCTGGTGTGGTCATTGGCAAGCGCGGCTCCGAGATCGATCTGGTAACCGCCGAGCTGGAAAAGATTAGCGGCACCAAGGTAAAGGTGAACATTATCGAAGTCCGTAAGCCGCAGGTTTGCGGTCAACTGGTCGCCGAGAATGTTGCCGATCAGCTGGAGCGCCGTGGTAGCTTCCGCCGCGCCATTAAGCGTGCCGTCGAAGATGCCATGCGCGAAGGTGCCAAGGGCTGCATGGTGAAGATCAGCGGCCGTCTTGGTGGCAACGAAATCGCCCGCTCCGAGGCCGAGCGCCAAGGTTCGGTGCCGCTGAATCAACTGCAGGCCAATATCGATTATGGTTACGCCACCGCCCGTACGACCTACGGCATTATCGGCGTGCGGGTGTGGGTTCACCACGGCCGCTACGAGGAACAGGAGAACTGAGTTATGCCACTGGTCCCTAATAACGTCCGCCGCCGTAAGCAGCACACCCGTGGCCAGCGCCACGGCCACACTGCCACCCGCGGTAATAGCGTCGCCTTCGGTGATTACGGCATCCAGACCCTGGAGAGCGGCGAAATCACCTCACGGCAGATCGAATCCGCCCGCGTTACGGCGACTCACTACCTGGGTCGTGTCGGCAAAATGTGGATTCGCATCTTCCCGCATACCCCGGTGACCTCCCGTCCTGCTGACACCCGTATGGGTAAGGGCAAAGGCAATGTCGATTACTGGTGCGCCCAGGTTGATGCTGGCACCGTCATCTTTGAACTGGCCGGCGTTACCGAAGCGATGGCCCGTGAAGCCCTGCGCCGCCAGGCCCATAAGCTGCCGGTCAAGTGCCGCATGATCAAGCGAGGAGACCACCTGTGAAGGCTACTGAAAAGCAAGAGTTGCGCGATCTTACCGTCGAAGAGCTGCGCGAGCTGGCCAACTCCAAGCGCGAACAGCTGTTCCGCGGCCGTCTCTCCCAGGCTACCGAAGGCAAGGGATTGGGCGTGAAAGCTCGTGTCATCCGCCGCGATATCGCGCGCCTGGAAACCCTGATCACCGAGAAGACCAAGAAAGCGAGCCAGGCATGAGCACCGAGGCTGCAGCCCCCGCTGCCGAGCAACGCGGCAACCGCAAGCGTGAAATCGGCTATGTCACGTCCGATAAAATGAACAAGACCCGCGTGGTTGAAGTTGTCGAGCACTATAAGCATCCGCTTTACGGCAAATTCCTCAAGCGGACCAATAAGTTCCACGTCCATGACGAGCAGAACGACAGTAAAATCGGCGACAAGGTTCAGATCATCGAGACCCGCCCCCTGTCCAAAACGAAGCGCTGGCGCCTGATGAAGGTGCTGGAGCGTGCCATCTAGCCTCTCTGGCAAACTGGCCCCACCCCATCCCCGTTTCGGCGGGGAATCTCACGGAGTTCCTCACATGATCCAAATGCAGACCCGCCTGAATGTCGCCGACAATACCGGTGCTCGCCAGGTCCAGTGCATCAAGGTGCTGGGTGGATCCAAGCGCCGTTACGCCGGCGTTGGTGACGTGATCGTGGTTTCGGTCAAGAAGGCCACCCCGACCTCGGACATCAAGCAGAAGACGGTCACCAAGGCCGTGATCGTCCGCACCGCCGCCCCCATTCGTCGCGAAGACGGTAGCTATGTGCGCTTCGATTCCAATGCCGTGGTGCTGATCGACAAAGACGGCAACCCCCGCGGCACCCGCATCTTTGGTGCTGTGGCTCGCGAACTGCGCGCCAAGAATTACATGAAGATTGTCAGCCTCGCCCCCGAGGTGGTCTGACCCTGGCAACGAAACTACCCCGCGAAACTGTCACACTGAGAGCATGCCATGACCATAAAAAGTAAAAAGGCCAAGATTCACGAAGGCCGTGCACCAAAGTGCCATATCCGCACCGGTGATACGGTGGTGCTGATCAGCGGCCCGAAAGAGCGCCGCGGCAAGTCCGGCACCGTCATCCGGGTCTTCCCCCGTCGTCAGCGTGCGGTGGTCGATGGTCCTTGTGCGGCAGTTGACGTTCGCCACGTTCGCGCCAATCCCCAGGCCAATGTCGAGGGCGGTCGTATCACCCGCCTGCGCACCATCCATATTTCCAACCTCGCCTTGCTTGATCCCGAGACCGGCAAGCCGGCTCGCGTCCGCCGCGAGCGCAATTCTGAAGGCAAGGTTGTCCGCGTATCCAAGAAGAGCGGTCACCGCTTCGAGGGTCAGTAATCATGTCTGAAGTAACCTTGCAAACCAATGTTCGCGAAGCCTACCAAACGGTAGTCAAAGAGCTGAGCGAAAAGCATGGCATCAAGAACCACCTCGCTGCCCCCCGCATCGAGAAGGTCTGCCTCAATATGGGTGTTGGCCGCGCCGTCCAGGACGCCAATATCCTCAACGTGGTGGCCGATCACCTCAGCCAACTCGCTGGCCAGAAGAGCACCATTACCCTGGCCCGCAAAGCGGTGTCGAATTTCCGCTCCCGCGAGGGAATGAAGATCGGCGCCCGCGTTACTCTGCGCGGCCATCGTATGTGGGGCTTTTTGGATCGCTTGATTCACCTGGCCATCCCTCGCATTAAGGACTTCCGCGGCATTAATCCCCGCGGTGGTTTCGACAAGCAGGGCAGCTTTAGCCTGGGCCTCAAAGAGCAGGCACTGTTCCCTGAGATCTCCTTGGATCGCCTCGATCACAATCAAGGTCTGCACGTCAATATCGTCATTCGCAATACCAACCCCGAGCTCAGCTATGAGCTGCTCAAGGGCATGGGCATGCCCTTCCGGGATCGCTGATTCCCCGCATTATTCGCGATCCATTTCGCCAAAGGAATACACTACCATGGCCAAGAAGAGCAAAGTCGTCCGTCAGCAGCAACGTCAGGTCCTCGTCGACCGTTACCGCGAGCGTCGCGAAGTACTGCGCAAGCGCTCGGTTGACACCAAGCTAAGCCTGGAGGAGCGGATGGAGGCCCGTGCGGCCCTCGGTCTGCTGCCCCGTAACAGCTCGGCTTCTCGCCTGCGTAACCGTTGCTTGGTTACTGGCCGCCCCCGCGGCTATAATCGCCGCCTCGGTATCAGCCGTGTTGCCGTGCGCCGCATGGCCCACGCCGGATTCCTCCCCGGACTGACCAAGTCCAGCTGGTAAACGACCCTCTTCTTGCCTGCCCGGTGGGTGCCTTCGCCCCCATCCGGTCATTCGCTCTGTGCAAAGGACTCATTCATGAGCTGCAGTGATCCCATCGCCGATATGCTGACCTGCATCCGCAACGCGGTTGGCGCCAATAAATCCCAGGTGAAGTTCCCCCATTCTCGCATTAAGGAAGGCATCTGCCAGGTCCTGCAAGATGAGGGCTACATCTCCCGCTTCGACGTTTTGGATACCCAACCGGCGAAGACCATCAAGGTGCAGTTGAAGTACGGCCAGGATGGTGAGCGGGTGATTAACGAGATCCGCCGCGTCTCCAAGCCGGGTTGTCGCGTCTATTCCGGTGGGCGCAGCATTCGGCCAGTGATCAATGGCTTCGGCATCAGTATCCTGTCCACCAGCAAGGGTGTGCTTTCTGATCGTCATTGCCGCAGCGGTAATATTGGCGGTGAGATTATCTGCACCGTAAAATAGTCCTCTGCTGCCCCATCTGTGGGCAATAGCTTCTGCCAGAATCCGTTTACGACGTTGAGGTCATCATGAGTAAAGTTGGAAAAGTCCCCGTTGTTATCCCCAAGGGCGTTACCGTCACCGTTGCCAATGGCGCGCTGAAGGCGAAGGGCCCCAAGGGTGAGGACAGCTTACCCCTGCATCCGAGCGTCAATGTCTCGGTGGAGGACAACCAGATCGTGGTTGCTCCCGGCAGCCAAGATAAGCTGGCCCGCGCCATGTTTGGCACTACCCGTGCCCTCATTGCCAATGTCGTCACCGGTGTCAGCGAAGGCTACCAGAAGCGTCTGGAAATTGTCGGCGTCGGCTATCGTGCCCAGCTCCAGGGTAATAAGCTTGTCCTGAGCATTGGTTTCTGCCATACGGTGGACATCGAAGCTCCCAAGGGCATTGAATTTAAGGTACCCGACCCCACCCACATCGAGGTCAGCGGCATGAGCAAGCAGCTGGTCGGCCAAACCGCAGCGGTGATCCGTGCGGTGCGTAAGCCAGAACCCTACAAGGGCAAAGGTATTCGCTACGTCGGTGAGCAGGTCCGCCGCAAGGCCGGTAAGTCTGGTAAGTAGGATAACGAACAAAGGTTTTGAAGCCGGCTGCTTCATCCAGCTAGCAGCAATGAAGGATTTATCGTCATGGACAAGCAAATCGCCAAGCGTCAGTCTCTCGCCATCAAGCGCCGCCGTGTGCGCAAGACGGTGTCCGGATCGGCCTCCCGGCCGCGCCTCTCGGTCTACCGGTCGGAGCGCCACATCTACGGCCAAATCATCGATGATGAAGCGGGTCGTACCCTGGTTTCGGCCAGCACCGTTGACAAAGAGCTGCGCGAGGTGGTGAAGGATCTCGATCCCACCGCCGCCGCCGGCAAGGTTGGCGAATTGCTGGCCCAGCGTGCCAAGGCCGCAGGCATCGAACTGGTGGCCTTCGATCGCGGCGGGCGTCGTTATGCTGGGCGGGTTGCCGCTTTGGCCGACGGAGCTCGTAGTCAAGGCTTGCAATTCTAGCCTTTACTCAAGAATGCGTCGCCCCGCCTAACCTGGTGGGACATTGGCGCGACCCTGGCACTTGCCACAACGTCTTCATTAAACAGTGTTTACCTGAATCTAGGACATCAATCTATGGCACGTGAACAAGCTCAAGCTGGACCTGGTGAGCAGCGCGGTAGTCGCCAAGGCGGCCGTCGTAACGCTCCTGCCCGCGAGCCTCGCTCCAAGCACTTTGATGAAGAGGTGGTTTCCATCCGCCGCGTCGACAAGGTGGTTAAGGGTGGCCGTCGCTCTTCCTTCGGTGCTTTCGTTGTCCTCGGCGACAGCAAAGGCAAAGTTGGCTGGGGCATGGCAAAAGCTCGGCAGGTACCCTTGGCCATTGATAAGGCCGTGCGCCTGGGCGAGCGCAATGTGCGCGGTTATCCCATCGTGCATGGTACCATCCCGCACGCCGTCGAAGGTCGCTTCGGCAGCTCAGTGGTACGTCTCTTACCGGCTTCTGAGGGTACGGGTGTAATCGCTGGCAAATCGGTGCGTTATGTGCTCGAAAAGCTGGGTGTGCACAATGTGCTTTCCAAGTGTTACGGGTCCAATAACCCGATCAATGTGGTGAAGGCAACCTTTGATGCCCTGGCCCAGCTTAAGACCAAGGAACAGTACCAGACATTGCGGGGGGTCGAACTGTGAATCTCAACGAAATTCTCAGCGCTCATACGGGACGTCGCGCCAAACTGCGCGTCGGCCGTGGTGCCGCTTCGGGTAAGGGTAAAACCTGCGGACGTGGCTCGAAGGGTGAAGGTTCCGGCTCCGGCGGTTATAATCGTGGCCCGCTGTTCGATGG
>REDX01000202.1 GCA_007695355.1 Planctomycetota bacterium
GCCTTCCTTGAATTAGAAGACCCCGCTATTCTCCGCTTAATGGCCGCCGAGGGCTTCGGCCCGGTGAGCGACGCCGACTATGATGTGGTGCGGGCCCTTGAGCGCAGCGTGGCGGACTACCGTTAATCCCATGACCCTGCCGCAGCCACCCCTGGGAGAAGATCTGCGCAGACAGCTCCGCCTGATCCGGCGGCAGCGCTTGCTGCGGCTTGCCGCCGTCGTCTGCTTTAGCGCCTTTATGCTATGGTGTCTCCATCGTAGCGGCGTGCTGGACCTGCGCTGGATTGCCAATGCCAGCACCCGCCTGCAGCGCATTATTCCCGAATCGCTGCCGCCAGATTTCAGTCGCCTATGGAGCCACTGGCCGGGGCCGCTCTGGGAAACCGTGGTAATGTCGATTAGCGGAACCTTCCTCGGCATTCTCCTCGCCCTGCCCTTGGGCATCTTAGCCGCTCGGCGCTGGTCGCCCCATCGTCTCTTACCACTGCCGGTACGCAGCTTCCTCGGCGCCATGCGCACCGTGCCTGAGCTTTTACTGGCGGTGGTACTGGTGATCGCCGTCGGGCCAGGGATGCTGGCCGGAACCCTGGCCCTGGCCCTGCACTCCGGAGGCATGCTCGGAAAATTTTATCATGAGATTATGGAGCATGTCGAAGAAGGGCCGGTGGCAGCGGTGCGTTCCTGCGGCGGCTCACGGCTTCAGGTCTGGCGCTACGGAGTGATTGCTCAGGTGTTTCCCCAGTTCGTCGATGTCACCATGTTTCGCTGGGAATGTAATGTCCGCGCCGCCCTGGTCCTCGGCATTATTGGCGCCGGTGGCATTGGCCAGGAATTGATTATAGCCATGCGGGTCCTCCGCTACCAGGAAGCCCTGGGCCTAGTGTTGATTATGCTGGCCCTGGTCATCGCCGTCGATGTTCTGTCTGGCTTTATTCGCAAACGTCTGACCTAAAGCAATTGGAGCCCCAATGAGCACCACTCACAACCCCAGCCAACGCCTTACCCACAGCGTCTCCTGCGCCGGCTGTGCCGCAAAGGTAGACCCGCGCTTTCTGCAGGCAGCCCTAGGGGGGGTTACCTGGCCCCGGGATGAACGGGTATTGGTGGGCTTTGAGCACGCCGATGATGCCGGCGTCTTTCGCTACCCCGATGGCAGCAGTCTGGTGGCGACCACCGACTTCTTTACCCCCATCGTCGACGACCCCCATACCTTTGGCGCGGTGGCAGCGGCAAACGCCCTTTCCGATATCTATGCCATGGGCGCCGAGCCCCTTTTTGCTTTAAGCATTGTCCACTTCCCCGAAGTCATGGGCGCTGAGGTCCTCTCGGGCATCCTCCAGGGTGCCGCCGATATTGCCGGTGAGGCTGGCTGCCCAATTATTGGCGGCCACAGCATTCGCAGCGATCAGCTCAGCTTTGGCCTGGCGATTACCGGACGCCTACCCGCCGACCGTGCCGCTATCACCAATACCGGCGCCCAAGTCGGCGATAGCCTCATCCTCAGCAAAGCTCTAGGTACCGGCATCCTCGCCACCGCCTGGAAAAAGGACTGCTGTCCCAACCATGCCCAGGCCACATTAGTCGCCACCCTGTGCCGCCTCAATCGCCATGCCGGATCCCTCCTTCATCCCTTCCAGGTGCACGCCGCCACCGATATCACCGGCTTCGGCCTGGTGGGTCACGGCTGCGAAATGGCCCGCGGTTCTGGCCGCCGACTGGTCATCGATAGCCGCCAACTGCCCCTCCTCCCGGGCCTGGCAGAGGCCATTGCCGCGGGATGCCTCACCCGCGGCGATAAAGGCAACCGCGACTATGCCGGCGACCTCCTCGAGATCAGCGCTGGCGCTGAAAGCACCGCCGTCCACGCCGCCTGCGACCCCCAAAGCTCCGGCGGACTCCTCATCAGCGTGGCCCCAGACCAGGCCCCTGCCCTCCTCGCCGAACTCCATCGCGGCGGCGACGAGCAAGCCCGCATTATCGGCGAAGTCTGCGCCGGAGCCCCTGGCTTAGTACTCAACTAGCGTCCTGGCCAAGGAATAACCAACAACTGTACCTCAGCTTTAGGGCCCATCCCCCAGCTGGAAGACCTCAGCCGATTCAAGGATCAGCCAAATACCTTCCTGGCGCAGAAAACGAAAACGAACGGCCAGCTGGCCAGCGAGAATAATCGATTCCACTGCCGCCTCATCGCCATCCGCCCATCGACTTGCCACCATCCCCTGGGGCGCGACTTTCGAGGTGGCAAGGGCGATACGGGGGTTAAATCCAGGTATGGCATCTTCATTATTGCGCAGCATCTGACCGAAGATCCCGGCAGCCAATAGACGCGACAAGCGCTCTGGCGACCAACGCTCAAGGTTTTCAAAATTCCGGGATTTCAAGAATGTAAATAAGCCATCCGTATCGCCCACCTTACGGTAATCCATGCGCAAAAGAAGCGCTTCAAAGCCCTGAAACCGTGCTTCTTGAATTTCGCTCAGGTTTAGCCACCGGTTCAGCTCTTCTCGATGTTGGCGCAAAAACTCAGCCGCCACCCGATTCGCGGTTATCCCGCTCTTCGTGTGTGCCAAGGAGAGATCGACAGGCACCTCATCCGATGGCAGTAGCGACGAATGCACCACCATAGCCTGAAACCCTTGGACAAACTTAAAAACCTCGTGGTCTTCTGTATAACTGACATCTAAGACGAGGGTGCCCAAAGCAATACATGTAATCAATTTCGCACGCATAAATATGGGCTCCTAGATCTGGGATCCGCGAATGATTTTTGCACATGGTTTAGATGCAAAAACCCTAAGCATTGCAGAAATAACCTCAGTCTTTGGGTAGCATAAATGCACGGACGGTTCCGGCAATTTACTTCATTCATCGCTGCGGGGAATAGTCAACAAGCTACACCACAGCGAAACTTTTCGCGGTGTCGAGGAGGATGCTGACGCAGACCAGGTGCCAGGGGGCGGCGCTGGGGTGGCGGAGGCGGAGTTCTAGGTTGGTGGTGGGGCTTAGCTGGGCGAGGTCGAGGGGGAGGTCGATGAGGCGGGCGCCGTTCTCGGCGCTGGGCAGGGCGGGCAGGGACAGGGTGTTGCCATTGATGAGAATCTCGCCGCAGTCGGTGCCGAGGTGCTCGCAGCAGAGGCGCAGGCGAGCGGATTCGGCGCTGGCGAGGAGTTGGGGCGGGAGGTGGATTTGGGTCTGCGCTGGCTGCTCGGCGCTGATCAGGTGGAGGATAAGCGGGCTAACGAATTGTTGGCGCTGCAGAACTTCCCCCGCCTGCGGGCGGCCGATGAGGGGCAGGCGCAGGGCCAATGCTTCGCCGGGGGCCAGGGTGAGGCTGACCTGGCAGCCATCGGGGCTGCAGGGCAGGCCCTGGACTTGGAGTTGCATGCGGCCATCGGCCTGGGGCTGGGGGCGCAGTACTTGGGCGCTGGCGAAGCGGCAGCCGGCCGGTGGCTGCAGCTGCAGCCGTACGTCGCGGGTCGTCGAAGCATCGTTGAGCAGGCCAAGGCTCACGTCATGGCCGGGGCCCAAATCGTCGGGGCGGGGGCAGCGCGGATCGAGCCCGTCCACTGCGGCCACCGCCAGCAGCTGGGGATCATCGCTGGCCACCGCCAGCAGCCGGCCGCGCAGGGCGCGCAGGGCATCCATGGCCACGCCTTCGCCATCGTCAGACCACCAACTGCCGCCGTAGCCGAAATGGGCGCAATTGCGGGCCTTATCCACGACCGTTGCCAGGCTGTGGAGAATTTTACGCATGGTCCAGCGACACTTGCGCTGATCGGCGCCGCCGACGGTGGCCTGATTGGCGGCTTCGGGGACGGCCTGGGGATCGGTGGCCCCGGCGCATTCACTATTCCAGCCGCCCAGGCGCTTGCCGTAGGTGCTTAGGGAATAGGTATTTATGAGTTCATAGACGGCCGACATTTTACTGGGATCGCCGCCATAATCGTGGTCGCAGACGCCATCGATATAGTCGATGGTGGCGTCGATGGTGGGCTTGTAGAGCAACTCCCAGGCGGCCCAGCGGTCTTCGCTGGCACGGTTGCCCCAGCCGACAATGAAGGTGGCCTGGGGATCGGCGGCTTTAAGCGCCTGGCCCACGGCCAGGGCGGGCTCGACATAGAGGGGCAGCATGGCGGCGCCAGACCAGTGGGTAAACTGGGTCTCGTCATAGAGATGCCAGGGGGTGCTGGCGCGCAGCTGCAGCCCTTCGCCAGCGGCCACTTCCACGCGGTAACTGCTGCCATCGGCGCAGTCCTCGGGGGGATGGCGGGAGGGCGTCCAATTCCCGCCATAGACCGCATCCATACCTTTATAGGGCGGGGCGTGGACGGGGGAGTGCTGTCCCCCCTGCTGGTCTATGCCGCGGCGCCAATCCCGGGGCGAACACCAGGACCAGGGGGGAATCTCATAGCGCTTGGTCCAGCGCAGGTGCGGCACCGGTGCACCATCGTGGGCAATGTGGGCCTGGCCGCCCTCGCTGGCCTGATCGAGGTCAAAGAGTTGGGGTATGAAATTGGCGCGATTGCGATTGGCCCAATTGAGATAGGGCTCGTTCCAATATTCGACCACCGCATGACGGCCGTCGGCGAGGGCGGCTTCGGCCAGGGCGCGTCCGGTTTCGGCGCTGCGCGACTGCCAATCGGCATGGGTGAGGCGGGGCGAGGGCCGCACCCGATCGCCGAGGCTGTGAAGGACGAAGGACTCGCCTTCTTGGGGCTGACGATAACATGCGCGCAGGCCGGTGTGCTCGATGCTGCGGCTAGAGCCCAGGCGATAACGGGCCACATGTCCGGCCGGCAAATTAAAAGAACCGAAGACGCCGGGCGGGATGCAGTCGGTGTCTTCCACCTGCAACCAGCGGCCATCCACCGTCACCTCGGCCAGGCGCTGGGACGCTGGCGCTTCGATCAATTCCAGGGCGGTAACGCGCAGGCGCAGCCGGCCGACGCCGCGGGGATCGCAGACACCCACGGCGATGGCAGTAATACCATTGCCATCCATGCGCCCCACGCCATCGACGTGGGATTCGCCATGGGGGGCATACCATTCGGCTGGGGTAAAGTCGGCGATGGCGACCTCGCCGCTGGTGGCGGTGGCGGCCAGCCCCGCTACCCAGGTATGGGCATACCAGCAGGCGCCCTGGCGCTGCAGGCCCAGCATCACCCCCGTATCCGGGCGGGGCTCATCGCAGGCCAGGCTTAAGCGTAGGCGGCTGCCAGCCGGCCAGTTGAGGGGACTGGGCAGGCGCAGCACGCTCCAGGCCGCGCGGTTCCAATTGACCCGCTTATCGCCAAGGTCGAAATCGCAATGCAGGGCTTGGTCAATCCATTGCCCTGGGGCCCAGGAAGCAGGGTGGCGCAGGAGATCGGTCATAGTGCTGCCTTCAAATCGAAGAGCCAGGGGCGTAGTGGGTAATAATCGTATCAACTAGCGAAGAAGTTGTTGGCCGCGGGGCTTGCAGGTGTACCGGCCATCCCTGGGACACCATCAAATCAGCGGTGGCCTGGCCAATGGCGCAAAACTGAGCGCCATCACGGATCAGACGCTGCAGATCCTCCGGATCGGCATGGCGCCGCAGGCGGCGTAGCGCCGAGGGACTACTCAGACAAACCGCATCTATGGGCTCATCACCAAGGCGCATGACTTGGGAGCGCCACTGCTGACGATACACCGGCAGTTCGCGGCAGGTGACGCCATGGGCAGCGAGGGATGGCCCGGAAGTCCAACTGACCTCGGCAGCCCCGGGGTGCCAGATTTCCCCTTGGCATTGGCCAATGCCAGCCTGAAGCAGGGCTTCTACCAAATGCCGACTATCGTGGACCTGAGGCATGCAGCGGGGTTGCAAATGAAAGCGGGCCAATTCGGCGGCGCAGGAGGGCCCAATGACGCCAATGTCCACCTGGGCCAGACAGCGCAGATCTGGGTGCTGACGCAGCAGGGCCTGCATAAAATGACGTACCCCGGCGCCGGAGGTGAAAATCAACCAACGGCAGGCGGGCAGGGACTGCCACCACTGCGCGGGAACCGCCAAGGGCTGTTCGATGGCCTCGCCGGGGCAGTGCAGCACCCGCGCCCCCGCCGCCTCCAGGGCCAGGGTTAAAGGATCTCCGCGCAGCACCCCGGCGACCAGAATCTGACGCCCGGCCAAGGGGCCCAGCTGACACCAATCTAATTCGCGGGCAAAGGATGCCACATGGCCGATGACGAGGATGGCCGGAGCAGCGAATTGCCGCTCTGCCATGCGCTTTACCATATCGCCGAGCTTACCCAAGAGCACCTGCTGGTGGGGCCAGGTGCCCCAGCGGATGGCCGCCACCGGAGTCTCAGGACTGCGGCCAGCGGCCAGCAATTGATCGCGAATACGGGGGAATTGCCGAACCCCCATATAAACCACCAGGGTGGGCAATTTGGCCAAGGCCGACCAGTCGTGGCGGTCGCCGCCGGCCTGCTCGTGCCCGGTGAGAAAGCAGACCGAGGAGGCCGCCTCGCGATCGGTAATCGGAATGCCGGCGTAGGCGGGGGCGGCAATGCCGCTGGTAACTCCGGGCACCACCCGGAAGGGAATGCCGGAGCGGCGCAGGGCCCGGGCCTCTTCACCGCCGCGGCCAAAGCAGAAGGGGTCGCCGCCCTTCAGCCGCACCACCACCTTATCGGGTCCGGCGTGCTCGATCAGCAGGCGGTTAATCGCCTCCTGATCGGCCACCTGGGCGCCCCCCCGCTTGCCGACGAAGATGCGCTCTGCGAGCGCTGGCACGCCATCGAGGGCCTGGGGATGGAGCAAATAGTCATAAATCACGCAGTCGGCCTGGGACAGCACCTCGCGCCCACGCAGGGTCATCAGACCAGGGTCACCAGGACCCGCACCCACCAGATATACGACCCCGCGTTCCACGCTCATGGCGCGAGAGGGTAAAGCAGCCACCGGCGGGGCCAATGGAATTACCTTGGCTGCTGCGCCTGCTTCCTAGGCTGGCGCCCCCATGTCAACCACCCTGCGTATTGCCACCCGCGCCAGCGCCCTCGCCCTCTGGCAGGCCCGCTTTGTCGCCGCCCACCTGCGCCGCCGTTGGCCTAGCTGTCGCATCCAACTTGTCCCCCTCACCGCCTCCGGCGATCAAGACCTCAGCACTCCCCTTTATGGCATGGGTGGGGTGGGGGTATTTTGCTCGGAAGTCCAGCAGGCGGTGCTGGATGGCCGGGCCGATCTCGGCGTCCACAGCCTGAAGGATTTGCCCACCAGCCCGGTTGCAGGCCTGCAGCTGGCGGCCTATATGCGGCGAGCCGATCCCCGAGACGCCCTGGTGGGGGCGGGCTCCCTTGATCAGATCCCCCTCGGCGGCGTGGTTGCCTCATCAAGCCTGCGCCGGCGCAGTCAACTCGCCGCCCTGCGGCCAGACCTGCGCTTTGTCTATATCCGCGGCAATGTGCAAACCCCCCTGCGAAAGCTCGCCGACGGCGCCGCCGATGCCACCCTTCTGGCGATGGCCGGCCTCGCCCGCCTCAATCTGCTACGCCAAACCAAGGCCGTGCCCCTGGATCCCCTGCACTGCTGCACCCCAGCTCCCGGCCAAGGCATTATTGCCGTCGATTGCCGCAGCGATGACCAGCTCTGCCGACACCTGCTAGATGCCCTTGATGACCGCCTCAGTCGCCGCGCCGCCGAATTGGAACGGCGGGTCCTCGCCGGCCTGCGCGGGGGCTGCTCTTTACCCCTCGGCTGCTATGCCCAACGCCGCGGCACGCGCTGGCATCTCAGTGCCCGCTGGGGCCACGACCAGGGCATGCGCGAAATTCACTGCCAGGGCCCCGCCGAAGGCCTTGCCGAGCGGGCTCTCGCCGCCCTCCAGGACCGGGCCTAAACCCCCACCGGGGGGTAACAGAGACGAAGGGCGCTTAGCGTCCCTGGTCGTTGATCAGTCGCTTTCGCAAGACTTGCCGCCAAAGCCCTCTGCCCACCCCCTGTCTGAATAGCACCTTGCGTCCAGAGGGGCTGGGCCTAATCTCCGCCCCCCGAAACGTTTGGAGCCGCCATGTCCCTGACCAACACCCAGTACGCCGAAACCATTGCCCAGGTCGGTGGTTACTACAGTTTTGTCACCCTGGTTATGCGCCGCATGAAGGAACTCCATAACGGCAAAATGCCCATGGTAGAGCCCCTCCCGCACGAAGACGAGGTTGACCTTATCGTCCGTGAAATCAATCAGGGCCTGCTCAATATCCAGCCTGCCAGCGTTGCCTGAATGCCCCGCCTACGGGCCTCGCCTTTTCTTAACCAGCGGCCTCCAGGGCCACTCAAAGCTCCAGGCAAGCATATAGGTATCAGTTGGTTATTATTGATACTGGA
>REDX01000114.1 GCA_007695355.1 Planctomycetota bacterium
GTTGTTGTAAGGCCTTGCGGTCAATCGGCAGGGGCAAACCATCACGGCGGGTGTAGACCCGGGCGATATTGGTGTCGACCACGGGGGTTACGGCGGCGAAGGCAAAGGTGGCGACGGCGGCGGAGGTGTAGGGGCCAAGGCCGGGCAGGGTTTGGAGTTCCTCGGCGCTGCGCGGCCATTTCCCTTGGCGCTCGTGGACGATGATGCGACAAGCGGCGGCGAGGCGTTCGACCCGGGACGGATAGCCCAGGCCCTGCCACAGGCGGTGCAGGGTTTCGGTGTCGGCAGCGGCGCAGTCAGCGGCGGTTGGAAGGTGGAGCAGGAAACGCTCATAGAAAGGGATCACCCGTTCAACCTGCGTCTGCTGGAGCATGGTCTCAGAAACCAGGATCCGATAGGGGTCGCGGGTCTTGCGCCAGGGCAGGTCCCGGCCCTGGCGGCGATACCAGGTAAGGAGTTCTTCGGCCGGCGTCACTGCGACAGGCTCGCGCGCTGATGCCCCGGCGCATCTGCGATAACCCGATCCATGCGGCTTAAAATCTCCGCCAGCCGCTCTGGGCTGGTGGCGAAGTTCAGCCGCAGGTAGTCCCCATCGCCAAAGGCTTTGCCATCGCCAAGGCCAACCCCACCGGCTTCGAAGGACGCATGGGGGCGTTTAAGGCCGAGTGCGCGAACGTCGAGCCAGGCGAGATAAGTGGCCTCCATAAGATTGCTGCGAATGAGGGGCCAGCCGGCCAAGGCCGCTTGCACGCTCTGCCAGTTCTGCCGCAAAAGAGCAAGCATTTCCTGTCGCCAGGGTTCCCCCTGGCGGTAGGCGGTTTCGCAGGCGATATAACTTAAGGGCGTAAGCTCAGGAATGCAGCCGGCGCAGGCGCGTAGGAAGCGGGAGCGCAGGGATGGTTCTTCAATCACCGCATAGGCGCAGGCCATGCCAGGGATATTATAGGTCTTCGAGGGGGCAAGGAGGGTAATGGAGTGCGCCCTGGCCCAGGGGCTCAAGGTGGCGGTGGAGCGGAAGGCGGGCTGCTGTTGGCGATCCTCCAGGAGTAATTGGCAGTGGATTTCATCGCTAACGAGCAACAGATCGTGGCGCTGGCAGAATTCGATGACCGCGCTCAATTCGTCATCGCGCCACCAGCGGCCGAGGGGATTGTGGGGATGGCAAAAGAGTAGGGCGCGGCTGCGCGGGCTAACCAGGCTCTCCCAGGCTTCGAAATCCATTTCCCAACCATCGCCCTGGCGGCGGTGGGGCAGCTGAATGCAGGCACGGGATTGATTGCCCGGGGCGCTCAAAAATGGCGGGTAGATGGGACTGGGAACGAGGATCTCATCCCCGGCTTCGCCGGCCATGGCGCAGCACCAATTAATCGCCGGCACCAGGCCCGGCAAAAAGACAATGGCCTCCCGTTCTACCGTCCAGCCATGGAAGTCCTGGAGGTAGTCTTGAATCGCCCCATAGGTGCCATCGCTGGGGCGCTCATAGCCCATAATGGGGTGTTGCCGCAGGCGCTCCATCATTGCCTCGATCACCACCGCCGGCGAGGCGATATCCATATCCGCCACCCAGGCCGGAATAATATCCTGCCCGCGATACTTGCCCCATTTCAAGGAGGGGCTCAGGTGACGATCGAGATTGAAATCGAGGTGTTGCATGGGCGCGAGTATGGATCGATCGCCTGCGGTCCAAGGACTTTGAGCGCCTCATCTGCTGTGAAGTGTTTTGCGCGGGGTTCGCATTGAGCCGGCCCTGAGATGAGCATACTGGATTCCATGAATGCTTCCTCCGGTTCCTGGCAACGGTATCTCTGGCGGACGTGGACGGGCAGAATGCTGCTCGCTCTGGGGACTTTATGTGCTGTATTGTTATTTTTGGGGGCCCTTCCCATGTTTAGCGCCGGGCCAAGAGAACAGGATCTTGCCGATGGTCTTGGCGAAGCGCGAGCTCCGGCATCGCTGACGGTAGCTTCCTTTAATCTTGCCCACGGCCGTGGGGCAAGTGGGCATCAAGTCTTTACCAGTCGCCAACGACAGGTTGAGCACCTGCAGCAAACGGCGGAATTGATGCAGCAACACGGGGTGACTTTGGCTCTCTTGCAGGAGGCCGATGGCAATAGCTGGTGGAATCGACGCAAGGATTTGGTTCTCAGTTTAGCCCAGGCCTTCGATTGGCAAACGGGCCCTAGGGGCTATCAGGTCCAGGGATTTGGCTTAGATTACGGCAATGCCATTATATCTCGCTATGCCCTGCGTCAGGCGCGGGCCCGTAATTGGCCAGGTGGTTGGGGGGCGCCGCCGAAGGGCGCGGTCGCCGCGGTGCTCGATTTTGACGGCGAGCCGCTGACCGTGGTCAGCATTCACCTTGAGCCCTTTCAGCGCTGGCGTCGCATGCGACAGGCGCGGTCCTTGGCAGAGTGGTTACATGGCCATTCTGGGCATCTGCTGATTGCCGGCGATTTCAACGCCGATTGGAATCGTGCTGATGATGCGGTGCGTCTGCTGGCCGAATCCTTGGCCCTGGAGCCCTGGCCAGGAGCCGAAACCAGTCCGCCAACCTTTTGGACTGGCCGTCGCTTGGATTGGATCTTGGTGAGTTCAGGTTTAGAAATTTCAGAACCAAGGATTCTTGCCGATGCTCCATCCGATCACGCCATGGTGATTGCTGAAATTCGCAGGAGAGCAGATGATAGCTGATCTGCGGCTCATTGAGCTAGTCCCCTATCTCGGCATTCCCTTGGCGTTGCATGTCATTGGTATTACCGTCGCCATTGATGCCGTCCTGCATGGTCGCAGTAGTCAGGCAGCCATAGCTTGGTTGCTTGGCTTGGCATTTATGCCTTATCTTTTCTTGCCTGCCTATTTGCTGATCGGTTTTCGCCGTCTCGATGGGTACACCGATGCGCGGCGGGCCGGTGATGCGGCGATCCACCATCTCGGCGATGGGCTGTTGCAGCAATTGGAAGGGGTCACCTGGATTGATCGTGAGCACGGAGAACCCGAGCAAACCCTTACCCGTTTGGCCCGTCTGCCCCTTATGCGTGGTAATTCCTGTGATCTCTTGCTCAATGGTGAAGCCACCTTCGAGAGTATGTTTTCGGGTATCGCCAATGCCCAGCAAACGGTGCTGGTCCAATTTTACACCGTGCGCGATGATGGTATCGGTAGGCGCCTTCACGATGCGCTGTGTCGCTGTGCTGACAGAGGGGTTCGCGTTTATTTGCTGCTTGATCGTGTCGGCTCTTACGGTTTGTCTCGCAAGTATGTGCGCTCCCTACGTCGGGCGGGCGTGGAGGTGGCGTGGTTTACCACCGGTCGTGGCTGGTGGCTTCACCGCTTTCGCGTAAATTTTCGCAATCACCGTAAGATTGTGGTGGTGGATGGAAAGCGGGCGTGGATTGGTGGTCATAATATTGGTGATGAATATGTCGGCAAGAAGCGCCGCCTGAGTCCCTGGCGAGATACCCATCTAGCGCTGGCTGGTCCGATCGCTTTGGCCGCGCAATTAGTATTTGTCGAGGATTGGCATTGGGCGACGGATGATGTCTTGGCCTTGGACTGGGTTCCCCGTTTGCAGCCTGCCAATCAATCCCTGCTGCTCTTGCCCACGGGGCCAGCCGACACCAACCAGGCCGCGCAGTTGGCCCTGGTGCAGGCAATTATGGCGGCCCAAAAACGGCTGTGGGTTAGCACGCCCTATTTTGTTCCCGATGAAGCGGTGCAGGCTGCTTTGGTATTGGCCGCTGCTCGGGGAGTGGATGTGCGCTTACTTGTGCCGGCCAGCGCCGATCACTATGTGGTACATTGGGCAGGGGAAAGCTATCTTGGCGAGATGGCAGCGGCAGGAGTGCGAGTTGGTGAATACCAGAAAGGTTTTATCCATCAAAAGCTGTGGATGGTTGATGATCACGTCGCCAGCGTGGGCAGTCTCAATTGGGATAACCGGGCTATTCACCTGAATTTTGAGATTAGCGTGATTCTTCCAGAGGTCGGCCAGGTTGAGGAGTTGGCGGCCTGTTTTGAGCAGGATTGGCAAGGGGTGAGCGAACGCTCTGCCGCCTATTTCCAGAAAATGAGTTGGCTGCGTCGATTGCGTAATCGTCTCTGCAGATTGGCCTCGCCCTTGCTTTAGGTTAGGGTGATCGCCCCGCTTTAGGCCTGATAGGCTTCAAGTTTTCGGTAAAGAGTTTTTAAGCCGATGCCGAGAAGTCGGGCGGCCTTGGATTTATTGCCATTGCAGTGGTCCAGCGTTGCGAAAATCATACGGCGCTCGATTTCGTCCATGGGTAAACCGACGAGGAGTTTGATTGCTTCCTCGGGGCTGGGCGCGGTGGGTGCTGCGGGAATGGTGTTTTCTCGTTGGGCCGGCAAGCTCACCGACATGGACGCATCGGCGGCAAGTTGTTCGCCGCGTAAAAGACTGGCCGCAATGATGCGGTCGGGACTAAGCACATAAAGTTTTTCGACGGTATTTTCGAGTTCGCGTATATTCCCCTGCCAATCCATTCGCCGCAAGATAGCGACGCATTCATCGGACAATTGTTTTTGTCCGCCGCGCCGCTGATTGAGACGGTCGATGAAGTGCTTCGCCAATACGGGGATATCTTCTCGTCGCTCGCGCAGGGAAGGGACGCGAATATTGACGACATTCAGGCGGTAATAGAGATCCATGCGGAAACTACCGTCTAAAACCTCTTGTTTGAGATTGCGATTGGTGGCGCAGATCAAGCGAACATCGGTGCGGAGATCTTGGTTGCCGCCGACACGGTTGAAGCTGCCGTCTTGCAGCACGCGCAGAAGTTTCACTTGGGCATCCATGCTCATCTCGCCGATTTCATCGAGGAAGATGGTACCGGTATCGGCGATCTCAAACTTGCCCTTTTTCTGTTGAACGGCACCGGTGAAGGAGCCCCTTTCGTGTCCAAAGAGTTCAGATTCCAAAAGATCTCGGGGGATGGCTGCGGTATTGAGTTTTACGTAAGGTCGCGCAGAACGATCGGAAAGGGTGTGCAGGGCGTCTGCCACCAATTCTTTGCCGGTTCCGCTTTCGCCATCAATGAGAACATTGGCGCCACTGGATGCCACCTGCTTGATGGTGTTTTTCAGCGATTTAATGAGGGGTGACGTGCCGACAATACGCTCTAGGGCTTCGTCATAGCCCAATTCACGGCGCAGGGCCTTATTCTCCCTGGAGAGGGACGCTGTCTGGGCGGCGGATTCGAGAGTTGCTTTGAGCCTCTGCAAATCCACGGGCTTTGTGAGATAATTGAAGGCGCCTTGTTTGATCGCTTGCACGGCAATCTCTTCGTTGCCATGACCAGTAATGAGAATCCACGGCATGCGGCCATGTTTCTCATGGGCTAACTCCATGGTTTCCAGTCCGTCAAGGCCAGGGAGCTTAAGGTCGCAAAGCACGCAATCGACCACAGCGGCGGTCATTTTGGCCAAGCCTTCCTCGCCGCTGCTGGCGCTGAGTACGGTATGGCCCTCGCCGTCGAGGACGTCAGCAAAGGTTTCGCGATTAGTCGGGTTATCGTCGATAACGAGAATATTGGCCATGGGGGCTCATTTCACTTCCGGGGGAAAGGCGCGGGCATCGGGGGCGGGAAGTTCGGTACGGGGTTTCGCTGGCCCAAGGGTGGTGGGCAACTCTATGGTAAAACTTACCCCCTGATCGGGGTTTGATGAAGCGGTCACACGACCGTGATGCAGTTCAACTAAGCGGGCGACAATTGCCAGACCGAGTCCGGTTCCGCCGTCTTTGGCTGAAAAAAAAGGGTCGAAAAGATGAGCGGCGGCACTGCTTGAGAGGGGCGGGCCATTATTGGCAATAACCACGCGAATGCCTTGGGCGCGATTGCGGGCAGCAATAATGACGCGGCGTTCTTGTTTACGGGGATCGTCGCGTAGAGCATCGCGGGCATTCAGGATAATATTGAGAAAGACACTGCGCAGTTGTGAGGTGTCTCCGGGAACCGCGCTGAGATCTTCGGCAAGGTGTAAGAAAAGGCCAATATGATCAGCGGCCAGGAGTTCACGCTGTTCATCGGCGATTTGTTGAAGGAGCTTGCCAATATCGACACGATCAAGATCTGGCTTGCCAGGTCGGGCGAAGGAGAGGAAGGCCTGGACGATATCCTGCAGGTGTTGGGTGCCGGCTTGGATGCGCTTGAGTCGAACCTCGGTTTTGGCCTCATCGCTGCGGCCCTGACGCTGGGCCTCAAGCAGGAGATCTATATTTAAGGCAATGGCGCCGAGGGGGTTCTTGAGTTCATGTACGAGACTGCCGGCGATGGCCCCCAATTCGGCGAGGCGATCGCGGTGACGGGGATCATCGGGCAGGGCAAATCCGTAGGGGTTTTGTTCCTTGGTCATGGTGCTTGCAGATGCATCGTTTAGCGTCGCAAAATGGAGCCGGCCTTGCCGGTAGCCTTTTTATAGGCCTGCTCCATTTCCTTCAATTTGCGTCGCACCAGGGTTAGTTGGACGGTTGTTAAATGGTCGACAAAGAGTTTGCCGTGGAGGTGGTCGAGTTCGTGTTGGACAACGATGCCCAGGACATCGTCGGCGGCATTGAGCTCTAGGCGCTGTTCTGCACCTTGCAGGTCCTGCCAGACCACGGTGAAGCGATCGTGGCGCTCGACTTTGGCGTAGATGCCAGGAAAGCTCAGGCAGCCCTCCTCATAAGTGGTAGAACCCTGGTGCTGCTCGATTCGCGGATTAATCCAAATACGCTCGAGGGAGGGGGGCGGGTCTTGCTCGGCCATAAGGCCGCCGTGATCAGAGACGAAGATCTGCCGCGATACCCCCACCTGGGGCGCGGCTAGGCCAACCCCCTTAAACTGGTGCATGGCGTCAAGCATGCGGCGACAGAAGGCGGCGAGTTGGTCGTCGAAGAGGGTGACTGGCTCGGCCGGTCGGCGTAGGATGGGATGGGGGTAGGTGAGCAGCTCGAGCTCTTCGGGGTAGTGGTACGCTTGGTTCATGGCTTTCCATATCCCATCTTGTGATCCGCAAGGGCAAACTAGTATGCGCCGGTGATTTCCTGTCCGTTCCGCAGTTATGCAGATCGGCCCTGGAGTCAAATCGCCAGCGATTGGCTGACGAAAAGAATCTAGCCCTTACGGCATTTTGGACAAGGTCTGTACTTTTGTCGATTTTTAATCGCCTCAGTATGGCCGAAAACAGCGAGGAAACGTGTCATGGTTGACCTGAGTAAGCATCTTCAGCGCGCGCGCCAAGCTTTGGAACGTCGTCAATATGACATAGCATTGGAGGTCTGTCAGGAATGCCAAGAGATTGATCCAACCAATCTTGAAAACTACCAGATCCTCATCGATGCGGCCAAGCGTCGAGCCAGAGAAGGTGGCAAGAAGGGGATGTTTGGCGGACTTGGCGGCTTTTCCCTGTCCCGAGACCCGCAAAAGCAACTCTCGGGGGCGATTAAGAAGATGGCCAAGGGCCCGGATGTGAAGAGCTTTCTGTCTGCTGGTGACGCGGCCATGAAGGTTTACGAGGGTGGGCTTAAGGGGCTTTTGGATGTCGCCATCCTCCTTTATGAGGAGGGGCGCGCCACCGGCCTGTTTCATGCGAATTTATTGTGGAATCTTGGCCATGCCTTTCAGGCCCGTTTTCAGCTGCATAAGAAGGTTGATGATATCGAGGCAGCCATTTGCTGTCTCCTCGAGCTTGAACGGGGTATGCCAACCCATCCGGATGCTTCTCGTACCGCCAAATCATGGGAGGCCCTGAAATCCATGGCGGGGCGCCATGAAAAGGCTGGTGGTGATTATCGCGATCAGTTGGCAGCTGATGGCGGCGCCCGCCGCAATGAGGTGATGAATCGCCTCATCCGCACTGCCGAAGACGTTAAAGAGGTCCTCGAATTTGTTGATAGGGACCTTAAGAATAACCCCAAAGACAAGGCCTTATGGCAGAAAAAGGGCGATGTTCATCGCCGCGCCGGCCAATTCGACGAAGCCTTGGCTGCCTATGCCAAGGCCCAGGAAATCGACGAACATGATTTTGTGGTCACCATGCGCATCGGTGACACCCGTCTCGCCAAGCGGGTTGCGGAGATACGTGCCGCCGAGCAGGCCGGCGAGGATGTCAGTCAGGCTAAGGCCGAGCTTTTAGATGCCGAGATTGAGGAGC
>REDX01000174.1 GCA_007695355.1 Planctomycetota bacterium
GGACGCAACATATTACACTGCAGAGACTTATGGACTTTCTGGCCGCGAAGTCCGGTTTAGCCCGCGGCTATGGCCTGCGCGTGTGGCGCGACCAGTGGGCGCCCCATGAAGAACGGCTGCGTGCCATCGAATGCCTCGACATGGTTGGCCTGGCCGATTTAGCCAATCGTCGCGCCGGTGAACTGAGCGGTGGCCAGTCCCAGCGCGTCGCCATCGCCCGCTGCCTGATGCAGGATCCGGGAATCATTCTCGCCGATGAACCAGCGGCTTCCCTTGATCCCTCCGCTGGCGAAGAAGTGATGGAAATGTTCCACCGCCTCAGCCGCGATCGCGGCATTACCTTGGTGGTTGTCAGCCACGATATGGAACACGCCCAGCGTTTCTCTGATCGCATTATCGGCCTCAAGGACGGAGGCATCGTCCTCGATGGACCGAGCTCCACATTTAGCATTGATCAGTTGCGAGGCTTCTTTGCATGAATCAATTAGACGGGTCTCGTCAGCCCCTTCCTGATCGCTTTAAACTCCCGACCCTGGTTAATAGCATTGTCTTCGTGATTGCGGTGACCTTTATTATCTGGTCGATGGTGCGGGCCGAACTCTCGGTCACCAAGTTTATCGCCGGCCTGCCGTGGATGGCCGAAGCTGCACAGCAGATGGTGCCGCCAAGCACCCGTGACTGGCCGCAGTTCTGGCGCATTTCCAATAATCTGCTGACCACCTTGCAGATGGCGGTGGCGGGCGGTGTCATCGGTATCATTATCAGTTTTGGCATTGCCTGGATGGCTGCCCGCAATCACTCCCCGCACTGGAGTGTCTATGCCCTGACGCGCGGGGTTATTACCCTGTTTCGCACCGTTCCCGATGTCATTTGGGCTCTCTTTTTTATGGTGACCGTTGGCCTGGGGCCCTTCGCCGGTGCCTTGGCAATTATGGTCGACACCATCGGCTATTGCGGGCGCTTTTACGCTGAAAGCATGGAAGAAGTGGATCCCGCACCCGGTGAATCCCTGCGCGCCATGGGCGCCGGAACGATTACCGTGGCCGCCTGTTCCACCATTCCCGCCGCTTTACCGGCAATGACCGCCCACAGCTTATATGCCATGGAACGCGCCGTGCGCTCATCGGTGATTCTCGGCATCGTTGGCGCCGGTGGCATTGGCCAGGAAATCGAAACCTTTATCACCATGGATGAATGGCCCTACGCTTCCACCTGCATCCTCATGATTTTCATTATGGTGCTCGGCATTGAACAATTGAGCGCCTGGATGCGCCGCCGTCTGCTGTGATCAGCACCGCCACAACTTCCCCACCCGATCAGCGGCGCTGGCCGATTATTGTTAGCCTGGGCAGTACGCAAACCCTGGCTTATGGCTCAACCTATTATTTACCGGCGATTCTCGCGCCCAGTATGGCGGCGGGTTTGGGCATTGCCGTATCCACGGTATTTCTCTGTCTGTCCTTGGCCCTGGTTACCGCTGCCTTTTTAGGGCCGCGGGCTGGGCGCTGGGTCGATGCGGGCTACGGCCGTCAGGTTCTGATTGCCGCCCACTGCTGCTATGCGGCTGGACTGGGATTGATGGCCCTGGCCCAGGGGCCGTGGAGTTTGGCCGTGTCCTGGGTGCTGATCGGCCTGGGCATGGCGATGGGGCAATACGAAACCGCTTTTGCGGTGCTCACCAGTTATTACGGCCGCGCTGCCCGGGGTTCAATTACCGGCATCACCCTGATCGCTGGCTTTGCCAGCACCATCTGCTGGCCGATAAGCGCGGTGATGGATGCCCAATTGGGCTGGCGCCTGGCCTGCGCCGTATGGGCCGCCTGCCAATTGGCCTTGGCGGTACCGGCGATTCTCTGGGCCTTGCCGCGGCGGCCATTGGTCAACCACTGCAGACCGGAAACGCACGACAGCGGCGACATTGTTGATGCGGGCGACACTAACGGCACCTGGGTCATGCTGGTGCTCGCCTTTCTCTTCGCCGTTACTTGGTTTACCACCACCGCCATCGGTGCTCACCTGCCACTGATCCTCCTTGGCCTGGGATTGGGCACCACCCAGGCGGTGGCGGTGGCAACCCTCATGGGGCCGATGCAGGTGGCGGCGCGGATTGTTGAAAGCATTTTTCTGCGTCGCTATCATCCACTCATCGGGGCGCGCATTGCCAGCCTGCTGCACCCCCTGGGGGCAACCGCCCTATTTATCGTTGGGCCAGTGCTCGCCCCCCTCTTCGTTATGGCTCACGGTGCCGGCAATGGCATTCTCACCATTGCCAAGGGCACCCTGCCGCTGGCCTTGTTTGGGCCGGTGGGCTATGGCCGACGCCAGGGCGTGCTGATGGTTCCAGCGCGCATCGGTATGGCCATTGCGCCCTTTGCCTTTGGTTTGGCGGTGGCCGCCTGGGGCCACTGGGCGCTAACCATTACCGCCTCACTGACCGCCGTCGCTGGACTACTGCTGTTCACCCTGCGCGCGCGGGTGGCCGATGGCGCGCAGGTAGGGAACGCGCAGGCCGCAGCACCAGGGCACCCGGGCCCGGCTTTCGACCAGGGAACTGAGCTGCAGGCGCTCGGCCAAGGCCCCCAGGTATTCGCTGCGCAGGTGGACGCCATCGTGGCGGAACCAGCGCGGCCAGAAGGCGCGGGTAAACCAGGGATGGGCGGCATCGACATAGAAATCGACGATGCCCAGCCGGCCACCCGGTCGTAACCAGCTCAGGGCCTGATCCAGGGCCCGCTGCCAATCGGGAATCATGCTCAAGGAATAGGAGCAATAGACCACATCCACCGGCTGAGTTGGCTGCCAGTCACAGGCATCGGCGTGGTGGGTGCGGACCACCTCCTGCCAAGCGCGCGCAGCAATGCGCTGCTCGGCAATGGCCAGCAGGGGTCGGCAGAGGTCCACCAGATCGACGCTGCCCAGGCTTGGAATGCGCTCAGCGGCAAATTCCAGATTGCGCCCGGTGCCACCGCCCAATTCCACCACCCGCTCGCCGGGCTGCAGATCCAAATCGGCAAGCAGTTCCGCCCGGCCCTGCAGCAAGCGTTCGCGAAAGGAATCATAATGTTCGGCTTGGGGGGCATAGAAGGCCTCCAAGCTTTCTTGATGATCACCGCCGCGGCGGCCACGGGCCATGGTGACCAGGGTTTTGAGGGTCGCCAAACTCATGCGCGCAGATCCGCAATCTTAAAACAGGCATAGGTGCCCACCCGATCATGGCGGTGCAATTGCTGGGCCAAATCGTGGTGATAATGCAGGCGCTCGCCCACCGTGCTGGAGCCATCGGGCAAACGGCAGGCATCCACAAAGGGCGTTTCTGGGGCGCCAGAGCGCCACAGAATCCGCGCCTCGGGCCGCGCCACCTGGCAGATCGCCTGCCATTCCTCGGCCAGGGCCTGGGGCTGGGCATGGCCCATCCAATCCATGTGATCGAGGAGAATGAGATGGCTGGGCTGTTCGGCCACCCCCGTATGCAGGGCGCTGGTCAAGGTGCTGGTCACCGGCCGTAGGCAATCCACCAAGCCAGCCTTGAGCCGGGAAAAGCCCTCGTGGCTGAGGTAGCGCGGACAATTGTGCGGGGTATAGTGACCGCGCATATACACCGTCCAAAAATAATTGTCATGCATCGGCAGATTGCGGAACACCGCGCGCATACTATCGCGCACAAAGCCCGAAACCCCCTCCGCATGGCCACCCTTCACCGCCTCGGTTTGTTCTGAGGGCACGCCCAAGAGACTCATGGTAATTTGCCGATTTAAAACCCAGCGCAGGCCCACGGAAAAGAGCAGCGGTTCCACCAAGCTATCGTAAAGTTCGCGCTGGCGCTCCTGGTCGTGGGATTCCACCAATTCGTTGAGCGCCTTCCACAGCTTGGGCTTGCGCCGCACCGCCCCGCGCACGCTGCGCGCCACCAAACCCGACAAGCCGTGACTATAAAAGGTATCGCCGCGGCGCAGGCCGGCAAACCAGTGGATATGCTCATCCCAAATCCGCCGCGACGGCGCCGTCAACTGCGGGCGCAAATGGCTGCGATAGATGGCGCGGGCATGGGGATGATGGCCCCAGCCAAAAAAGGCAAAAAAGTCAGTGTGCTCGAGGGCGCGAATGCCAGCAATCTTTAATTCTAATACCGCCGTCTGCCAGGGATTGGCATCCACCGCCACCACCCGTCGCGGCGCCTCCCCGGTCTGCGGATTGCCCAGGGCATAATCGAGGGCATTGCAGCCGGCCGAGGTAATCACCACCACCTCGCTATCGGTGCGCAGATTCAAGGCGCAGTGATCCACCGCCGGATCCTCCCAGCAGGCATTGTAGAGCAAATTGCGCCGATACAGCGCCCCGAAGGTTGCATCCTGAACACCGCGAGACCACTGGCGCAGACCCATAGCCACTCCTTGAACCGGGGTTTATTCAAGGATTCTATAGGAAAACCATGCACGCAGCGTGAAGGCTTGTGAAAGATTCCATCAAGACCGGACGATCCAGCCTCATACACCCCAGCATGGCCGGCGAAGCGGCATCCAGACTACTGCCGAAATACTACTTGAGCGACCATTCAGCCCAGTGCATTCGACAATAAGTGATTGGGCAAACCAACAGCAATACCAGAAAATGAAACGGCATCGGCTTCGCCAGAATCATTCTATTTCTGGGCCAATCAATCAGATGCCCCTCATTCATCCTCTAGCGCCTGCACCACCTGGGCTAGGCATGCAGCGCAATTTTCCTGAATCTCATGGGCCCAGAAACGGATAACGCGCCAGCCATGGTGGGTGAGGGTGAGGTCGCGCCAATGATCGTCATCACTGCGTCGGCCGCGGCCGGTTGCGTGATGGGCGCGGCCATCAATCTCAATGGCGAGGCACTGATGCTGGCCAATCACCGCCAAGTCACAGCTCGGCACAGTCGTTGAAATAGCTCTTGGTCCATGGATCGACACATTCCCTTAGGTGGCAACCGTTCTAGTGTCCTGTCTACGAAATATCTTGGCCATGTTGAACAAGGAAATCTGCAATAATCGCTGCCAGACCGGGGAGATCACCAGTCACCACATCATACACCACTTCATAATTGGTATTACCATAGTCATGGATCAAACGATTACGCATACCGTACATGGCTGGCCAAGGAACAGCTGATAGGGCCGACTTGGCAACTGGTGACACCTTTTGCCCCGCTTCGCCGATTACTTCAATACAGCGCACCAAAGCGAGACGCTTTTCCTCAAGACCCATCAATTCATCGAAGGAACAATCACCCAGTATTGCTGCTGCCTTGCGTGACCACACCACCATATCACGAAGGCGGGCGAGGTCGTGGGCATCAAGCGGCATAGAGAATCTCGGTTGCACCCAGGATGCTCTCGCGGCGTAGGGGGTTCTCGTCTCGCTCCACATCACCTCGGGTCAGCAGGTCGACGCGGCAGCCAAATATGGCCTCCAACTCCTCGGCCATGGAGACAAAAGCCAAGCCCGGCGTCCGCCCGACAAAGGTTACCAAGAGATCCACATCGCTATCCGGCCGTGCCCTCCCCTGGGCGCGGGAGCCAAACAGCTCAAGGGTAGCAACCTGGTAGCGTCGACACAGGTCAGCCAAGCGCTCATGATCAATCACCAGATCTGTGGACATTGATGTATCTTAATCGCAGCATTCAGCAAGGGAATCGAGAATGCCTTCCTTACAATGGAGATAGTTATGAGCAATCCCTAATCAGGCATATTCGCCAGACAAGGGGGGAGCTATACTAGGCACCCGCCTGCGATGAGTTTTCCCACTCCCGTTGGACCGCTGCCACCACCTCATGCACCCGTCCGATATCGCGTCCGAAGCAACTGAGGCCATACACCACATGCAGTGGCTTAGCGGAAACCTCCGTGCGGGTGATCAGGGAAAGGCGGAGCAGCTTTGCCAGGCGCTGGTTGAGCACCTTATGGGACAGCCCGGGATGGGCGCGCAGCATATCGGAGGGGCGCCGAGGAGAGCCGCCGCAAAAACAACCTTTATTCCTGCGCCCAGGGCTGTCCTGCGGCTCAGCGGCCCGGCAATGGAGCCAAGCCCTGTTCGTTGAGAAAGCGCTGGGTAATGGTCAGGCGGGCTTGATTACCAAGGGAGCCGGCCGCCAGTTGATTGTAGACATGATTGGCAAAGGGAATGCGCACCAATTCCACCTCGACCCCCGCCGCGCGGGCCTGACCAACAAAATCGTACACCGACCATGCGGGCACCAGGCCGTCCTTCTCAGGTTCAATAATTAGGGTGGGCGGCGCAGTGGCCGAAATAAAGGTGGAGGAGCGCACCGCCGCAATGCGCTCGGGGAAGTCTGCGGGATCGCCGCCGATATACCCGCGCACCAGCATGGTCGGCTCGAAGCCCGGCACGGGAAAGCCATGTTCATAAATGGCCATGGGATCCAGCGCCGGGTACTGCACCACCACCGCCTGAGGCCGTGGCACCACGCCGCCGCAGTCAGCGCGAAGCTGCCCCTGGGCTGCTGCATAGGCCAGATTAATCGCCAAATTGCCACCGGCCGAATCACCGAGGATAGCCAAGCGCTGCCCATCGCCGCCGTAGTGCGCGGCATGGGCATTCACCCAGGCGGCGGCGCAGGCCACATCCCGGGGAGCAAGATCCCAACTGGGCACCTGCTGCGTAAACAACCGATATTCAGCGCTGAACACCAGCCAACCACGCTGGGCAAACCAGCGCAGATCGGCATCGGTTTCCACGAAGGAGCCGGTCATAAACCCACCACCGTGGATATAGAGCAGCACGGGTGCTGGCTGCGCGGAGGGCGGCGGCCGATAGATGGCCATGCGCAGGGGCAGATCGCCGCGGGTGACAAAGACTTCCACCGCATCGGGACCACCGCTGCTCATAGAGCGCAGCCACAAGCCCGTCATGGGATTTACCGAACCACCAGCCGCTGCGGCGGCACTCACAATGCGCAGCGTGATGGCCGTTGAACCGAGGCCTGCGACAAAGGACAGCACCAGGGCCGGCAAGGCCAAGCGGCGAAATCCCTGGCGAAAACCCAGCAGCGCAAGGCCCGCAGCAAGCCAAGACACCAGCGCCAAATGCGGGCCAAAGGTAGTCCACAGCGCCGAGCCCAGCATGCCATGGGCACTGCGCGTGGGATCGCGCAGGGCCCCAAAAACCAATAGCAGCGTGATGGCGGCCAGCAGCAGCGCCGCAAGCAAAGCCATCATCCACAGCCAGCATCGCATCGTTGACCTGCGGTCGGAAAGGGATTCAGAAGTCTGGGAGGTCATAGGAAAATCGCAGCTATGCTGGATGAATGGCTGGTGAATTCAACGGACAACCCAGAACCAACAAGGGCACCTGGGCAGAGAACGCCCCTCTGAATTGAACTAGGCATAGCCAAGGGCGCGCAGTTCCGTTTTCTGGCGATCCGGCATCCCGTCAGCCATGGCGGCGCAGCGGTTGCTGGACATGGTGATTAGGAGATCAATAAATAGAGCCTCCCGCGCCGCATCCAGATCACGGGCGCGGGCGGCGGCTAAAATGGCCTCTTGCACATCCACCACCCGGGAGACCAGACTATGCACGGTCGGTGGAAGCTGACGCGCCTGCAGTGGACACCCAATCGCGCCGGAAGGCCGAGACGCTGCAAGAGGCCGATTTGTCGTGGTATATGCAAGCTAGCTAACCTTACCGGCGATTAAAGATGAAACTCACCGATCCTGAAAAATCAGCAACCAAATATTTCGTTCAATGTCTTGGCCAGAAAATGTGCCTGCTGTTCGCTCACCCAGGGATGGAAGTGGACATGGTCACAATATACACTTGATCCCAGAAAACAGGTAAATTCGTAGAGATCAATAACCGTAATATCGTGAGCGCACATAATGTCTAAGGCCGCGGCATTGTAGACCCCAAGGTCAGACTCCATGCGATGGAAACTGGGCTGATTCATTTGATGGCGCTGTTCGTCTACAGGAGTAGTAGTAATCCATATTAATCGCCGTCCGAATCTCTCGACCAACTGGATCATGGAAGCAAGGTTTTCTCGGTAGGTCTGCAGATCCACTTGCAGGGTTTGATCATGAATATTTTTTGGGTCTTCGGCAGAATCTGTGGGTCAAATTCGTTGATTCCGGCATCCTTGACCCC
>REDX01000077.1 GCA_007695355.1 Planctomycetota bacterium
TACACTCGTAAACATCGTCGTCGGCGCCTCGAATATGGGGCACTACTGCGATTTTTAAAGATCACCTTTTGGGTGAATGTCTATTTTGATACAAGTCGTTCCTCAAAACGCAGTTGGGGCGACTTCGTCACCCCAACTGCGTTTTCTAGGTTCACTTAGGGCACCTGCAAAAGCGACGGAATAGCAGCGCTGTTTCGGGCTTCTCGCAACGCCGCAGGTGCCTTGTGCCGCCAAGAATTCCGATGGTGTGTCAGGACAGGCGCGGTCTGAGTCAAGCAGCGTGCACCATATCCGCAGCCCCAGCAGGATAGGTTGCAGGATTTCTGGCGCCGACCACTAGACCCAGACTTAGAGCAACTTATTGCCCAGCTTGGCCGCCAGGCGAGCGCGCCAGGCATCAGAGCGGTCCTCGTCTGAAGGCTCGAGACTTTCCACTAAGACGCCAACCCCCTGATTATGATCCAAGCGCTCCTGATTGACGGCGACGATACTTTCGCTGGTAATCAAATCCTCACCAACCACGCACAGGCCCGGGGTGCAGGCGATGGTTGAACCGGAACGAACAATGTAGACGGCGCAGCGCCCACCCTTAGCACAGGCTTGCTCTATATCATGGGTGGTGGGTTCAAAGGTAATGCCGTAATCGGCAGCGCCCAGCACCTGCTTATAGATTTCCTCAAACTGGGCATCAATAAGGAGGGGCTCTTCGGCCAGCTTGGTCAATTTGGGATCGCCATCCACCTGGGCCCAGCGCCGACCGCCACCAAGGGCCATACAGGCGCGGGCCTTGTCCTCGGGCATTAAGACAAAGTGGCCCAAATAATCATTCAGGCCCAGGCTGCCAAGGATGCGGACGTCCGTATTCGCCTCAATCAAGTGAGCCGACATTTCCTGCCAATTGCGCACTTTCCCGGTATCGAGGGCGTCAAGCAGGGTGTTGTGGAAGGCGTCGTAACAGGTGAGGGAAATATCGCGCTTGTGCTTACGCAGGTAAGTAGGGGTAACCTCGTGTTCGGTGCCCACCAAAACTCCGTGCACGCCGCGCCATTCAAACTCCATATGATCGAACATCATGCGGGTAGGCCGGCCATAGCGGGTCAAATCCAGTTCTAAATGTAAGGTAGCGGCAGCCTCGCGGGTAAGCGCAGTCTGACAATTACGATACTCCTGCATTAGGGCATCAACCCCCATTTTGGGGGTAAACGTAAGCTGCACGCTGCCATCGCGGGCGGGATAACGACGCATCCGGCGCAGGGCGGCGGAAATATCATCCAGATCATGCCCCGCCTCATCAGCGGCGCGCATGGTGGCTGCCTCATCACCGCCAAGGCGACGCCAAAGGCTCATTAAACCCTCTTCCAATTTGATCCGCCGCTTGTCTTCCTTAATCAGTCGGCGGATCTCAATTACCAATTCTTGACGCAGCCAGCCCAAGGACACCAAGCGCTTTAAAACATCATCCAAACTGCCACCCTTGGGGGGAACGGCAACGATTACCGGCTCAACCACAATGACACCTCCTCCTCAAGTGAGCACGGCGCGAAAGGGCCGCAGCAGCACCTAGAGCCAGGGCAGGGTGCAAGAAAAAACCGCAGGGCAAGCGAGGGCCCCCGCATCGCTGATTGGCTGCAAGCAGCAACATTTCTCATGGAGCCGCTGGCGGCAATTGCATTCGCTGGTTTTGGTCCATGGTTGCGCCCTTTCAACGTGTAAACCGCAGTAGACGAAGGAGCAAGCCCATGGAAATTGGCAGCTGGATCGGCAATGGCAGCCCTGCCACCTGGACCCCCACCATCAACCCCGCGATGGTGCAAGATCCAGGATTTCCTGAGCTTCTTGCCTCGGCCCAAGGCGGCGTCTCCTTTGCCGATGCTTGCGTCCTGGTAACCGGAGCTTCGGCCGCCGACTCCATTGGCTACGCGGTGGCGCGGAATTTCCTCCGTGGCGGGGCCAAAGTGGTGATTACCGGCTCCCGCAATCTCGAAGCGATTAGCGCCACCGCCGAGCAGATCATGGCCGAATGCCAAAGCGGCAGCGTACTGCCGGCCCAGGTCAACCAGGGCGATCTCGCCGATATCGATGCCTTCCTCGCCGGATGCAAAGAGCAGGGCATCGCCTTTAGCCACCTCTATCCCTTCGCCGCCATTAACCACCCAGCCCTCTTCGTCGGCATTAAACCCGAGGACTACGCCCGCGTCTTCGCCGTCAATACCTTTGGCGTCTACCACCTGGCCGTGCGCCACGCCCGCGCCATTCCCCGGGGTGCGGCCTACTACGTCTGCATCCCCCTCTCGCCCAATGACGGGCGCCTCCAGGGCTCGGGCCTGTACCCGGCCAGCAAGCAAGCCCTGCGCCCCCTGGTGGTGCAAGGGCAGCATGAATACGGCGATCGGCGCAACGGCACCTATACGGGCATCGACATCGCCTGGACCCGCTCGGCCCTCATGTCCGGCCTTGATGGCGGCGTCGCCGCAGCTCGCGAAGCCGGCCTGATCGTCTACGAAACCAGCGATACCGCCGACTGCTGCACCCTCCTCGGCACCCCCGCCGCCGCCGCTTATAAAGGGCGCAGCCTGGATGCCTCCGGTGGCTTCGGCAGCGTTGAGCCACAGGTCATGGCGGAGGTGCTCAAGGCCATGGGCCACTGAGTTCACAGTACAGCCCTGGTTCCCCCGCAAAACAGCACAGCCCCGGAAGACCATGTCTTCCGGGGCTGTGCGTTTAAACTACGGGTGAGAGGACTCGAACCTCCACATCCTTGCGGATACGAGGACCTAAACCTCGCGCGTCTGCCAATTCCGCCACACCCGCTTATACAGGCCCAGGGCCAGCCAAAGCTGAAACGCTGGAAAGGCGCAGGCTAGGCGCCTCCGCAGCCCCTGCAACCATTAGGACCATGCCGCCCCCAGGGCGGCGCAAAGCTTGTCCCCGGGAACGCAGATCTCCAGACCGCCAGCAAAAAGCCCTGAAAGGGCTGTTTTTGCGCTAAAAGCATGCCATGCGAAGCTGGCATTCCTTTTCCAGACAAGCTTTGCGCCGCCCTGGTCAAGCCCCTTAGACAACCCTTGGCGGGCCAAAAGCGGCAGATAGAGTCATGGCGAAACGATTGATCGCCAGTAAGCGTTATAAACACATTGTGAGCCGGAGAGACCATGATCTATCAAATGACCTATGTGAGCAAAGTCGCCGACGGGGTCACCCTCAGTGATTGCAAGGCCATCGCCGCTCATTCGGAAAAAAATAACGCCCGCGATGGGGTTACCGGCTGCCTCATGCTTTGCGATGGATGGTTCTTACAGGTTTTGGAAGGCGCCATTGGCGCGGTAAACCGCATCTACGAACGGATTATCAAAGACCCCCGCCACCGTTACCCCACCATCCTTGGGGCTGGCTATCAGATGCAGCGCAATTTCCCCGTATGGCAAATGCGCCTGGTTCACGTCCGCGACATTGAAGCCATAGCGGCAGTGATTCGTCGCTACCACGCATCCTCTGCCTTTGACCCGATTAGCCTTACCAGTGAATCCTGTATCAGCCTCCTCAATGACCCCATGGCCCTTGAAGACAGCAATCGCAAGGGGCCCTAAAAAACACTGGCGTCCCCAGATAACATACGACCCCAGACAGGCCCAGACAACGACGAGCAAGACCTCGCCAAACCATCTCCCGCGAATCCGGAACCCCCTCTCCTAGCAAGCTTTGCGTCCATCCGAGAGGCCGGAACGGGTCTTTGTTGACACGGGTCAGAATGAGACTAGGGTGTCAGCCATGAAAACACTCCCCCCCGGACAAGCCTACGTTCTCTCCTGCTACGCCGATGCCGAAGACGAAGGCCGGCAGGCCAGCCGCGCGGAAATCGCCGAATTCTGCGGCTATGCCTTTCCCTCGGCAGTGACCAAGCACGTCGATGCCTTAGTGCGCAAAGGCCTGCTGATCAGCGAACCTGATAAGAAGCGCAATATCCGCCTTTCCGATGAGGGCTGGGCCGCCCTCAATCGCAGCCCGGCGAACCTCGGCGTGCCGATCCTCGGCGCCATTGCCGCCGGCGCCCCCATCCTCGCTGCTGAAAACCTCACCGGCTACCTCGATGACGTCTCCGCCAAGCCGGGGCGCATCGCCCTGCAGGTGCGCGGTGACTCAATGATTGAAGCCGGCATTAACGATGGCGACTACGCGGTTATCGACACCGACAAACAGGCCGCCGATGGCAGCATTGCAGCAGTTCTGGTGGATGAAGAAACCACCCTCAAGGTCATCCGTCAGCGCCGGGGCGAGTTAGTACTTGAACCGCGCAATCGTCGACTTAAGCCCCTCGTCCTCAATAAGGCGGCACAGACAGAAAATGGGGTGCGCATTATTGGCCCACTGGCCTTCATCGTGCGCCGCGATTTCACCTAAGCAGCCGCCCTTAGGGCCCAGCCTGCGATTGATCGCCCATTGCCGCGACCCTCGGCCTTGCCGAGGGTCGCCCCGGCTCACCATGGAGTCCGGCAAGAGGGAAATCAGCGGCACAGGGCCCCAAAACCTCAACGCCGACGAATCACCCACACACAACCCTGAAAGATCAAAACCATGAGCGACGACGCCAAGCGAAAGGCCCTAACGGCCGCCCTCGAACAGATTGACAAGCAGTTCGGCAAGGGCTCGATCATGCGCATGGGCGAGGTCAATAAAGTGGAGGTCGGCGCCATCTCAACCGGCTCCCTATCCCTTGACATCGCCATCGGCATCGGCGGCGTCCCCCGCGGCCGTATTGTCGAGATTTTCGGCCCTGAGTCCTCGGGTAAGACCACCCTCGCCCTCACCATTGCCGCCAATGCCCAGCGCGAAGGCGGCACCGCCGCCGTCATCGATGCCGAGCACGCCCTCGACCCCTCCTGGGCCGAAACCCTCGGTGTCAATCTGGATGACCTCCTCGTCTCCCAGCCCAACTACGGCGAACAAGCCCTGGAAATCGCCGATACCCTGGTGCGCTCCAATGCCGTCGACGTGGTGGTCGTGGACTCCGTCGCCGCCCTCGTCCCCAAGGTAGAACTCGACGGTGATATGGATGATAGTCAGGTCGGTGTCCAGGCGCGGATGATGTCGAAGGCCATGCGGAAACTCACCGGCGCCATTAACCACAGCCGCTGCACCGTCATCTTTATCAATCAGATCCGCGAAAAGATCGGCGTCATGTTCGGCAGTCCCGAAACCACCAGCGGTGGTCGTGCCCTCAAATTCGCTGCCTCGGTGCGCCTCGACATTCGCCGCGTCACCTCAATCACCGATGGTGATCGTACCGTTGGCAACCGTACCCGGGTCAAAGTGGTGAAAAACAAAGTCTCCTGCCCTTTCACCAAGGCCGAATTTGATATTATGTATAATGAGGGCATTTCTTATGTAGGCGACGTCCTCGACATCGCCACCGAGCGCAAGGTAGTTCAGAAATCCGGCGCCTGGTACGCCTATGAAGGCAATAAACTCGGCCAAGGCCGCGAAAACTCAAAACAATTCCTCAAAGATAATCCCGCCGTATGCCAAGCCATTGTCGCCAAAATTGCCGAGACCGAGATCTACAGCAAAGGTAAAACCGGCCCCGCCGCCAGCGCTGCCGCCAAGGCAAGCAAAGACAGCGAAGCCGACGAAGCCTAGAACAAGCGACACCACAAAACTTTTCGTCCAACGCCCCCAGCTTTGCGGCATCGCGGGCCCGGGGGCGCTCTGCTACCCGCCTCCCTTGCCACAAGGCAGCCCTAGGGTGGTGGCACGTAAAATCCCCGAAAATATTCGCAGCACCGTAGGGTAGCCGCAAGGCGCGCAAAACACCGTAATGGCAGCGCCATTTCGAGCTATTCGCAAGGCTACAGAAGCCCTGCGCTGCAAAGAATTTTTATAGTCATTAAATGTACAGGGCACTAGGAGGCACACCCTGCAAAGCGGGCAGCTCCCAGACTCGGAAACCAAAGGGCCCCTGCCTACTAAGGATTGCCGCAGCCCAAACAGCCCTACAACCATAGCCCCATGGATGAAGCCAAACAAAGCAACCAGCACAGACCAAGGAATGCCTTTATCGACTGGGCCAGCCGGCACGACGATTCCTGGCTTTTCGTGGTCAGCTATTTGGGCCTGGCCATCGTCCTCAGTGTCTTTCTCAGCCTCTTTTGGCTGCTGGTGCTGGTGGCCATCCACGGCTGGCTGGAATGGCTGCGCCATAGCCAGAGCTCTCCCGATGCTGGCTTCGCCAACCGCCTCGCCTGCACCAGCTGGGCAGTAAAACTCGACCTCGCCCTGGTACTCCTCGCCCTCGCCCTCTCCGTCTACATGGAAGTCATTATGGGCGCCGTCGGACTCGGCCAGGCAGCCCGCCTCGGCACCCACTCCGCCGCCCGCTTTGCCGCCTGGACCCGCCTCGTGCGCGGACTCGTATTAACCATCGACGAAGGCGCCCAAGTGCTGCGCGTAGGCCTCACCAAGGGCAAGGAGAGCCACGCCCAACTCAGCCAGCCCTGGAAGCACTGGGGCTGGGAAGACCACCTCGGCATTTGGCTAAGCGCCGCCTGCATCGCCTCCGTCCTCATCGCCCCCCTCGTCACCAGCATGCATATGGGCGATGTCCTGCACATTCTCGGCAGCGAAATGATTCCCTTCCCCGCCACCCCGGCCGTCGAATCAGCGCTCAGCCCGCCTTAGGAATAAGCGCGCCGGGCGCTCTGGCCCTCGCCCCGGACGATGATCCTTAGCCAATTCGGCGGCCAGGCGCTGCTCAATCACCCGATGCACATAGTCCCGGGTCTCCAGCGGGGCCCGGGCGCGAATCGCCTCCCAGCGCGGCGGCTGCGCCCCCACCTCGCGCAGGCGCCGGCGCACATTGCCAATGCCCCAATTATAGCTGGCCAAGGCCAGGCGTAGACGCTCGGGATGGCGCGGGGAATTCGGCACCTGAGACCAATAGCCAAGCATTTCTCCCACATAGCGGGCGCCGGCGTCAATATTGCGGGCCGGATCCAAGGCCTGCCGTTCATTAAGCCCAAGGTGCCGAGCCGTCGCCGGCATCAACTGCATCATGCCCAAGGCCCCGGCGTGACTGCGTGCCCGGGGATCAAAATTGGACTCTTTCCAGGCAATGGCCTTCAATAAGCGCCAATCCACATCCGCCGGCAAATGCGCCAGGGCCGCCCGCTGGAAAAGAATATCATAGTCATGGGGCGGCAGGGGCGAAGGCCTCTGCGCAGCCACCGCAGCACCGCCAGCCGTCGATCCCGATGCAGGTGCAACTCCATAAGACTGCCCCGCAGCCCCCGCCAAAATGGCCGAAGCCGCGGCCGCCAATAGGGCGGTCAACCAGGCCGGCCAGGTCACCCCCAACACCCAGGCGGCAGTCCACCAAAAACGAAAACCTTGAGCCGGCAGCATGCGCCAAACCGCTCAGCTAATGTGGGCCGCGAAATAGAGGCAACCAAAAGTCAGACCCAAGAGGAAGAGTCCCAGCAAGATACCGAAACCCACATTCCCCTTCTCCAACTCGGCCTTGAAATCGATGGGGGTCAAACGATCGAACACCTTAAAACCAATGGCCGTAAAAACGGGCTCTCCTGCTCGTCGGCAGACAGGTTTAAGGCCTTTGCACGTCTAGAATGCTATGAAGATCACAGGAATCCGCAATCTTTACAACTTCCCAGGCTGGACCATAGATCGGGTTGAGTTTGGAGAGGCCGAAAGCCATGTCTGGCTTGAGCGTGACGGACGTGCCAAATTGCACTGTCGAAACTGTGGAATGGTGATGAGCAAGAGCCGTGAGACCCCCCGAACGGCTACAGACCTGCCAATGGGCATCAGCACGGTGGTCACCATTCATTACCGGGCCATTCAGGGGCGCTGCCGTGCCTGTAACAGTTACTCGACGATCCATCCTGAACAAATCACCGACTTCGAGCAGGCGACGTGGCGATTCCGGTTGCTGGTCTCTCGCCTTGCTCGGTGGCTGCCATTGACAGCTATCGGAGATCTTCTCGGGATCCACGAGACTACGGCCTTGCGTTACAACCGTTCGGTCTTGGAGCGGACGGTGCCCGAGCCATGCCTTGACGGTATCCGAGTGCTCCTCGTTGACGAGAAGGCTGTGCGGCGTGGGCATAACTA
>REDX01000273.1 GCA_007695355.1 Planctomycetota bacterium
CATCCACAAGGCCATGGGGTTAGCCATGAATTAACCGAGCTTTGCGCCGCCCTGGGGGGCTGGCAAACCCCACCCTTCCCCTGGATCATGACCCTGCTATTACCTGCGCCTCATGAATGAAGTACGCCGCTCCGACATCCGCAACGTCGCCATTATCGCTCACGTCGATCATGGCAAAACTACCCTGGTAGATGCCCTCTTCCGTCAGGCCGGGGTTTTCCGCCAGGGCCAGCAGGTGGAGGAGTGCATCATGGACTCCGATGCCCAAGAGCGAGAGCGCGGCATTACCATCCTCGCCAAGAACTGCGCGGTGAATTGGGGCGGGGTACGCCTGAACCTCATCGACACCCCTGGCCACGCTGACTTTGGCGGCGAGGTGGAACGGGTCCTGCGCATGGCCGATGGGGTCATCCTCTTGGTTGACGCCTTTGAGGGGCCCATGCCCCAGACCCGCTTTGTGCTGCGCAAGGCCCTTGAGAATGGGCTCAAGCCCTTGGTGGTGGTGAATAAGGTCGATAAACCCGGCTGTCGCCCCGAAGAGGTGGTGAACGAGGTTTTCGATTTGATGGTAGACCTCGGTGCCGAGGATTGGCAGCTGGACTTCCCGGTGCTTTTTGGTTCCGGTCGTGATGGCTGGATGACCCTTGATATGGAGCAACGCACCACCGACTGCTCGCAGCTCTTTGCCGCAGTGATCGAGCACATCCCCGGCCCCAAGATTAAGGCCGATGCGCCACTGCAGCTGCAGGTGGCCAATCTCGATCATAATGATTTCGTTGGTCGCATTGCCATTGGTCGCATTTATGCCGGTGTGCTCAATGCCGGTGATCGGGTGGCCGTGGTGAAGGGTTCCGGAGCCGTGCCGCGGGCGGGTCGGGTCCTGCAATTGCACGCCTTTGACGGCCTCGGTCGTCGGGAAATCCAGCGCGCCGAAGCTGGCGATGTGGTGTTGGTGACCGGACTCGAAGGCATCGACATCTCCGATACCATCTGCCATCCCGATCACCCCCATGCCCTGCCGCCGATCCCCATCGACGAGCCCACCATTCGTATGACCTTCGGGGTTACCACTTCTCCCCTCGCTGGCTTAGACGGCAAGCCCCTCCAGAGCCGCGAACTGAAAGCCCGCTTAGACCGCGAATGCGAGCGCAATGTGGCTTTGCGCGTTAGCGCCACCGAGGCCGCCGAAATTTTTGAAGTAGCCGGCCGCGGCCTGCTGCATCTCTCGGTGCTGATCGAGAATATGCGTCGCGAAGGCTTTGAGCTGCAGGTGGGCCCACCCCGGGTGATTATGCGCGAGGGCGAGCGCGGCGAACGCCTAGAGCCCATGGAGGTGGCGGTTATCGATGTGCCCGAGGAAAGCGCGAGTCGGGTTATGTCATTGGTTTTAGAGCGCCGCGGCGAATTGCAGACCATGGGCAATCGCGGCGATTTGCAGCACCTGGAATTCCTCATTCCTTCCCGCGGCCTGATTGGCCTGCGCACCCTGCTGCTTACCGCCACCCGCGGCGAGGCGACGATCAATACTCTCTTCCACGGATATGCCCCCTGGTGCGGCGAGCTCGCCGGTCGGCGCAATGGCGTTATTCTCAGCATGGGCCCGGGCGAGGCAGTGGCCTATGCGATCTGGAATCTCCAGGATCGTGGCCGCTTCTTTATCGAGCCGGGCGATGCGGTGTACGAGGGCATGATTGTAGGTGAAAGCAATAAAGAGCAGGATTTGGTGGTTAATCTCACCAAATCCAAGCAGCTCACCAATGTACGCTCATCCGGCGCCGATGATGCGATTAAGCTGGTCCCGGTGGCCCGCCCCACCCTGGAAGAGGCTTTGGAATACATTGCCCCCGACGAATTGGTGGAGGTGACGCCCCACTATATTCGGGTGCGCAAGGCGCTGCTGCGGGAAGTGGATCGGAAGCGTTCGAGTCGCTGATACCTCGAGCGGGCTTTTTGCTCAGGGGCTTTGCCTGCGGCCCTATGGCCAACCTCGCTGCCCTCCTGGGTTCTCTTGAGTCGTCTAACTTAGGGGGGGCTTACCAATGCCGTTCCGTGATCGCAAATAAATCGTTTCGGCTTATTTAATGCGGAAAAACAGGGTTCTCACGCAGACGCGGAGGCACGGAGAGCTCTGGGTCTTGAACAACATGTTGCCACGGACCAACCGGGGCTCTTTTTAGGCTACTCCGTGAGCTCAGCGGCTCCGTGAGAGGGAATTCCACGAGGCAGGCCGGCGACGATACACATACGATCACAGAACGGCATTGGGGGGCTTGCTGTGTCCGTATTTTTACTCACCTACCATTGGGACTGTCGGGCCTGTGCACAGCCGCTTAGGTCGGTGTCGATGGCGAGCACAGTTGGCCATCGCTGTCGATTGGCCAAATCCACCAATGGCCATCAGCATTCTTTGCGCCACGGCATACCTACGACGTTACAAAAAGCTTGAAAATATCGCTGTTAGCCCTTCGTCTTCCATGCCTTAAAGTCATCTACAGCGCTGCGAATTCTTGCAGGAATTTACGGATCAGGACCCTGACTGGCCCTTGGCACTGCCAGTGCTACCCTTTCCCTGCCATGTCTGCCCTCGCCGCCCACTTCCATCAGCTGCTGCAGATTCGCGTACCCCAGGCCATGGCCTGGATCGACGAGCGCGCCGCTGCCATCATCAGCGGCGAGGCGCGGGCCGCTGCCACCACCATTGCCCTGATGCCGCGCCACACCGGCAAGGCCGATCTTGCCCCCAGCGCTGCGGAATGCGCCGCTGCCCAGGCCCTGGTGCCGGGTTTGGACCTGCGCCATTGGACCCTGGATCAGACCGCCCGGGTCTATGCAGTGCTGCAGCTACCCATGGCCACGGCAGCGGAATTGGTGGGCGCCCTCGATGCCCTCTATCGCTGTGCCGATGTGGCCGAGGCGGTGGCCCTCTATCAGGCCCTGCCCTGTTTGCCCCATGCGGCTGCCCTGATTCCCCGGGCCCGCGAGGGCCTGCGCTCGAACCAAAAGCCCCTGGTGGCGGCGGTGGCCCAGCGCAGTCCCTTTCCCGCTGCCCACCTCGATGAGGCGGCGTGGAATCAGATGGTGCTCAAGTGCCTCTTTGTCGGTTTGTCCCTGGATCCCATCCAGGGCATTGATGCCCGCTGCAATGCCGCCCAGGCGGCCCAGCTCTGCGACTATGCGCGGGAGCGCCGGGCCGCCCGCCGGCCGGTGCCCTGGGAGCTGTGGCGGGTGGCGGTGCCCGCCTGCGGGCACGAACACTTGGCTGAGGTCGAACGTACCTTGGTGGGCGTCGCCGAAGACGAGGCTCCCGCCGCCCCCGCCGCCGCCCTGGGCCTGGCGGCCAATCCCCTGCCCGCCGCTGCAGAGCTGCTGGCGCGCTTTCCCCGCTTTGCGGCGGCGATTGCCGCTGGCTCCTTAAACTGGTCCAGCATCGATACCTGGAAGGACGGTTCCCCATGAGTGACCTCAAACTGATTGACCCCCACGTGCATATGAGCGCCCGCACCACCGATGACTATGAGGCGATGGCCGCCGCCGGGGTGGTGGCGGTGATCGAACCGGCTTTTTGGCTAGGCCAGCCGCGCACTTCGGTGGGCACCTTTATTGATTACTTCGCCTCCCTCATCGGCTGGGAACGCTTCCGCGCCGCCCAGTTTGGCATTCGCCACTACTGCACCATGGGCCTCAATTCCAAGGAGGCCAATGACGAGGCCCTGGCCGAGCAGGTGATGGAAATTCTCCCCGGCTTTGCCTGTAAAGAGGGGGTGGTGGCGATTGGCGAAATCGGCTATGATGATCAAACCCCGGCCGAGGATAAGTACTTTCGCGCCCAGCTCGCATTGGCTAAAGAATTGGACATGCTGGTCATGATCCACACCCCCCACCGCGATAAAACCCAGGGCACCAGCCGCTCTATGGATGTCTGCGAGGAGATGGGCCTGTCCCCCCATAAAGTGGTAATCGACCACAATAATGAGGAGACCGTGCAGGAGGTTTTGGACCGCGGCTACTGGGCTGCCTTCACCATCTATCCCAAAACTAAAATGGGTAATGAGCGCATGGTCGAGGTGGTGCGCCGCTTTGGATCCGAACGCATTATCGTCGACTCCTCTGCCGACTGGGGCGTCTCCGATCCCCTCGCCGTGCCGAAAACCGCCCGCCTGATGCTCGAACGCGGCATCCCCCGCGCCGCCGTCGAGGCCACCTGCTACGGCAATGCGATTCTTGCCTACGGCCAAAGCGGCCAGTTCAACGAATCCGACTGGCTCAACCCCAGCCCCATCGACCAGCGCCTCTTCTTCGAAGGCAATTCGGTGCTGCGCGGCCAGCAGCCGAAAACCCCGGAGGTGATTGCTTGATGAATGAAACCTCAGGGCACCCTCCCTTCCCTCTGGGGTTGCCGCGTGGAGAGTCGTGTCATGGCTTTGATTACCGCAAGTCCGGAACTCACAGACTGCTGTCATCGCTTTGGGGTGACGCGCTGAGAGCTGTTTGGTTCTCAAGCACGGGGTGATCAGCGGGTGGATAGCGACATTGATGTGTTGGTGAGTTTTGCCCCTGATCGTTGTATTACCGGCTTTGAATTCATCGCTTTGGCCGATGCTTTAGAACAGGTGTTTGGCAAACCCGTTGACCTCCTGACCCGGGAAAGCGTTGAACACGATCCCAACCCCATGCGGCGTCAAGCCATGCTGGGTGAAGTGCGGGTGCTCTACCATGCCTGAGGGGCGCGATCGGTCACGGTTGATAGACATGTGTTATTGGATGACCGAGGCCAGCGATGTCTGGCACGCGTAATCGATTGATCCACGATTACGGCAATACGGATTATCGCTTGGTCTACCGAACGGTGCGCCATGACTTTCCGCCCGTGCTCAAGCTGATTGAGGGCCAATTGCAAAGGACATCATCGTTGTTTGTGGAAGATGACTCTCCTGTGGAGGGGTGACTCAACATGTTTCAAGATCTCGGAAATGCAGTTTCGGTCACAGTGTTGGTGTTGCTGCTCGCCCTTGCGGTGGCGGTGGCCCTGCGCGTTCGTGGTTGGCGCCGGGCGGGAAGAGGTGTTATGATGGTTTCGCTATTAGGGGCAGTACCGGGGTGTTCATTGCTGCTCTTCTCCACCGAAGCCACCCGCTATGGGGATTTTCATTATTCTCACCATCAGCACATTCGTGACTCACGGGTGCGTAACTGGATTCCTGCCCGGGCCACGGATCTGCGCATTCGCTCATTCTCTGTCGGTGTAGAGGCGGAGTATGCCCTGGCCCTGTCGGAACTTTTGGTGCATGTGGAACAAAACTACGAACGCTTAGCTCACTACCGGGCCTATGGCGACAGCCGGGATTTTGTTCGCGACCTCCATGATTTTCGTGCCTTACGACAGGCCTTGGAGAACTTGGAGGCCACGGACTGGCTCGATCCGGTGACCATTGAAGGGCCTCGGGCCTTCAATGGAGCTGGTTCGACCTATGAGTTTATGCCTGAAGCAGAACGAGTGCGGCAGCGATCGAACTATTGGTAAGTAGTACCTCGGCTGGGCGCTGAGTAGTGGTGGTCCTTGGGCCGCCCTCCGCGCCGTTCATCCTCGGCCTTGCCCTTGGGCTCAGGAGCAGAGGCTAGGCCACCCATGAGCGCCACCATTCTGGACACCATTATCGACCATAAGCGCAAGGCCGAGATTCCCCAGCTACCGCCGGTGGATCGCGCTGCCCTCTCCGCCCTGCCGCCCTGCCGGGGCTTTGCCGCGGCCCTGCGTCGGGATACGGGTGCGCCGATACAGGTCATCGCCGAAAGCAAAAAGGGCAGCCCCTCCAAGGGCATTTTCACCCATGACTACGATGCGGTGCGCAATGCCTATCACTATCAGCTGGGCGGTGCCGCGGCCCTCTCGGTGCTCACCGATGAGCGCTTTTTCTTTGGTCACTTAGATCACCTCATCGCCGTGCGCGCGGCGGTAAGCCTGCCGATTATCCGCAAGGATTTCATCGTCGACGAGCGTCAAATTGCCGAAGCGCGGCTGGCCGGCGCCGATGCCGTTTTGCTGATTGCCGCCTGTCTGGAGACCAGCCACATGGGCGACCTGCAGGGCTTTGCCCAGGACATCGGCCTGGATGTCCTGGTGGAGGTGCATAACGCTGATGAAGCCGCCGCCGCCCTGCGCATTGGTGCCAGCGTGGTGGGGGTGAATAATCGCAACCTCCACGATTTTAGCGTCAGCCTAGACACCACCTTTGAGTTGCTGCCGGCCCTGCTGGGCGCCAATCGGGTGGTGGTTTCGGAATCGGGCATTACCAGTCGCGCCGACTGCGCCCGCCTTGAGGCTGCTGGGGTGGATGCGGTGCTAGTCGGCGAAACCCTGATGATCAGCAACGACCCCTCCGCCGCCCTGCGTGCCTTGCGCGGCCAGCCCCTGTCCTCGGGGCTTTTGTGAGCCTTGCCCCGCTGTGCTCGGCCCCGCTGCGGATCAAGGTCTGCGGTTTTACCCGCGCCGTCGACGTGCGTGCCGCGGTGGATTTGGGCGTGGATTTCTTCGGCTTTAACCTCGCCCGCGGCCCCCGCCGCATTAGCGTTGAACGCGCCGCTGACCTCAGCCGCCAGCTCGGCCTGGCTGCCCAGGCGGTGGCCCTGTTTGTCGACGCCAGCCCTGAGCAGGTCTTGAGCGACTGCGCCGCCAGCGGTTGCACCATTGCCCAGCTCCACGGCACTGAGAGCCCAGAGCAGGTGGCCTGGCTGGCCCGCCGCCTGCCGGTGATTAAAGCACTCCGAGTTTCCCGCGCCGAGGATCTTGCCAGCGCCCAGGCCTTTGCCCAGGCCGGAGTTAGCGCCCTGCTCCTCGACAGCGCCGCCCCTGGTTTGGCCGGGGGTAGCGGCCTGGCCTGGGACTACGCCCTGGCCAGTGCCTGGCAGTCCCCAGCGCCGCTCTTGCTGGCCGGTGGCTTGAATCCCCAGCGGGTCGGCCCCGCCCTGGCCCCGCCCTGGCCCCGCCTGCTGGGGCTGGATGTGGCCAGCGGGGTGGAGGAAGCCCCCGGGCGCAAGTGCGCCCGGGCCATGGCCCAATTTGTCGCTGCCGTGCGCGCGGCCCGGCCCCAAGGTGCAGTCCCGTGAGCAACCAATCACCCCTGATTATCGCCGTCGATGGCCCTGCCGGCGCCGGCAAAAGCACCGTCGTGAAGCAATTGGCCCGGGGCCTGGGCCTGCTGTATCTGGACACCGGTGCCATGTACCGCGCCGCCACCGTGGGCCTGCTGGCGAGCACCATCGACCCCAATGACGCCCCGGCCATCGCCGCCTGGTGCAGCCAGCGCGCCATCGACTTTGACAACCATGGCCAAGTGCGCCTGGACGGGGCAGTGGTTGATCCCGCCGTCCTGCGCTCCCCCGCCACCACCCGGGAAATCTGGCGCATTGCCGATAACCCCAGCTGCCGCGCCCATCTGGTGGCCCTGCAGCAGGCCATTGTCCGCGGCCGTGACGCCGCCCTTGAGGGCCGGGATGCCACCACCGTCATCTGCCCCGACGCCACCCTCAAAGTCTACCTCGACGCCAGCCCCGAAGAGCGAGCCCGCCGCCGCCTTGCCGAATGGCAGGCCGGTGGTCAGCCGGCCCCAGAGTTTGACACCCTGGTTGCCGAACTGCGCGAGCGGGACCGCCGGGATATGGAGCGCGAAAGCGGCGCCCTCACCCGCTCTGACGAAGCCGTCTTTATTCTCACCGACGGCTTAAGTGTGGAAGAGGTGGTGGCCCAAATAATGGCCCTCGCCATCCAGCGCCGGCCCCTGGGCCTAGAGGCCCTGGTTGCCGACCAGGTAATTGTCGGTCGCTCCCGCGCCCCAGGCTATGTGCGCGTCGCCCAAGGCTCCATCGCCATCCCGCCAGCCCCCTGGCAACTGGGCCTCACCAACCCCAGCCCCGATCGCCTCCCCGGCGCCACCGTAGACCTCGCCCGCAACCACGGCGGCCGCCAAGCCGGCGTCCTCTGCCAGGGCCAAGCTGTCCTCGTCCTTGCCGGCCGCGGAGAAGACCCCAGCTACCTCCTCGCCATGCCCCTACTCCCCCAATCCTGGTACGTCATCGAGCCCGGCACCTGGCACGCCGTATTCCAAGTCCCCGGCACCATCTG
>REDX01000204.1 GCA_007695355.1 Planctomycetota bacterium
CGCCGTCCCCCCAGCGCGCCGCGGCATCGTAATAATCCATGGCGCGAGTGATGTAGCAATAGCTATTGGCATCGAAGCGCTCAACGAAACTGCGACCCTGGTATTCGAGGTAACTTTCCACCTCAAATTCGATGTCGAAACCAAAGTTCGGCCGCTCTTGGCTGCCGCTGCGCCGGCGCCGGCCGAATTTGTTTTCGAGGCCCTGATCAGAGAGGTAAGTAATATGCGCTAACATCCGCGCCGAGGCTAGGCCATCTTGGGGGCCTGGCCCATGGTCATAGTAATGCCCACCGGCAAAGCCGGGATCGCTCATAATCATATGGCGGCCAACGGCATTGAAGGCTACGCCTTGGGTTGAAAGGCGGGGGGAGGCTGCGAGGCATATCACCTTGCCCACCCGCTGCGGATAGGCGAGGGCCCATTCCAGGGCCTGCTGGCCACCAAGGCTGCCACCGATAACCGCGGCCAGGCGATCGATGCCGAGGTGATCGATGAGGCGGGCTTGGCTAGCCACCCAATCTTCCACCGTCACCATGGGGAAATCCATACCCCAGGCCTTGCCGCTTTGGGGGTTGATGCTGGCCGGACCGGTGCTGCCATAGCAGCCGCCAATGACATTGCTGCAGATGACAAACCAGCGATCGGTGTCGATGGCCTTACCGGGGCCGATAACGGCGTCCCACCAGCCGGGCTTGCGGCAGCGCCAATTGCGGCCCTGGGCCTCGGCCTTGGCATCCCAGCCGGCGGCATGGGCATCGCCGCTCAAGGCGTGGGTAATCAGTATGGCATTATCGCCAGCGGCATTGAGCTGTCCGTAGTTTTCATATTCCAGATCCACCGCATCGAGAACCTGCCCGCAGTGCAGGCGCAGGGGATGCTGTGCATCCGCAACCCGGACTCGCTGGGGATGCACCCAGCCCACCGAGTTGGGATGATCGGCACCGTGCACGCTGCGGCTACGGGGCGTTTGACTCATGGCGCGCCGCTGGCTTCCAGGGCCTGGTTAAGGTCTGCGATAATGTCGTCGAGGCTTTCCAGGCCGACAGAGATACGCACCATGTCCGGGGCCACCCCAGCGGCCACCTGCTCGTCGGCGGTTAGCTGTTGATGGGTGGTGCTGGCGGGATGGATGACCAGGGTTTTGGCATCGAGAACATTGGCCAAATGACTGCACAGTTTCACCGCATCGATAAAGCGCTTGCCGCCTTCATAGCCGGCCTTCAGGCCAAAGCCGAAAATGGCGCCAGGGCCGATGGGGAAAAGTTCTTTTGCCCGCTGGTGATCGGGATGGCCGGGTAGACCGGCGTATTCCACCCAGGACACGGCCGGGTGCTGGGCCAGGAATTCGGCGATCGCCTGCGCCTGCTGACAGTGGGTTTTGGCGCGTAGGGGAAGGGTTTCCAGGCCTTGGAGGATGTTCCAGGCGCTTTGCGGCGCGAGGCAGGCCCCCATATCCCGCAAGAGGCCGGTGCGCACCCGCAGAACAAAGGCGAGACCGGGCACCAGGGCCTCGGGGTGATGGCCAAAGGCCTTCCAGAAATTCACCCCGTGATAGCTCTCGTCGTCTTCGGTAATAGTGGGGAATCGCCCGCCCTGGGTCCAGTCGAAATCACCCTTCTCAACGATCGCACCGCCAACGGTGGTGCCATGGCCACCGATCATTTTGGTGAGCGAATAAACGCAAATATCGGCGCCATGGGCGAAGGGATTAAAGACCGGGGGTGGGGAGACCGTATTGTCGACAATCAGCGGAATGCCAGCGGCGTGGGCCACCGCGGCAATGCCTTCGATATCGTCGATATTACACTTGGGATTGCCGATGGATTCGGTGAACACGGCCTTGGTGCGTCCATCGATGAGGGCTGCGAAATTTTTCGGATCGCGGCTATCGGCAAAGCGCACCTCAATGCCAAAACGCTTAAAGGTGTGACGAAAAAGGGTGTAGGTGCCGCCGTAGAGCTTATCGCCGGTAACAATATTATCGCCGGCACCTGCAATGGCCATAATCGCATAGCTAATAGCGGCCATGCCCGAGGAAACGCTAACCGCGCCGGTACCCGAGCAGACCGCGGCCAGGCGCTTTTCTAAAACATCGCAGGTCGGGTTCATAATGCGGCTGTAAATATTGCCGAACTCTCTTAGGGCGAAGAGATTTGCCGCGTGCTCGGCACTGCGAAAGGCATAGCTGGTAGTTTGGTAGATTGGCACTGCGCGCGAAAGCGTGTCGCTGTCCGGCTGGTGGCCGGCATGCAGGGCAAGGGTCTCAATGGCAGGGTGATGGGCGGGCTGGGTCATGGGGTGCTCTCAGCGGTGGTTAAATGACATAATCGGGAAGAAAGTTATCTTGGAGCTGGCGGTCTCGGTCAATGAGTTCTTGGAATGAGACGCCGTCATAAAGGGAGTTGATGGTGTCCTGGGCTGCCAGCCAGGTGGGGCGAAACACTGGATGCTGATCGTGTTGTAAATCAACCGGTGCGACATCGCCTTCCAGAAAGCGAATCACTTCGCCCATCGACAATCCCTCAGGCTCGCGGCTTAGCAGATAGCCGCCATCCTTACCGCGGCGGCTATCGACAAATCCGCCCTGGCGCAATTCCCGCATGATTACCTGCAAAAATTGCGGTGGAATATCTTCGGCATGACCGATGGCGGCGATCGATATGGGCCCATCGCCGCGCCGACGGGCGAGTTCGAGTAGGGCGCGCAGGGCGTAATAGGTCTTTTGGGCGATTCGCATACCGTACCTCTTTGATCGGTATGCTAGGGTTTTATAGCGCTGATCAACCGCTCTTAATCTGGGCAGCCTGGTCTAGGGCGGGTTTCAGGATTTCGATCAGCTGCTGCCGGTAACTGCCATGGATGCTGTGGCCGGAGCCGTGGATGGTATGTATCTGCGCCTGGGGATGGAGGGCATAGACGATGGGAAAATCGCTGGTTTGCAGGGCGGGATTGCGCTCAGGATCTGCGGCAAAGCAGATGCAGGGACAGGCCGGCTGCTGCCACCAGCTATGGGGCTTAGGCAGGCCTTCGCAAAGGCGATTATCCAGGGCGGTGTCCCAAATTGTCGGGTCATAGCGCCGACAGGCCTCGGCCCGCCGCGCTAAAGCAGCGGGATCTCGCTGCGGCTCGGCGGCAAGCAGCGCGCACAGTAATTGGTGGGGATCATCTTGATAGGCAAGAAGTTGGCGCGTGGCGCTAAAAGCAGCCACTAGCGACGGCCTTGAGTCGATGCTGGCGCTGAGGTGAAAGAGCGGGGGATCCTCTAGGATGAGGTGGCGCACCAGCTGCGGCCGCGTGCGGGCGCAGACGAGGCTCACCAGAGCGCCGAGGCTATGACCGTAGAGGGTTACCCTTTGCCCCAGGGCATCGAGAAGGGCAACGATGTCGGCGGCATAGTCGAGGACGCGATAGGAGGCCTGCCGCTGGCTAAAGCCGTGGCCCCGGAGATCCGGGATGAGGGCTGGATAGCCCATCTCCATGGCCAGGGGAAGCAGGCTTTGCCCCCAGTCGGCAATGCCATGGAGGTAAATGATGGGTTCTCCCTGGCCGGGCAGGGAGCGAACCCAGAGGCGACAGGAATCTGCTCCACTAAGAAAGGCGTGGCCGCCTTGGGAAAGGAGACTTGCGGCCTGGCTCACGCTTAGTTCATCATCGGGCAGACGCCACCGGGACAGCCTCCAGGCATCGGACAGGCGCCTTCGGCGGCTTTGCTTGATGGGCTACTATTGCCAACGGCGAAGGTGGCGAATTCGCGCTGCATACGCGTCGAGCCGCAGGCCGGGCAGCTTACCGGACTGGTTTCACTGGGATGAATAAGCAGTTCGCTGCGCTGGTGACAGTCGCCACAGGTGTAGACGTGCAGGGGCATGAGACCTCCGGATCTGGCCTAAAGGGCCGGGCTTTTATAGCGCCGCTGGGGCCGTGGTGAAGCCCAGATCCCAGGCATCGCAGCCGTTGACCAGGGTTAAATCGGCGGATCCGTGGTAACCGTGGCAAATTAAGGACTGCAGCACCAGGGGATACAAGTGCCGCTCTGCCGCTTGCACGCGCTGGCGCAGACTCTCGACGCTGTCAGAGCCATGCACAGGGACGATGCGCTGGGCCAAAATAGGACCGCTATCATAGTCGCCAGCCACGAGATGCACCGTGCACCCGCTCACCCGTGCCCCCCGTTGAAGCACGGCACGATGAACATGATCACCGTAAAAGCCCTGGCCGCCAAAAGCCGGTAAGAGCGAGGGGTGGACATTTAGCACCCGCCCGCTGAGTGGCCCCCGAGGATCAAAGCGGCTCATAAAGCCGCACATGGCTACCCAGTCGCAGCCATGATCTACCAGGCCTTGCTGGATCGTCTCCTGGTCTCGGCTAACCAGCCATGGATGCCCCCAGTCCGCGGCCTGTTGAAGTCCGCCGGCCTGCGGGCGAGAGGCAATGACGAGGGCAATTTCAGCGTCCAAAGTGCCCTGCTGAATCTGGGCCTGCAGGTTGGCATAGGTACTGCCGCTGCCGGAGAGAAGGATGCCGAGTCGTGCCGTCATGGGCCGGGGACTATGGGAGCTTCAAACCTAAGGCAACTTCGTCCTTGGCCGCTGCTGCTGGTCGGCACACTGCCGCCCGACACTTGGCCCATCGATGCAGCTGGGACCAACAGCTAAGAGGAGTCCGCCCATGGCCATATGGTCTAAGGGAAATGATGCCACCGATGCCCTGGTCCACGCCTTTACGGTGGGCGATGATTGGCTCTACGACCGCGAGTTAGCACCCTTTGACTGCCTCGGCTGCCTTGCCCATGCCATAATGCTGGGGGAGACGGGGATTATCCCGGCCGCCGATGCCCAGGCCCTGGTGGGCGAGCTGCGGCGCCTGCACGGGGCCTTCCTGGCCGGTGAGTGGACCGTTGAAGCCACTGATGAGGACGTGCATTCGCGCATCGAAGCCCTCCTCACTGAGGCCCTGGGGGAACCGGGCAAGCGCCTGCATACGGGGCGCTCGCGCAATGACCAGGTGCTCACCGCCACCCGCCTGTGGCTGAAAAACCGCCTACTGGCCTTGGCGGAACTGATCTGCGCCAGTGCCCATGGGCTGCTGGAGCAGGCCCAGCGCTATGAATTTGTACCGCTGCCGGGTTACACCCATCTGCAACGGGGCATGCCATCGTCCTTGGGCATGTTCTTTGGCGGGCATGCCGCTGGCCTTCTCGACAATCTGATTTTACTCGACGGTGCCTACCGCTTAGCCGATAGCTGCCCCCTGGGATCCGGGGCTAGCTATGGCGTTGGCCTGCCCCTCGACCGCCTGCGGGCTAGCGAACTCCTTGGCTTTGCCCGCGGCGGCGCCATCGCCATGGCCGATGCCAATAGCCGGGGCAAGGTGGAAACCGCTGCCCTCGATGCGGTGGGGGCGGTAATTGGCGACCTTTCCCGCCTCGCCGCCGACATTATTTTCTTCGTCAGTGCCGAAGCCGGTTTCCTGCGTTTGAGCCGGGGCTTTACCACCGGCTCCTCGATTATGCCGCAGAAGCGCAATCCCGATATTTTTGAGCTCATCCGCGGTCGCTCGGCCCGCTTTTTGGGATTGCGTACCGGCTTGGTGGCGATGACCCTGGGCCTGCATTCCGGCTACAGTCGCGATCTTCAGGACACCAAGCCCCTGCTCATCGATGGCCTGCGTCTGGCCGAGCAGGCGCTGGCAGTGGTAAGCCGATCGGTGGCGGAAATCGAACCGGTGCGCGAGCGCATTGAGGCGGCCCTTACCCCCGACCTCTACGCCACTGACGAGGCTTATCGCCTCGTGCGGGAAGCGGGCATGCCCTTCCGCGAGGCCTATATTGAGGTGGGCAAGCACCTCGATCAGGTGCAGGTGCCGGAGGACCACGAGGCGGTGCTGCGCAGTCGTACTCACGCCGGCTCCACCGGCAATCTGGGACTGTCGAGCCTGCTCGAACAATGTCAGCAGCAGCGGCAGACCTGGCAGGAGCGCGGGCGGCATCTGCATCACATATGGGATAATTTACTTCAGAAATAAGCGCGCCAGTGATGCGCCGGGGTACAGAATATTCTCGGAATTTCACAAAACCCAGCAGCTATAATAGCGTATACCATCCATGTCGACCATCCTCTACCTCGGCCTTTGGGCCAACCCGCCCTATGATTGCTTAAGCGATCGCTTTGCCCACCTGGCTGAGGACATCCAGGCTGCGGGGCTACACTTCGGTCTAGCCCATTACCATCAGCAGGGTCTGGCCGAAAATCCCGAAGCCCTCCACGCCCTTCTCGATGGCGTCGACGGAGTCATCCTCAGCGGTTCCCGGCATAATCTGCCCCTATGCCAAGAGGGGGAGGGTACTGAGGACGAAGATGCGGTGCGCTTTGCTGCCTTTGTGCCGCTCCTCAAGGCCCTGCAAGAGCGTCCACTGCCGGTTCTGGGCATTTGTTTTGGCCATCAACTCTTAGCCTTGGCCGAAGGCTGCCGGCTGGGTCGCTTGCTGGCCAAGCGCCGGGCCTCGGATCATCCAGTAACTTTTCAGGGCCGTCACCCGCTGATGCACGGCTTGCACACCCCGGCCCCGGGGGCCTCAACCATCTATGTGCCTGAAAATCACCGCATGATCGTCGAAGATGTCGATCCTCAGCGCTGGCACATATTGGCCCAGTCGATTGATGGAATTGAGGCCATTGAACACCGCACCCTGCCCTGGATTGGGCTGCAGTTTCACCCTGAATACCATCCCGAAAGCAGCAGCGGTGATGCTCGCCGCGTCTTGCTCAATTGGCTATCGCTGGTGAGGCCGCGGCTTCAGGCGGTGGTTTGACGGTAGCGCTCGAACTGCGGTCGGACTTCGGCCAGGGCCCGCTCGCAAAGTTTTCTTTCATCGCCTTTTTCCACCCGCCGGGCGAAATCGCTGGCGGCCTCAAAGGCCCCGCTCGCAACCCGGATTTGGCCCCGCAATAACTGCGCCTTACAGGCGAGAATAGCGGTGAAAAAGCGTTCAATGTCGAAAACTTCCTCATCGTGCTGGTCTTCAATCTCCATCATCGCCTGGACCTGGGTGAGGGCTTCCCGTGGTTCGCCACAGAGGACGTGCGCATTGCCGCGATGGTACGCCGCCTTGTGGCGATTGCGCCAATTGGCGGAATCTATTTGCGTGGCATGGCCAAGGGTGGCAGCCGCGGCGAGTAAGCGCTGGGAAGAGGTAAGACCCTGCTCGGCAAGACTGGAGATGGCAAAGCTAATCTGAGCGATCTGCATGCGCGTTTCATCTTCGGCGGGAATTTCGCCAATCAGCTCAGCCGCCGCGGCAAGCATCGGTAGGGCCTCGGCCGCGCGACCACGGGCGGTCAGCATTTGTGCCGTTAGGGCTTCTACCCGCGCCCGCTCACTGGCATTGCGCGCACCCCGAGTCAAAGCCTCCTCGGCCTGTACCTCGCGCTTAGCACAGCGCTGCAGACAGGCGATGGCGCGCCACAGGGAATGCTCGGTATCGCCGCCCGCCTCTAGCGCCGGGTGGTCAAGCAGCGTCTCGACGAAGGTAATGGCATCATCATAGCGGCCAAGACTGGCCCCGCCAAGATTGGCCGCAAGGGCGCCAAGGCGCCGCACGTCCAAGTCGGTGAGGCTCTTATTGTAGCATTCCTGAAGCCGACCAAAGGCAGCCAAGGGCTCGCGCTGGGCCTGTTCGCTGACATCGGCAAGCAGGCGCTCAAAGGGGGTTTGCATAACCATGCCCAACATCGTCAAAAATTTTACGCCCCAGGCAAGGGAGGAAGCCGGCCACTGGCCAGAGCGACGCAAAACTTATCCCCGGGACCGCCGCTCTCCCGAGCGGCCAGCAAAATAGTCCTGAAAGGGGGCGTTTTTTGTCCTAAAAGCATGCCCAGCGAAACTGGCATTCCTTTTCCGGACAAGCTTTGAAATCATGTGGCTGGGCCGCCGGGGTCGATTGCTCGACCCCGGCAGGCAACGGGCTTGAATAGCCCAAACACAAAAACCCTAGGAGGCCCAGCCATGCGCATTCTATCCTTTGACCTCGGCGACTTCAACGCTGATTCCGCCTGGAAGCTGCTGGATACTGACAGCGGCGAAACCG
>REDX01000102.1 GCA_007695355.1 Planctomycetota bacterium
TTCGGATTGGGACACAGACCAAGCCACGAACAAAAGGCTTTGGAGGTCGGCCAGGGGCTCAAATCGAATCCGACTTCACCGAGGAAGGTGAGGGCGGTATTGGGCCCAATGCCATCGATGGCGCTCAAGTCAACACCGGTCAGGCGATAACTCGCTTTCTGGGCATCAAAACTGAAGTCCCGCTTGCCAGTGGGGCGCTGAGGTGGCAGATCGTCTCCATCATCGGGACTGCGCTGAGGCAAGCGAGCTATCAACTGCTCCAGTTCACGGTCGCAAGTCTCAATGGCCGCAACTTGATTCAGGTAATCGCTATGCGCCTGCCGCAGGAGAAAGAGATATTCTGGTCGCCAAGTGCCACGCAGCGATTTTTCGATCACTGCCACAGGAGACTTGCATCGATAATTGCGTAAACGCGCAAGCGTTTTCGGATTGCGCTCTCCAGCCAAAATAGCAGTAATGATTGCCTGGCCACTGGTACCGCCAATATCCGCAAGGACATGCTGAATCTTAAGGTTCATCAGCGAGAGAGCGCGCTGAACTTCCTTGAGCGCGATCCCGGCCTGATCAACACGCGTCTGACGATAGCGCAGATAGGTGCGCAGGGCCTGCACCTGGGCGTCTGGAACAAACGCCCCATCCAACAGGCCATGCGCATGAAGCTCCCATATCCAACGACAATCCTGCATATCCGTCTTTCGGCCACGAGGGTTGCGTGTACGACGGGGATCGGCCAACAAAACCTCAATACCTGCTTCCTCAAGGCGCATGTAAAGCTCACGCCAATACACGCCGGTGGCTTCCATGGCCACGCTGGTGACACCCAGCGAAACCAGCCACGCGACCGCCGTTTCCAAATCCTCGGTGAAGGACTCAAAACGACGAATGGGGGCATCGGTCAAGCCTGGATCGACACAGATCCAGTGCTCGGTGGCCCCAACATCAATCCCCGCAGCCTTATCACGCACCTTGCGCAGTGACGAGGATCCCTTTGACGACGACATAACCAGACTCCTTTCAGGCGGAAAAAAGAATCTGTGCCAGGAGTAGCATCACGCTATTTCACACTCTGCCCTACGGGGTCCAGCAAGACGAACGCTGAACTGGCCACCATACATTGCCCGCGCGTACCCCCAGACCAAGCTCGGCGCGGGCTCAAAGCACCACGTTGAAAACGGTCTCGGACACAGATTCTGCATGCCTACAGGAACCATCGGCGCGGCGAGCAGCGTGGGAACCTACTCTGTTAGACCTGCTTTGCTGGGTGCGTGCCGCACCGACCGTGCTCGGCGATCCCAGGGGGCCCTTAGTTTCCCGCCATTGGCTCGGCCTTCCCAGGGCTGCGTTTATAGAGACGCCCTTGATATGGTCATCGCCGTTTTTTGCGCGTTGGTGACTCGTCTCCTGTCCCTCAATAACCAACAAAATCCTTTACCGCGCAGGGCATCTGCGGCCTTGCGAAAAGCTTGGACTAGCGCTGTTATTCTTTCGCTTTCCGCGCCTTGCAACTCCCCTACGGCGCTGCGCATTTTTCAAGGTATTTCATCGACAGGACACTAGGGAGCCGCCAGTATCGGATATTTTGTTGATTTCTGAAAATACAGAAATATAAGAAATGCAGCACCGCCCACCATTCAACCCGGTGCTTAGGGAGGTGGCCATGCCGTTCCCCCGTCCAGCCGCGCGGCCCTGGCAAGGCTTTGGTCTCAGCAGTGCCGATGGTCCGTTGCTGCCCTTGCCGCTGCTTCGTTTGGCCCAGCAAGCCCATGCCGCCGAGCGCGCTGCTGCGATTGCTTATCGCGGGCATCGCTGCTGTTTTCGCGGCCGGGTTCAGCGCCAGCAGATCCATCACATTGCGCTAGAGGAATGGCGCCACCGTGCTTGGCTGCGCCGGCGTTTACTGCCCGCCCTTGGGGTGGCGCCGCGCCCCCTTATGGAAGCTGCTTACCTCCTTTTGGGCATGGCGATTGCCCTTACCTGTCTGCTCATTGGCCCCTTTTGGGCTACGTATTTTGCCGGGCGCTTAGAGCACGGTAATGGTGCCGAATATGATCGTTTGGCCGCTGGTCTTTTGGCCCATCCGCAGTTGGCGCGGCGCTTCCATCAGCCCCTTAGGCACATGGCACGGGTTGAGCGCCGTCACGAACGCAGCTTTTTCGGCCTCCTGCGGCATCATCCCCTCCTCCCGCCAGCCGCCGGGCTCTTTGGCTGGCCCCGCCGCCGTTGGGCCATCGATACCCTGGCCCCACCCTCGGCCGCCGTCGGCGGCCAAGCTTTCCCACAATGGGGGCTTTTGCCGGTCTCGGCTTATCTCCAGCGGAGATAACCCCATTTTACGGGTAACTTGTTTGGCCTCAAGCCAATCGCCATTTCCCCTGCTGCCCTGGCTGACACCATGCGGCCATGCCCACAGCACCGCTCATGGATCGTCTGGTTGCGCCCCTCGGTGCCCGTCGTTTGGTGGAAGGCCGTCCAGGTATGGGCTGGCTGCTGACCGAGATGGCGCCGGTGGTGGTTTGGACCGGCATAACTGGGGCCATGGGCCTGGAGAGCGTGCTGCTGATTAGTTATCTCGGCCTTTTGGGCTGCGATGATCAAATGCTGGCCTTGCTGCCGATGCTGGGCTTTGGTGGTATGCTGGTGGCCCTGGCGATTATTCATCTGCAGCAGGGCCTCACCATGGAAACGGCCCAGCGCCATTGCTTCCGCTCTGCCCTGTGGGGGCGCATATTGTGGATGGGCACCATTCTTTGGCCCCTGGTCGCTTGGTTTTTCCAGGCCCCTGATTGGGTGGTCTGGGGTGGCGTATTGGCAGTAATCGCCCTCTCCCAGACGGTGCTATGGGTGGGCGTGTCGTCCTTTGCCATGTGGACTCAATCGGTGGTGCCCCTGCGCCTACGGGGACAGTTTTACACCTGGCGCAATACCGCCTCTTTTATCATTCTCGCCCTCACCATGTCCCTCACCAGCCTGCTTATGCCTAGTGGGGGCCAGGCATCCGATCCTGAAGGCACCCTACGGGTTTTGATGTGGCTTTTTGGCATTACCACCGTGTTTAGCGTACTCGCGGCCTGGCCCCTGGCCTGGTCGCCACCGGCCCCGGCCCATGCCCGGGCCCAGGGCGGGGGGCCGCGCAAGCCCTTGCTGACGGTGCTGCGCGGCCATCCCGCCCTGCGCCGCTTTCTCGCCTTTGGCACCCTCAATGCCGCCTCCAATGCCATCTTTCTCACCTATATGGCGCGCTATCTCTTTGACCTCGCCATTGGTGAAGACGCGGTCGCCCTGTGGCAGGGGATTATGCAAATGCCCTTTATGCTGGTGGGTATTTGGCTGGCGGGCTGGCTGCTGCCCCGCCTTGGTGGCGCCCGTATGCTGGGCCTGGCTCAGGTGGGACTCATGGCGGTGCAGGCCTGCTTTCTTGCCTTAACGGTGGAGAATCAGGTTTGGTTACTGCCCCTGCTCTTCGCTGGCTGGGGCCTGACCAGATCGGCCCAGCGTTTGATTTCCTTCGGCCGCCTACAGGAGGTGGTTAGCGCCGGCGATCCCCGCCAGCCCAGTCTTTATTTTGGCCTTATGGGCTTGGGGTCCATCTGCGGTGCGGCGGCGGTGATGCTGGCGGTGCCCTATCTCGAGGCAGCCCGGGGCCTGGGCAATCTACAGCATCCGGTGAGCTGGTACATTATGGCAAGCGCCATTGTCTTGGGCATTCTCGCCTCCCTGATCGCGGTGTGGCGCCAGCCGCCCTATGAGCCCTATGATCCCGAGGAAGGCATTGTGCCCGCCCCCAATGGCCCCCAGGGCATGCGCCCGTAAACGCCGTGCCCCTAGCCGCGTAAGCTTTCCATGCACGCCCATCGCCAAACAGCCATCACTCCTCACCGCTTTCAGGATGCCCATAGTGGCCTGAGCTTAACCCGCTATGGTGGTCACATTGGGCATAGCCACTGCCTGTACTTCACCAGCGATGGCTGGACTGCGGACCAACGCCATTTTCTCTGCGCCATGGAAACCGCCGAGCTGGGCAATCAGCTTTACGCCATTGAGTTATCCAGCGGCCGCCTCAGCCAATTAACCAATCTGGCCCAAGGGGCGGCGCCCCAGCACCGCTTTAATTACGCCAGTCTCAGTCCCGATGGCGGCCGGGTGGCCTATTGGGACGCCGATGATTTAGTGGTCCAGCACCTCGCCAGCGGTGAGCGCTCGGTGATCTATCATGCCGAAGGAGAGGTCCACGGCACCTGCTGGACCGCCGATGGCCGACAGGTGCTGACCTGCCGCAGCGAGGAATGCCAACTCGGCAGCGGCACCAGCACTGCCGATCGCTTACGCTGGCTCAGCGCCCCGCCGCTTTCTCAGGTGCTGGCCATCGATGCCGGCGGCGGTGGCGAACGGGTTTTGCACGAAGAACGCTGGTTGATTACCCACGTCAATGCCTCGCCCACCGATCCAGACCTTTGCACCTTCTGCCACGAGGGGCCTTGGCTGACCATCGATCAGCGGATCTGGGGTCTGCGTCTGAGCGGCGGCAGCGCCTGGCCGGTGGTTCCCCACGATGGAGTATGGGGGGTGGGCCATGAGTTTTGGTGCGCCGATGGGCGCACCGTCGGTTATCACGCCCGGCATAAGGACGGCACCTGGCGCCATGCCGCTGGTTTTGTGGATGTGCTTAGCGCTCAAGTGTGGCAAGCGGAAATCAGCGTGCCCACCCATCACGCGGTGGCCATCGATAATCAGCGGATGATCCTCGATGGCACCCGTGAAAGCGGCGAGTGGTTACTGCTGATCGATCGCGAGGGGGATCAGTGGGGCGAGCCGCGGGTGCTTTGTCGCCACGATTCATCGCGCCATCACCACCGGGTTCATGTGCACCCGCGCCTGCGCCGTGATGGCCGCCAGATCAGTTTTAATTCCGATGTCCGCGGCTATGGCGATGTCTATCTGCTCGATCTTCCCGAAGATTGTTCCAGCCTGCCGCGGTGGCCGGGCAAGCCCTTCCGCTATTACTGGGAGTGAGTTGGACTCAAACTGGCGATGACGGCACTGGCAGCTGGGGCGAGAATGCGCTCGTCGCGCAGCTCTTGATGCTGAATCGGCGCGAGGCCGGGGGTGAAGGTCATAACCACCCGCAGCGGCGCCTCGGCACGATCGGCAACTAGGCCGTGGCGGGTCCCCGGGGGAATGACCATAATGCTGCCCGGGCCCACTCTCAGTACCTCGTCGCCCAGCAGCATGCGTCCCTCACCGGCGAGGACATGATAGGTTTCCAGGGTCTCGCCGTGCACATGCACCGGCGAATCGCTGATATCCAGGGCCGCCACCTTGGCGCAGTCCACCTCCATGACGCCGCCATCGAGATGGAAGCGGCGGCGCTCATCGATGAGAAAGGCCTTGAGGCCGCAGACGCTCTGCTCGCCGCTGAGACTTTGCGGAATGCAGGCACTTGCCGCGCCGGCCTGAAGCTCACCCCCGCGAGGCAGAAAGCCCAGGCTCTCGGATATCCCCAGGGTATGCCGGGTGGCGCCGCCATTTTCAAGCATGGGACTGAGCCCCGGCCAGTTGATCCAGGAGCTGGGCCAGTTTAATATCCTTATCTGTGACCACATTGCCGGCGTCATGGGTGGTCAGCTGCACCTTCACCTGATTATAGACATTGCTCCACTCGGGATGGTGGTTGAGCTCCTCAATGCCCTCGATGGCCGCCTGCATAAAGGCCATGGCGGCGCGGAAATCGGCAAAGCGATAGCCCTTATTGATCATTTGGTTATTACCGTCCCATCCCTGTTGGAGGAGGGTATTGAGGCTGCTTTGGTCAATCGTCATGCGTGGTACTCCTGAGCTTGGTGGGGCTTGGCGAGGTGCCGATAGGGCCTAGGCTCTTGACGAGTGAACGCCAATGCTGGCCAGATGTTTGCCAAGGAGTCTGTCGCCGTATGAGTATGGACAAGAAAATCATTGTTCCGGGAACCGATCGTCCGGCCTCGATCACTAAGGTGCTAGAGGCTTTTGCCGAGCACCAGCGGGTTGCCACCCTGATCGTCCGCCGCGGCGAGCGCTTTTTGCTGAAGGTCACCGAAATCCGCAAAGAGGTGGTGATTGGTGAAGTGCGCTGCCTTAATTGGTCGCCGGAAATAAGCCGCCGCGTCTATGAGGGATTCAAAAACGACCTCGACCTCAGCGGCGAGAGTCGGCGTGAGGTACTGCTTGCCGACGCCATCGACCGCTTTGGCTCTGAGGCCCACCGTTATCGCGTCTATATCCCCATCGACGACGTGGTGGCGGTCTACGAAGATCTCGACGACCGTTTTGATCAAACGCCCTTCTTGCCCCTCCCCTAAAAAAGCTGTCGCCATGACCAACCCCGCACTGCTCTCGCGCAGCCAACTGCACGATAATCGCTTCTTTGAACTCCGGGACGACACCCTGGGCCTAGCCGATGGCAAGGAGTATCATTACTACTCCCTCAACAGCAAATTCGATGTGGTGGTAGTCATTCCCCTGCTCGACGATGGTCGATTGGTTTTAGAACACATTTACCGTCATCCCTATGGCCAGCGGATGTGGGAATTTCCCGCCGGCGGCATCGAGCCCGGTGAAGACCCCCTGGCCGCGGGGGCCCGGGAACTGGAAGAAGAAACCGGCTACACCGCCAGTAAATTACGCTGCCTGCAGTCCTTCGAAGTCATGCCTGGCCTGCTTTCCATGCGCATGCATCTGGTGCTAGCCCAGGGGCTGCGCGCCGACGGTACCACCGCCCTTGAAGACATGGAGTTGCTTGAGGTGCAAAGCCTTAGCCAAGAACAGGCCTGGGCCTTGACCATCCAGCCACCGGTGAGCTCCTTTTTAACCATGGGCCTTCTCGCCCTCGATCGTCATCTGCGCGGCCCGGCCGCCGCTAGCGGAGCCTAAGCATGGAACAGGCCTTGCCGCCAGTAGATCAGGGGGCCCTGGCCGCCCGTTACGCCCGCCCGCTGCCTGCCCTCTGGGCCTCGCTTCAGCAATTGGGCTGCTTCGATCCCCACCACCAGCGCCACCTGCAGCTCTCGGACCTGCGCTGGCTGGACGTGCCACAGATTGTCGCTTGGCGCTTCCCCGCCGATTCCGTGGATGATCTATTGCCCTTTGCGGTTACCGGTTTGGAAGACCTATGGTGCCTGACTCACCGTTTTGGCCATGGCTCAGCCGATCTCGACCCTGGCGGCCCGCCGCGGGCGGTGGTGTTCTGCCCCCACGAAGACGAGGTCGCCTTCGCCTACGCTCCCAATTTCTCCGCCTTCATCTTCCGCGCCGTTTTGGAAGAATACGCCTGCACCTGCCTCACCGAATATCATAGCCCCGGCCGTAGCCTCGCCATCCTCGGCGATTACGCCGCCACCGTGGCACCCCTGCTGCCATCCTCGCTCGCCGACATCCTCCGCGACGTCGGAGAGCGTCCCCTGCAGGAATTGGAGCATGGCTACTTCGGCACCCTGAATGCCGACGAGGCGCAAGCCGTGATCGCCCAGGTCTTCGCCGACTGGCCCGACTTCGACCGGGAATTTGAGCACGTCCTGGGCAACTAAGACGCTTTCCCCGCGATTGCTAGGCCATCGACCATCGCCGCTGGACGCTCGATAAATAGAAATCCCTATTCGTGTTTGGGCTCTTCCGCCGCCCCGGCCGCCAGGGCCGCCTGCATCCGCCGCCAATGCAGCAGGGATTGCAGCAACCAAAATATCCCCACCAGGGCCAGTGCGCCAGTAATACTCAGCACCTCCCGATCGGTAAACAGTACCCGTGCCAAGGCATAGATGGTTATCAGGAGGGGGGCGAGAATGTGGAGGATCCAATAGCGACGCATGACAGGCGACTATGGGCCAATCCCGCGGCCGACAAGGCCAAGCGCCGAGCCCCACCCTGGATCGCCGCCTTACCCTCGGCCAAGCGGCAAAAGCCAAGCCATCGCAACCGGCCGACCATGCAGCAACCTTGCCGGTCGCTGGTGACTGCTTGCCAATCGCCAGCCTAAAAAATAACCCCCTGCAAACGCAATGTTTACAGGGGGTTATATGGTACGCCCAACGAGATTCGAACTCGTG
>REDX01000240.1 GCA_007695355.1 Planctomycetota bacterium
ACACAGCGGGAGATGCAGTGCAGCCAGGGTGGGGCAGCGGGATCGAATTGGCGTTGGCGGGCTTGACGCATGGGAACATATCTTAACGGTTGAATGGAAATTGTCAATATATATTGCCTGTCCCTTTTAATTTTTAATTTCTTTGTAATGGACGAAAGCTGCCCAGCGCCAATCAGGCTCACACATCAAAACTTCCATGCCAACCATCGTAGGCCATTTCCACATGGGCCGGTAGGCGCTGCTGCCAGTCGGCCCAGCGCACGCTATATCCCATGTGGGTGAGCACCGCCCGCCGTGGCTGTAGGTCGGCAAGCAGGTCCTGGCACTCCTCCCAGTTGAGATGACTGACGTGACTGCGCTCTTGCAGCATATTGACGACTAAGAGATCGAGGCCGCGAAAGGCCTCGCGGGTGGACTCAGGCAGGGTTTTGGCATCGGTTATATAGCCAGCCTGGGGGCCGAGGCGCCAGGCGTAGACGAGGCCCGCAGGGCCGTGGCTGAGGGGGTAGGGCGTGCAATCGAGGCCAGCCAGCTTCACCCCCTGGCTCGGCTCCAGGGCAACGGTGAGCAAGGCCGGATTGCCCTGGTGGTAGTAGGCTTCGCGATCGCCGAAGCAAAAGGGAAACATGCGCCGCAATTCCTGGAGATGCTCGGCGGCCCCATGGAGGGCGATGGAGCGGCCATCCATGAGTCGATTGAGGTGGCGCAGGTCGTTCAAGCCATGGCTGTGATCGGCATGGGCATGGGTCAAGAGCAGGCCATCACAGCGGCTAATGCAGCGGCTGGGATAGCTCACCCCATCCCAATCGCGCCAGGGATCGCGCAGCTGCTGCATGAGATCGGGACCGCAGTCGATAAGAATCACTTCGCCGGCGGGGCCCAAGAGGGCGGCGCCGCTGCGCCGGCGCAGATCTTTGGGATCCTCGGACCAGAGCTGGGGATATCCCCAAGGGGGATTGCCGTGGCTGGTGCCACAGCCGGTAATGAGGAGGGTCCACGCGGCCATGGAAAGGAGTGGAGCAGGGCTTTGGGGCAAGGCAACGCTCAGCTGGGAGCATGGACGGTAGACGCTCGGCGATGGACGGTGGCTCCCCATCGCCCGCTATTGGGCCGACCATGGCGGGGCGGTCTGGCTAGCCGCCGGATAAGCGCCCGTTGACTCAGGCGGATGAAAGCAATCGTGTGCCCCTCATTTGTCAGCCATCGGCCCTCAGCAGCCCGTGAAAGGAACCGGAATGAGCAACTCGTCCGCCCCCATCGTCTACACCTATACCGACGAGGCCCCGGCCCTAGCCACCTTCTGTTTGCTACCGATTATCCAACGCTTTGCCGCCAGCGCCGGCGTCGCCCTCGAAAGTCGTGATATTAGTCTGGCGGGGCGCATTCTCGCCCAGTTCCCCGATTACCTTAGCGCCGCGACTCCAGACGCCCTTACCGAACTCGGCGAGCTGGCCAAGACCCCCTCGGCCAACATTATTAAGCTGCCTAATATCAGCGCCTCCATCCCCCAGCTGCAGGCCGCCATTAGCGAGCTGCAAGCCCAGGGCTACGCCCTGCCGGACTATCCGGTGAAGCCCCAGAACGCCAAGGAAGAGGACATTAAGGCCCGTTATGCCAAGGTCCTGGGCTCGGCGGTGAACCCAGTCCTGCGCGAGGGTAATTCCGATCGCCGCGCCGCGGCTGCGGTGAAGGAATTCGCCCGAGAGCATCCCCACTCCATGGGCGCCTGGTCCAGCTCGTCGAAGAGCCGGGTCATGAACATGGCCGATGGCGATTTTTACGGCAGCGAGCAGTCCGTCACCGTGCCCGAGGCGACCAGCGTGCGCATCGTTTTTACCCCCAAGGGCGGAAGCCCCAGCGACCTGCGCCCGGCGGTTCAGCTCCAGGCCGGTGAAGTGATCGATTCGGCGGTGATGAGCCGTAGCGCCCTCTGCGCCTTCTTTGAGGAAACCATCGCCGCCGCCAAGGCCGATGGCGTCCTCTGGTCGCTGCACCTCAAAGCGACAATGATGAAGGTCTCCGATCCGATTATGTTCGGCCATGCGGTGCGCACCTACTACGCGGCTCTCTTCCAGCGCCACAGCGCCCTGCTTGAGCGCATTGGCGCCAACCCCAATAATGGGCTCGGTGATGTGCTGGCTAAAATTGCCACTCTCCCCGAGGGCGAGCGGACAGCCATTGAGGCCGATCTCGCCGTGGTCCACGGCGAGCGCGCGCCGATGGCGATGGTCGATTCCGACCGCGGCATTACCAATCTCCACGTCCCCTCCGACATTATTATCGACGCTTCCATGCCCGCTTCGATCCGCGGCTCAGGCAAAATGTGGGGGCCCGATGGCAAAGAACACGATGCCATCTATGCCATCCCCGACCGCTGCTACGCCCCGGTTTACCAAGAAGTGATTAGCCACTGCAAAGAGCACGGCGCTTTCGATCCCACCACCATGGGCAGCGTCCCCAATGTTGGTCTCATGGCACAAAAGGCCGAAGAATACGGCAGCCACGATAAGACCTTTGAAATGCCCAGCGACGGCGTGGTGCAGGTGATTGATGCCACGGGTGCGGTGCTCATGGAGCACGGCGTTGCCGCCGGCGATATCTGGCGCATGTGCCAAACCAAGGATCTGCCGATCCGCGATTGGGTGCGCCTGGCGGTGGAGCGGGCCCGGGCCACCGGCGCCCCGGCCGTATTCTGGTTGGACGCCAACCGCGCCCACGATGCCCAGTTAATCGCCAAGGTTGAACGCTATCTCGGCGATCACAATACCACGGATTTGGATATCCGCGTCCTCGCCCCGGTGGAGGCCGCCCGGCTTTCCTGCGAGCGCGCCCGCGGCGGTGTCGATACCATTTCCGTCACCGGCAATGTGCTGCGCGATTACCTCACCGACCTCTTCCCTATCCTAGAGCTTGGCACCAGCGCCAAAATGCTTTCGATCGTCCCTCTGCTGGCCGGCGGCGGACTCTACGAAACCGGTGCCGGCGGCTCGGCGCCCAAGCACGTGCAGCAGTTCCTCAAGGAAAACCACCTGCGCTGGGATTCCCTGGGTGAGTATTTAGCCCTCGCCGTCAGCATTGAGGACTGGGGGCGTAAATCTGATAGCAAACGCGCCCAGGTGCTCGCCGATGGCCTCAATGCCGCCGCCAGTCGCTACCTCCACGAAAATAAGGGGCCCTCACGCAAGGCTGGCCAGCTCGATAATCGGGGCAGCCATTTCTACCTCGCCCTGTACTGGGCCGAAGCCCTATCCCTGCAAGACGATGATACCGAACTCAAAGCCGAATACGCCCCCATCGCCAAGGCCTTGCAGGAGCAGGAAGAAACCATCCTCGCCGAGCTCAGCGGCGTCCAAGGCAAGCCGGTGGACGTCGGCGGGTACTACCACCCCGATCCGGCCAAGGCCCGGGCCGCCATGCTGCCCAGCCCCACCTGCAACCGGGTGCTGGGGCTTAGCGCCTAAGCGGCCAGCTCTTGGCCCGCACAGGCCGCAAACGGATCCTGCGCGGGCCAAGCCGGACTTAGCGCAATTCTGGCAGCCAACCGGCGTGGGCTTCGAAGAGGGCGTCGCAGAGGGCGATGGTATCGTCGATGGCCAGTTCGGCGCTGGTGTGGGGATCGAGCAGGGCGGCCTGATAGACATAGTCTTTGCGGCCGCTGAGCAAAGCTTCAACGGTGAGGATCTGCGGATTGATATTGCTGCGATTGAGGGCCGCACAGGCCTCTGGCAGTTCTTCGACGGCGCAGGGCTGCACCCCATTACGATCAACCAGACAGGGCACCTCGACGCAGGCCTTGCGCGGGAGATTGGGAATCAAGCCTGGGGTATTCATAACATTGCCGGCGATGCGCAGAGGGATATCGGTCTCCATGGCATTAATAATTCCAGCGCCAAATTCGGCGGTGCAGCGATGCTCGACCGAGGCGCCTTGACCCAGCAGCTCTTCGCGCTGGCGGGCCCAGCCGGCAATCTGACGCACGCAGCGCAGGGGATACTCATCAAGGGGAATATTAAAGTGATCGATCAATTCGGGACGCGTACGCTTAATGAACCAGGGCGTATATTCGGCGCTATGCTCCGATGATTCGGTAATGTAATAACCAAAGCGGAACATCATTTCCAGGCGCACCAGATCACCGGCCACCGCGAGGTCTTCTAATTCCTCGGTGCTGAAATTGCCGTCGGCGTGGGCCTTGATCGCAGCGCTGTGGATATCGTAACAGGGCTCCGGGCCATCGAAGCCCAGGCGCGGCAAGAGGGAGCGTACCCAGGCCCCTGGCTCACCGCGCTCTCGTAGCCGGGCAATGCGCTCTGCCGCTGTCTGCTTAATAATCGGGTAGATATCCTGGCCCTGGTGGGTGATTTCCAGCAGCCAAGCCTGGTGATTAATGCCGCTAATGCGCCACTGCACCTCGGCCGGCGGAAAGCGCTGATCCAAGCTGAGGTGCTTGAGCAAGTGTTCGGCGCAGCCCTGAACCGAGTGGCAGAGGCCTACTGCAGGCACCTGACTGCCGCGCAGAATGGCGCTGGTAATCATACACATGGGATTGGTGTAGTTGAGGAGCCAGGCGCCGGGGCAGAGCTCTTCCATCTCGTGGGCAATGTCGAGCAGGACCGGCACCGTGCGCAGGGTGCGGAAGATACCGCCAATGCCCAGGGTATCGGCGATGGTTTGGCGCAGGCCAAAGCGCTTGGGCACCTCAAAATCGGTGACGGTGCAGGGTTCATAGCCGCCAACTTGAATCGCATTGATCGCGTAATCACTGCCGCGCAGGGCCTCCTTGCGCTGATCGACTCCCAAATGGGCGGTAATCGTGGCCCGGCCTTGGTTGCAGCTCTGGTTAATGGCGCTGATAAGGCGCTGGCTGTCCTCCAGTCGCGCCGCATCGATGTCGTAGAGGGCAATATGCGCATCGTGCAGACTGGGCATCAACAGGCAGTCGCCGAGAATATTCTTGGCGAAAACCGTACTACCGGCGCCAATAAAGGTGATTTTGGGCATAGGGAGGCTCCATAGCTGGGGTGATGGCCAGCATCCTAGCAGCGCATTGGACCACCTGCCAGACGGCAGCTCGTGACGTAAAGTGAACGATTTGTGATATTCCTTTTTTGAGGATCACATAGAATGCTTAGGTATGGATGATCCACGCTGGCATATCGTGATGGGGCAGCATCAGCAACTGCGGCCCGGTGAGCACTACCATTGGGACAACGCCCCCCGCCAAGGCGATGGTTTGATTCTCAAGCTGGTGCAACGGGGCTCGCTGCCGGTGATCATTGAGGGCCAGGCGGCACAGGTGGCTGCCGGCGAGGCTTGGCATTTTCGTCACGGCGAAACATCCAGTTATGGCTTTCGCCAGGGTGCCCCCGAAGGGCTTGAACTGAGCTGGATCTCCCTTGCCGGGGCCGGCCTTCAGGAGCACTGGAACTGGCTTAGCCAACGCCGCGGAAGGCAGCCGGGATGCGCCATGGAGGGCGCCTGGATGAACGCCTTAAATGCCCTCATTGATGCCCACCTGGCCGATCCCCACCGCCGTGATCAGGGTCCCCAGTTGTTGCAACTGATTATGGCCTACGCGCAAGCCCAAAGTAGTAACCGCCAGCAACGCTTATCCCCCCTTCAACGCGCCCTGCTGCGCCTGCGTGAAGAACCCTTGGGTGTATCAGATATTAGCGGATTGGCGCGCGCGGCCGGGGTGAGCCGCGAACACCTCTCGCGCTCCTTTCAGCTCGCTTATGGCGAAGCCCCCGCCCGCTGGCTGATGCGCTCGCGCCTCGAACATGCCCGGCGCCTGCTGCTTATTGGCGCCCAGAGCGTGGCAGAGATTGCACATCTCTGTGGCTTTTCTTCCGCCGCCGTCCTCGCCCGAGCCCTGCGCCAGCATTACGGCAAGGGGCCACGGGCCCTGCGGGAGGGCTAGACACAATTTGTAATATCACAGACCAGCGGCGGTCTCGGATGGAGGCCGTTCTTTCCCTAGGTTAGGCCCTAACGGCGGCGGCGGCGCACGACCCGGCGGACCCGGCGGCGCGCCGGTAGGCGACCGCTGGTGACCGTTGGGTGCTTGCTCATGGCGGCACCCTTGCCATCGCGGGCGAGGCGGGCGGCTTCGGCTACGGCTTCGCCGCTATGGGGGCGATCTTCGGGATTCTTGGCGAGCATGTGGTAAATCAGATCGACCAGCGGCGCCGATAAGCGCGGGGCTAGCTGCAGCAGGTCCGGCGGCTCGGTATTGAGGTGGCAGGCGATAATCTGACGGGAGGTACCATCGAACATGGGCTTGCCGGTGGCCAGGTGCCAGATAGAGGCGCCGAGGGCGTAAATATCAGCCCGGGAGTCGATGGAGCCGCCGCGGGCCTGCTCCGGCGCCACATAATGGGCCGAGCCAAAGGCCTTGACCTGGTGGGCCTGGCCATCACCGGAGATGGGGGTAGCAATGCCCAGGTCGGCAAGCTTGTAGACCCCTTCTGCGGTGGCGAGAATATTATCGGGCTTCACATCCCGGTGCACCAGTTTTTGACTGGCAGCATAGGAGAGGGCATTACCCATGTCTTCAAGGATGGCGCAGAGCACTTCATTATTCTGCGGCCCCTCTATGCGCAGACGGTCAGCCATACTGCCACCGTTGATCAACTCCATAACCAAGAGAAAATATTCATCAATCTGGCGCACATCGTGCACCTGTACCAGATTGGGATGGTTCAGACGACCGGCAGCGCGGGCTTCATTGAGGAAGGACTTGACCTGTTCGGGGTTTTTGCGGTGTTTTTCATCCAGCACCTTAATTGCCACCGGTCGGCCCAGGGCCACCTGCAGGCCTCGGTAGACAGTGCCGTAGCTGCCGCGACCGAGGATTTCCATGAGTTCAAAACCGCCGAGGTCGCGGCCAAGGATGGGGTCATCAGCCCCCGACTGCACGCCACCGCCAATGTGCAAATCGGTGCCACCAATACGGATAATATCCCCAGGGCGTAATTCTGACTTGGTTATTTGCGAGTCATTGAGCCAAGTGCCATTACGGCTGCCCAGATCCTCTAAGTAGAAGCGATCGCCCTTGCGAGCAATAACACAGTGAGAGCGCGAAACCTGAGCATCGGGGATTACCAGCTTGGAAAGCTGTCGGTCTCGTCCAATAATTACCGCATCGCTGACCTTCATGAGGTCATAGGCCCGGTAAGAGCCATCGGCTGTATGATAGGATAGCTTCATGGAAGTGGCGGGCATGGAGATTCCTGGTCCCATCATTTTGGAGCGGAGGCGCTAGAGCTGAGTCCGCAGGGCTGTAGGGAGAAAGTCTAGGTCTCATCCCCTGACAACCAAACCCGGGATAGAGGAGCAGGGCAGGGGTGGGAGATACAGTGAAAATGGGCCGAGGAGCCTCAAAAGACCTTAATCGGGAGTAAAAAGAGGACCTGCTGGGCTATGTCCCTGCCTGCCGCAAAGACTACGCGGGGGCGGACCCGTGCATGGGCCACTAGAGCCAAGGCGGAAGAGGAATATCACCTCAGGAAAAGAGTAAAGCCCCGCAGCTGCGGGGCTTTACAGGGGGCCACGGTCTGGGTGGTAAAGCCCCAGGAATGACCGGCGTTTAAGGCTTAGCGCTTAGCCGCACCTGGGGTCGCAAAGCATTCCACCGAATCGATAAAGGCCTGAGCCTTGGGATCGAGGGTGGAGGTGGTTACCAACCAGCCAGTGACTTTCTGGCCAGAAAACTTGGACTGCAGTTGATCACGAACGGTAATGAAATCTTTGCTGTCATCCAGGCTTACCTTGCTGGGACGACGCTTAATATCGACGAACCACACATCCTTACGGCCGCGAGCCAGGACAATGCGCCCCGTCCCTTCAATGCCGTAATTCTTGACGGGAACGGCTTCCACGCTTTGGAATACCGGGAGTCTGATTTCCTCCTCACGATTAATGAGGTTGGCAGGAAGGGGGTGCCCCGCTTTGAGTAGGCGGATTACGGCTTCCTCGGTGGCACGAACGGCGACGCGCATTGAGGCTCCTCGACAGGTAAAAG
>REDX01000276.1 GCA_007695355.1 Planctomycetota bacterium
TGCGCATCCGCTGCATCGGTATGGTGCGGGCACGAGGCATCATTGGCTTGAACAACCTCGTCTACAACATGCTGCGGGCGGGGCAGCTTCTGAAGCCGAAAATCGCATAGACGTGGGAGTACTCCGTACGGAGTGATCGAAAACTATGAAATCGACCGATTTTTTGTGCTATTTTCAGTAAAATTGTCCAGATTTTGCCAAGTATTGCATCTATAGCCGAAAATCCCACCTCAATGCATGGATTTTAGAGGTGCCCATAAGCTAAAAAAGGCTCAAACCATCAACATGCGCCCGCATCACGATTGCCCCGCAGATCGTGATGCGGGCCTTTGCCATGACTTTCCCCCCGTACCGAACCCCCCATATCTGGCATGAACAACAATACCCGATGACCGTACAAGCATGGTCTCACATCCTTAACGGAGATTGCCATGTCTTGCCCGGGTTGGCCACATTCCCTAAGCCTTCATTTAGCTGCAGCACTTTGCCTGCTCCTACTTCCCCTCCAGGCCGCCGACTGGCCGAGCGGCGTCGCCCACGACTTTGCGCCGCCGGTGGATGAGCAGCTGGGGCTCATTGAAGACGCCAATCACGCCCGGGTACTCTGGCGCCATCGCCTGCACACCGGCATTGGCAAGGGCGGCAAGGGGAGCGCCAACGAGGCCCTGGCCGAGGGCTTTGAGCCCACCTACGGCGACACCGCTGCCGCCATTATCGCCGATGGGCTCTATGTGCTGTCCTGGGCCCAGGCCAGCGGGGAGGTCAGCGGCGATCCGGAAGCGGTAAACCACCGTTACTGGCGGGTCGACGATGAGCTGCGCGCCCTCGCCGCAAGCTATCTGCGCATCGATGCCGACTGGCAGACCGTGGCCCTCGATATACACAGCGGTGAGCTGCGCTGGCAGCGCAGCGAGCCCAGTGCGGCGATGAATTTCCTCTCCAATAAGCGCGACCACAATGGCGTCGATCCGGCGGCCGGAGACGGCGTTTATGTGACGGTGAGCACCACCGGCCATATTTTTGCCTATAATCTTGCCGATGGCAGCCTGCGCTGGCAAAGCACGGTGGGCCCCTGGCACGACACCGCCGAGGCCTTTAAGGCCGAGGCCCTCGATCAGCGCCGGCTGCCAGTGATCAGCGAAGGCCCCTTTGGCCACCGCCGCTCAGGCGTCATCATTGCCGATGGGGTGGCGGTGGTGCCCGATCGCCAGGGCGGCCTGCTGGGCCTGAATCTCGACGATGGCAGCCTGCGCTGGCAGCACAGCGAGGTCATCCACCTGCAAGCCACGCCACGGCCCTGGCAGCATGGCGGCCACACCTACCTCGTCTGTAATGCCGCGGTCAGCCGCGGCAGCCGGGAAATCGTCCTCATTAAGGCTTCCGATGGCAGCATTCCCTGGCGCCATGAAACCGGCCATAATCCCGGACAACTGCTGATGGGTGACGGGCATGTGCTGCTCAATCCCAGCAGCAATGCCCGCAATCCCGCCCGCTATGTCGCCTATACAATCAGCATCGATGGCCTGGAAGAGCGCTGGGCCATGCCCGAAGGCGAGTCCTATACCGTTCCCATTCGCGCCGACCGCGGCGCTGAACGCAAAGGCGTTCTCCACCAAGGTCTCGTCTATCTCATGATTGGCGACAAGCGCGATCGGCGCCTGGCGCTTATCAGCCTCGAAGATGGGAAAATTCTGAGCACCACCGGTGATGATCTCACGGGCAATGCGGGATTGCCGGTGCTCATCGGCGATCGCCTGATGGTGCAAAATGATTCCTCGCACACCGGCGGCATTTCCGGCATTACCGTCTATGGGCTAAGCGCCGAACGCCAACTGCAGTCCCTGGGTTCTATCTACTACGATGCCTTTGGCCTGCGCCAGGTCATCGACTACGAGCATCCCACCGAGGTCCCCTGGTCCAATGGAGTGGTGTTCATTCGCGCCAAGGATCAAATCGCCGCCATCGACCTACGGGCCCCCCAGCACGGCATGGCCGCAGCCACCTTGAATGGCGTCTGGGCCGGTTTTCACCGGGCCCCGGAGGCCATGCTCATTGCCGATGCCGAGGGAAAGATTATTGGCGCTCGCATGGAGCTGCCGCCGCGCGGTGAACTCGGCGTTGTCGGCACCACCGCCCGCCGGACCGATGGCTGGACTCAGCTCGGCTTTGCCCAGCCAATAACACTGGGCGAAGCCATAAGCACCCAAGTCACCTTTGACTTTCTCACCTTTGACTGGCAGGCGGAACTACAGATGACAGCCGCCGAAAACGGCCGTTGGCTGGGCACTTGGCAGCGCAGCTTTGCCCCTTGGGATGAGCCCCTCATTCTTACCGGCGAGCTGGCCGGAGGCAGTGAAGGCGGACACCCCCGCCGCGGTTGGCCCACTGCCTGGCTCGAGCACCAACCGGTAACCTATTTCTCACCGGATCTGGCGGCGGGACAGCAGCGCGTCTTCCTCCAACTCCACGGCGCTCTGCCGCGCCAGGACGGGGTGCGTAATCTCACCCTCTGCCTCGATCACGATGGCAGCCGCGTGATCAGTGGCATTGGCGGCGGCTTTAGTTTCAATCAGGCCTACCACGAAATTGATGGCAGCTCGCTGACGGTGGATGCCGCAGGCATCCGCGGCCAGGCCCACATTATTGCCAATGGCGACCGCTGGGTGCCCAATGTCGATTGGCACAACGGCGGATCCTTGCTTGGCCGCTTAGAACTGGATGTGCAATTCGGCGAAGCTAATGACCAGGGCATTTACCCCATTCGCGGAAGCTGGGAGATTACCTGGGGCATTGGCGGGACACGCAGCGGCAGCATAGAGGCGACGATTTCCAAGCCTTAGGCCCAATGCCTTGCCGCCGGGCAGAGATGAACTCAAAAAACACAGGAATGAACTAAAGCGAACCCAATCCATGATTGTCCAAGCGTAAACTCTTTCGCTTCAGGTGGGGACGCCTACTCCCAGGCCTCCAGGACATCAGTAGCATAATCGCCCGCGGCACGCAGGGCCTGCTGATAGGGCAGGCCGCGCTCGCCACTCAGACGCAGGAATGCCGCATGCAGGGCGTGGGCACGCATCCCACCCTGCTTAACCAGATCAGCGGCGAGGCTGGCCAGCTCCGCCGGGCCCAGACTGGTGGCAGGCATGGCCATGCGTGCCCCACGGGCGCTCAACACCAGGCGGCCATCCTGGACCTCGGGCACCTCGGTGTCGCCAAGGCGGCCATGGGTGAAACGAGGGGTGTGACCAGCGGCAAGGGCGGCGGCGGTGAGGGCAACCACTTCATCACGCCAGGCCGTGACCTGGGCCTCATCCGGGGCGCTGGCAGCAGCGCGACTGGACGGCACCGGACGTTCTGGGCGTTCTGGGCGCTGTGGCCGTGGGCGCCCCTCCGTTGCCGCCTCGGCGCCCGGCATGCCCGCAAGGGGCCGGTAGCGCGGCACCTCGCCGCTGACATCAATAATATAACCCTGCTGACCATCACTGATGGCTAATTGACTCTGGACGCTGTTGACGTAGATACTGCGATACATGCGGTCGCGCGGCACCGGCGCATCACCAATGGTCACTGCCGGAAAGTGCTGGCCCGGGCGGCGGGTAACCACCGCAGTTTGGCCGCTTAAGGTGCGCAGGCCAATGCGCTGCTCGGCCTGCCAGCGGCTGGCGTCCACGGCAATGCGCTCCATGGCATTGGGCACCCCGGCCGCCTGCAGGGCAGTATCATCCCACACCGCCAGCACAAAGCCCGAGCGGGCGCCCCGAATGCGGATCAATTGATCATTGCCTTCGCGGGCGGTTTCCGCCTCGCCCAGGGGGAAGACGGCAGCGGTAGCTGCCCCCATACTAAAGACATACCAGCCCTGGCGCTGCTCGACCCGACCGTAGGTGGTCACATAGGTCCAAGGATCTGGGGTACCTGCGGGAAATTCAGCCAGACAGACGCTCAGATTTTCCACCTGGGCAAACTGGCCGTGGCGGGCGCTGACATAGGGATGATTTTGGGGATTATTACGGCGGCCAAATACCGCACAGTGGCCTTCATACAGGGTACGCTTGCCATCTTTGAGCCCGGGCCAGCCCCCGATAATACTGAGCGCATTGCTCCCATCCTGGTTGCTTGCGGCGGCGCGCAGGTGGATCATCTGCGAGCACACATCGTCGGCGTACCAGGCGGTGCCCAGGGTGATATGGCGCGAGATCCAAATGGTCGCATGGCCCTCATTGGCAATCACCGGCAGGGTGGGGCCATCCAGGCCGGTCCAGTAATTGGCAATGCCCTGCTCAACGGTGAAGGGCAACTGCGGCAACTCGCGCCGGGCAATGCGCCCGATCACCTCCGGCGGGCGATAGCGAGAGGTGGCGGCAAATAGCGCCGGGCGCAGATTGCCAGAGGAACTGGGAGCGCCGCCGGGGCCGCCCCACCACAACCACCCGATGGCGTTCATATTGTCAGAACTGGGGCTATGGGAATTACCACGGCTGCTGGGCCCGGCATAGATATTGCCCACCCGGCGCAGTGCATAGGCCACGGCAATATAATCCAGGGCCGCCTTGGCCCAGGCCCGGGCCCGCTGGTCTTGGCTGAAATCGTAGACATTGAGCAGGCTGGCCAGCACATAGGGCTGGTAGCGGGGGGAGTCCCACTCCGCCTGCCCGGCGGCAATCAGAGTGCGGGTGTAAGTTTGCAACCAATCCAAGCCGCGGGCATTGCCGCCGCGGTACGAGGACAGGGTAAGGGCCGCGCCCCGCCACATGACCTCGTGATTATCGGTGCCACGGCCATTCAGCCAATTGCCCGGGATGCCGGTCAGGCTGCGGCGGGTGCCCTCGTTGATGCGGTCATGGAAGAGGGGAATCAAACGCGACCAGCCCATGGCCGCGAAGTGATACGACTCCCGCGCCGAACGCTCGTCATTGACGATGCGCAAGGCTTCTTCCACCCCCTGCCCGGCACTCAAGCGGGCGATGGCAATGGGCAGAGTATAGGTGCCCGGATCGCCCCCCGTCAGCCAATGGCCCCGGCGGTAGGGCGCCATATCGAGGGCAGCGGTGGCGCGGATAATCGCCTCAGCCCGCTGGCGAAAGCCCACCTCATCGCCATAGGTCGCCGGCGCTGCAGCCTGTACCCCGCCCAGGATAGGATCATCCAGGGGACCGGGGCCAGGGAGTTCCATGGCCAATAGCCCCAGCAGGGAGAAGGGAATGAGCAGAGCAGACATTATGATACGCATGCGATTTCCTTAAGGACGGACCTGCGACCACATCCATTGATGGACATGATAGAGATCAAGGGGCCGGCCGCTGTGGCCAATATCCTGGATTTCCCAAAAACGCAGCTGCTGATGACCGGCTTGGCGCATGAGGTGATAGGCGGAAATATAGGCATGGGAACCATTCCAGGGATCATCGTTGCCCATCATAATCCACATCGGAGTTTGATTGAGTTTGGGGTAATCGGCTACGGTGGCGAAGGGCGAACCGGCCAGGGCCACCGCCGCGCTGAATAATTGCGGCCGCTCGCGCACCAGGGCCCAGACCGAAGAACCGCCCATGGAATGCCCGTAGACACTGATGCGCTTGGGATTAATCCCCTGGGCAGCAGCGTAGTGGTCGATCACCTCGACATAGGCATGAAAGGCGGGATTGAGGCCAATATCGAATTCGCCCTGGGCCGCATCGCCGGTGTAGGAAATACTGCGCGACTGCGGATGCAGGATGAGCACCGCCGCCGGCATGTGCCGACGATAATATTCCGTCGCCCAGACCGCGGCGCCATGCGGGCGCCAGCTCTCCAGGCCTTCCTGGCCCACGCCGCCGGCACCAGGACAACTAATGACTAAAGGATAGCCCCCGGCGGGCATGGGGGTGACCTGGGGATCGGGCAGCATCAGGGAGTAGCGCAGCAGCTTGCCATCCTTCCAGTCGCGGGTTTCAAAGCGATCGTGAAGGGCGGCAATGGCCTCGCGCTGATTGCGGCCGGGCAGGGAATGGGCCAGGCCAGAGCCCATGCGCCCCTGGCCGCTGATTTCCTTACGTAAGCGAAAGTGCCCCCAATCGCTGTACGGATTGCCCTGGTTAATGGGCCAAGAGACAGCCGGCGAGACAAGGCGATGACTCTTCGCATAGCGTGCCTGCCGCTCAGGCCCACGATCTCGATCCCCAAAGAACTCTTGCCAGTTATCGGGGACCGGCACCGGGAAGGGGGGTTCTTGGTTAAACGCAAGGTTGCCAGCCAGCAGTAGGCCTAGCACCGCAATAGCGACACTGATCTTCATAGGATTCCCTCAAAAAAAACACAGAAGGGCGAAAAGATAATGACTTTTTTTACCCCCCATCAGCTACCTGTTGGGGGTAAGAGCCGGGTGGGCTTGATCGCTGAGATAGGCGTCCAGGCTCTCGGCCAAAGCAATGCCAAAGGCTTCTTCGCGCGCCTGACTGGGCGGCTCCCAACCGCCATCGGCACTGGGCCAGTGGTGGCGGGAGAGCTCGAGGGTTTGACCATGAAAACCGATTTCGCCATGCAGCCACGCAGGAAAGGTGGGCCGGCCACGACGATGGATCTCCCACTGCCCATCGCTGAAAGCACTGCGGCGGATGAGATCCTCCGCAAAGCCCTGGTGCCAGGGGCGGATGGGCCCAAGGTCGCCATCGGGGGCAGCCACTCCCACCGCTGAACCGGGGTGCTGGCGGTGGTTCCAACCCATGTGCAGGTCCACCACATGGGCCAGAGCCGGCCCGGCGCGCAAGCAGCCCAGCATGTCCTCAGCCACCAGCCGCACCTCATTGAGGGTAAAAGTTCCCCAATCACGATTGGGGTTAAGCCCATCCACCACCATGGGATCCCCACGCCATCCCTGATAGAGACCATCGGCATTGGTGGCCGGATAGCACAGCCAGCGCCAGCGCCGCCGCAATGCAGCCCCGGCCGGAGAAAGCAAATGGCCAATAAGCGCGGCGTGGGCACGCAGTCCGCCCCACTCTTGGGCGTGCTGCAGAGACTGAACCACGATGCTGCCCTGGGCCCGATCACCCTCACTTACGGTGAGGGCCCAAACCGGCGAACCGCGACGGGCATGGCCCAGACGACGCACCTGAGCATGGGGACTGGCCTGGGCGAGATCCAATACCGTATGCAGATCCTCAGGGGCCACCGGCATGCCCACCGCCAAGCGCCGCCCCGGACCGCCCGAGGGTAGGCGCAAGCATGCACCCTCTGGAATCAACTCCACCTTCTCAAGGCGCTGCCACCGGCCATCGCCGTGGTCAAGGAAGCAACAACGATCCAGGACCGTGGCAAAATTGTGGTTATCCGGATACTCCCCCGCCACCTCGGCATTAATCGGCAACCAATGAATGGCGCATTCCAGGGCCTGACTGGTGGCATCCAAGCCCACGCATAGACTAAACCACTGATTACCTCCAGCATGGGCCGGGGCATCGGGGCGAATAATCCAGCGACCATCCGTGCCCTGTTCAATCTCGGCACAGGCGGCGGGGCAGTGGGTATGGAAGGGATTGGTCATTTCATCTCCACGGAAAGCTCAAGGCAGCCAAAAGATAACTTTGCCGGCCCAACCACTTTCCCGCAAGGGAAAAAACGAGGCAAGCAAGGCATTCGTTTACAACAGGATGGCACAGAAAGATGGAAAAGATGGGGAAAAGATGGGAAAGAAAAATGGGAAAAAATGGGGACATGCGATGTAAAAGATGGGGACATAAAAAATGGGGACATGCAAAATATAGGTCAGTAGGCAAAAGAAAGATGGGAGAAGATTGGTGTCCAACTTATCCTGAAAATTAAGCGCTTATTGGCCCCACCAGGGTGGTTTCCTTGGCGCTAGGGGGTCGCATTTGCACGGGGTTCGCCAGTCTCCAAATGAGTATAAACGCATTCTGTAG
>REDX01000162.1 GCA_007695355.1 Planctomycetota bacterium
CGCATTGCCAAGCAATCGCTGCACCCGGGCGACGTAGTCAGGATGGTTGCGCGGAAGCTCACCCATGCGCTTGACCAAGGGCTGATACCAACTTAGGGGATGAAGACCGGCTGCTTGGATATCGAAGCCACGCAGTCGACAACGCTGAACGGCGTCCTGCAATTCATCGAGCTTGGTAAATTCCCCCTGATCCATAAGGCGCAAACCGCATTCGCGAATCGGCTTACTTAACGCCAGGGCAAGTGTATCCATGAGAAGTTCGCTATCTTCAAAGACACTAATCAAATGCTGAAGGAGGCCAATATCGCGTTCCATCTCAGGGGAAATGCCATGCTGCGCAATGCGACCGCTGATCGAATCGATCATCCACAAGCAAAAGCGGGAACGAGATCGATCATCTGCTTCTTGGTAGGAGAGCACCGTGCGGACAGCGCGCTCGACCGAATTATCATTGCCCACCTTGAGTCGAGCGAGTTCAAAGATGGCGTCCTGGGCCAGGGGATGATCAATGTGCTGAGAGAGGAATTGCTCTAACTCACGCTCGCTTTGTCGCGCCTGTCCAGCTTGCCGGAAGGCAAGGCAGAGCATGAAATGAGCCTCAATGGCTTCCTCGGTGCCTGCATGTTCTTCCAAAAAGCGACGGTAAACATCAATCGCCTGCGGCAGCAATTGTTGGCGCAGCAACTCATTGCCAATCATGGATGAGGGTATCATCAGCGGCGAGCGACGTTGGTCGATGGCAAGCTGGTGAATCACCACTTGGCTTGCCCGAGAACCAATGGCCATTTGTCGGTGCATGGGGCCGGCAAGGGGGCAAGGGTCTCGTACTTCGACGCGTGTCCATGAATCGAAAACCACATGGATAGAAGAACCAATAACTTGGATCTCTACCTGATGCCGAGTAATCATGTCCTGATTAAGCGCCACGCGAAGAGGCTGCATCGTCAAAAGAATCGGGCGTTGATCGCTGCGCTGGGCACCCTCATATCGGCTAATGGTAATCCAACGGCCGCCAAAGGCCCCCAGTGAAATAGCGTAACAGGGGTGAGGTGGTACACCGCGGACAAAGAAAAGAGCCTCCTCCCCACGATTGATTGATAACTCAAGGCGGACGAAAATGTCATCGGCAAGCTCGCGGGCCACCGGATAAATCTGCACCCCAACACCACCAATCAGGACCCCCTCCATTTCAGGGTGTACCACCTGCCCAACTGGCTCGCCTTCGTAGGCAATCACCGGCTCGGTAAAGGGATCTAGTTGGGGGTTATTGAGATAATTCCAGGATCCAATTGGCAACCATGCCGCTTTGCGTTCATTGGCTAAACGCAGCCGCTCGCGCTCCGCGAAATTTTCCGAAAACTGGACCAAAAGTGTGCGCAATTCTTCACGGAAGATCTCGCAGGACCCATAGCGCTCTTGGGGATCTTTGGCCAAGGCCCAATCGGTGATTACTTGGAGTTGCTGTGGGCATTCTGGCCATACTGCGCTAAGGCTCTGCCGATCACCATCTTCAACTCGCTTAATGTATTGAACAATCGCTTCGCCATCACTGCGTGCCACCGGCACCTGCAGGGTGAGAAGTTCAAAAAGGATGACCCCAAGGCTATAGATATCGCAGCGCTCATCGGCGAGATGCGCTTGGCCAGCGGCCTGTTCGGGACTCATATAAGCAGGCGAGCCAAGTACCGCGCCAAGACGGGTTGAGCGCTCAGAACCGCCCCCGTGGATTGACGACTTGCGACGATCTTGGCTTACCGTCGACATACGACCAGATGAGCGGGGTGAGCGAACCTGCTTCGCTTGATCTGGGACCGGTGTCGCCTGACCGCTTGTCTCTCTGTCCGCGGACGATTGAGTAAGGTCGTGTGGTGAGAGAGAACTGGGCCCGTCCTCCACTACCGGTTGCGAACTGCTAATCACCGTAGCGCTGAGATGATCCACTTGGTGATAGAGCACAGCCTCAAGGCCATTTTTAGTTTTTTCTGCCAATTCTTGGGCCTGCAGGGCCGTATTGATGATGGTCTCGTCGACTTTGCTCAGCCGACCATCACCGCTTTCGCTAATACGGTCAGTGCGACGATGATGACTGGTGTTCTTGCGGCGGTCGCTTGCTGATGGCGGCCGGCTATGATTGCTCTGGGTAGCCCGCTCATCATCCCCGAAAACCTCATTATAAAGATGCTCTGCCGTCAAGACATCGTCGACTTCTCGAATAATCCGCGCCAAGCCCCAGTCGAGAACGCGCACCTCACCATGTTCACCAAGGACGATGTTTTCCGGCTTGAGGTCGCGATGTACCACCCCTTGGCCGTGGGCGTAGGTCATCACATCGAGTAATTTCAGAAAGAGATTGATGCGGTCCACCAGACTTGCGTAGGGCCAACTATCCTCCATCTGGCGTAATTCGTCCAAGTAGTCAGAGAGGGTTTTGCCCAGCGCCAAGCTCATGATATAGCAATGCGCCCCACCAACGGTTTCGGCGCGGTCAAAAACGGCCACTACCCCTGGGTGCTGGAGGCGACTGGTGATCAGCGCTTCAACCTCAAAACGCTGGGCGATCTCTTCATTGCGACTGAAATCCGGATGCAGGATTTTCACCGCTACCGGGCGCAGGAGTTCGGTATCGTAGGCTAGGTACACCGATCCGGTGGCTCCATGCCCAATCTTGCGCATGATTTCGTAGCGATCCTTAATCACCACATTCTCGACAGCGAGATCGCGCGTGCTCATGCGCCGACTCTGAGACTGAAGAATGGGCAGGCCACCACTGTCATTATCAAGGAAAAAATGAGGGGGAGCGTAGCGAAAACAGAAGGCATGAAATTCACGGGGGGCCTACCACCCGTGCGCCTGTCCAGGCAGCACCGGAGGTGATAGAGAAAAATACGATCCTCTCGTGCAGGAGTCATCATTCGCAGTTTGTAGGCTTTCCCAAGCAAGGCAAACCCCAATTCGCAGAAGGCGAGCGGCGTATGCTTCACCTGTCTGAATAAGATGGTCATGAGGCGGGCTCGGATTAAGCGCCGCTTAAACTACATAACCCACTGCAAATAAAAAATTTATATGACCCCGCAGAGTTGCGTTATACCGCCTCATGGCACCGCTCTTCTGGCTGGCGAAATGTCGTTTCGACTTCATGGCAAACTGATGCCAAAATGCTGCCTTACCCTGCGTCCAGACGAGGATAGTCCCAGTCTTTGGCCAAGTGATTGCTCGGGCACAAGCCAGAATAGGCTGCCGCTATGATACAGGTGATGCTGAGCCGGCTCAATCTGCGCACCCGCTTTGCCCTCGGTCATGCGCTGGTCATCATGGTCGCTATGTTGATCACCGGATTCTTAGCGCTCCACCAATTGAGCCGGGATAGCGCGCGGCAGCTGGAAGAAAGTCTCACCCACAAAAGCCGACTCCTGGAGGAGTTGGTGAGTCCAACCCTTGCCCAAGGAGATATGGCATCCCTCCGTAACTATCTGCGCCAACTAGACCAAGCGGTGGGAGCCCGCCTGACGATCATCGACCCGGATGGACAGGTCTTAAGCGATTCCCGCCGCCGCGCCGAAGGACTTGACAATCACGGACAGCGACCGGAGATCCTAGCCGCCCGGAATACAAGTAGCGGCCTTGGTACCGCTACCCGTTACAGCACTTCAGTTCGACATGAAATGATCTATGTCGCGCGCAGTCTACACCACCATGATCTTCATTTAGGCTATTTACGCATTGCCTATCCCCTCACCAATCTCACGGAACGTCGACATGAACTGCTGCGCTCTCTGCTGTTAGCTGGGCTATTGGGCGTAACCGTCGCCATCGGCCTGGGCATCTATAGCGCCGGCCGCATCTCCCGTCCGCTCGGAGAAATTACCGAGGCCGCCACGGCCTATAGCGCTGGGAATCTGGGACGGCGTATCCCCATGAATGCACACCCGGGCGATGCCTTCGCCGTGCTCTCGCGCACCTTCAACAGCTTAGCCGCCGAACTCGAATCGCGCCTAGGGATTATAACCGACGAGCGCAACCGACTCCACGCCGTCCTCTCAGGATTGAGTGAGGGAGTGGTGGCGGTGGACTCTCGCGGCTATGTGATGCTCCTCAATCAGCCAGCCGCAAACCTGTTAGGGATCAAGTATCCAGCCGTCCAGGCGCCCCTATGGGACATTTGCCGTCACCCTGAAATCCTTGAGGTAAGTCAGCAAGTGCTGGCCAATGGCCAGCGTCAACAGCGCACCATTACGGTCTACCATCGCCAGCGGCCTAACCAAGAAGTTACGGTGGATCTCCATGCCGCCACCTTCAGCGACGATAGTGGAAAACCCATTGGCGCGGTGCTGGTGTTGCATGATATTAGCGAGCGGCGACTGCTTGAAACCATGCGCCGGGATTTTGTCGCCAATGTCAGCCATGAACTCAAAACTCCGCTCGCTGCCATTCGCGGATTGGTTGAGACCCTTGATGACGATCCCGAGATGCCCGCCGCCACTCGCCAACGCTTTATTGCCAAAGTGCACGATCAGTGTCTGCGTTTAAGCTCCATCGTCATGGATCTCTTAACCCTCTCAAGGGCCGAAGCGCGACACGATCAAAACGACCGCGAACCAGTAGACATGGCCGCCCTCATTCGCATGAGTACGAAGCAAATGGAGGCCCATGCCGGGAGCAAAAACATAAGCCTGATCCTTGAGGAACCCAGCAAAGCATTATCATTATGGGTTCGCGGGGATGCCGAACTTTTGCGACAGGCCATTGATAATTTAATCGATAATGCCATTAAATACACCCCTGCAGGCGGGCAGGTGGTGATTCGCCTGCAGCAAGAAGACATGCTTCTGCGCTGCCAAGTTCGCGATACTGGCATCGGCATTCCCAAGCAATACCTCGAACGCATTTGGGAGCGATTTTATCGTGTCGACAAAGCCCGCTCGCGAGAAGTCGGCGGAACCGGCCTTGGCTTGAGCATCGTGCGCAATGTCATCAGCAGCCACGGCGGCAGCGTCCAGGTGACTTCTGAGCAAGATCGAGGATCTATCTTCACCGTTGATTTACCCCTGATTACGGATCCGACGGCTCATCGCGCCTAGACTCAAACATGCGCAGCCAGTGGTCAACCTCGCATGGATTCAATTCTCGATGCTGCTCGACCACTGGCGGCGGAGCTTGCGGTGCAGCGGTGACGATATAGCGGCGCCAAAAGTCCACTGGTTCCATAATCCGACTGCCGAGACCACGAGCCCGCATCCCTAGATCTCGATCGGCGCTAATGGTCAGCACTGGCCGCCGCTGCGGATGTCGCTGCAGCCAGTCAACCAGTGCCTCATCGGCGGTGACGCAACCACTGCGCACCCAGGTATGGCCAGGGGCCTGCAATTCATCGCCCGCCGGCCCCCCATCGAGAAAGTACCAAACCTCAGGAAACCGTGCACAGGCTTGATATAATTGCCGCCGCGCGGCCTCGACATTGCTGCCAGCTATGCGCTGCAGTTCGCCAATACCGTGCAAGCAGTTCTGCACATCTAGAAGCAAACAAGGCGGCGGGCGCCGCCGGGAGTTGCTGGCGGATGGTTTAACGCGTGCACTCATAGCATCCCCAGCTAATCAGCATCCAAGTCTCAGCCCTCGAACAAGCCCGGGAAAACCTTGCAAACCTTGCCTGGAAACGCCCAGGTCAATATAATGGGAGAGCCGATCGATGCCATACTTCGGCCGGCGACAGAGACAGACTTGCTCCGGCGCAGACTGCGGCACCCTCTGACCTTCCCATTCCTAGAGAGACAGGCCGCTGGTCCCGATGGCCCAGCAGCTCTCCCTGCCCCCTTTTTGACAGACGAGACACAAGCATGGGTGTTTACCGCATTTCAGTGATCCACGGCGATGGCATTGGCCCTGAGGTTAACCAGCAGGCCGTGCGCCTTTTAGTGGCCATCGGAGAACGATTTGGCCACCAATTTAGCTTCCATGAATACCTCGCCGGCGGCGCTGCCATCGATGCCACCGGCAATCCCTTACCGGATGAGACCATTGCCGGGGTCAAAGATTCCGATGCGCTGCTCTTCGGCGCCATCGGTGGCCCAAAGTGGGAGAGCATGCCGCATCATCTTAAGCCAGAGGCCGGACTGCTGCGCCTGCGTTCCGAGCTTGGCGCCTTTGCCAATCTTCGTCCGGCAGTTGTCTATGATGAACTTGTCGATGCCTCTACGCTGAAGCCGGAAGTGGTGCGCGGGACGGATATTATGGTCGTCCGTGAACTCACCGGTGGGATTTACTTTGGCCAACCGCGAGGCATCGAAGGGGAAGGGTCTGAGCGCCGTGGCTTTAATACCATGGTCTATAGCGTCGCTGAAATTGAACGCATCGCTCGGGTCGGCTTTGAAACGGCAATGAAACGAGATAAGCGCCTGTGTTCGGTGGATAAGGCCAATGTTCTTGATGTCAGCCAGCTCTGGCGGGAAGTGGTTATTGGATTATCCAAGGAATATCCCGAAGTCCGTCTCAGCCACATGTACGTCGACAATGCGGCCATGCAGTTGGTGCGCAATCCCACCCAGTTCGACGTTATCGTCACCGGCAATATCTTTGGTGACATCCTCTCCGACGCCGCCTCCATGCTTACCGGCTCTATCGGCATGCTCGCCTCGGCTTCGATTGGCGGCCCGATCGGCTTTTTCGAGCCGATTCACGGCAGCGCTCCCGATATCACCGGCAAGGGCATCGCCAATCCTCTGGCCGCAATTGCCAGCGCCGGCATGCTGCTGCGCTATGGCCTGGGCCTCAATGAGGAAGCCGATACGGTGGAAACCGCCATCCGCGCTGTCCTCGGCGATGGCTTGCGCACTGCCGATATGGCAGCTCCTGGGCAAACGGCGCTGAGCACCGTCGCCATGGGAGATGCCGTACTCGCCCGCCTCGACGGCAAATAACCAGCCGTCAATCCATGGCTGCTGCCCGATCCGCTGGTCTCCTGCCCGAGGAAATCAACACCGTTGAACCCAGCGGATCGGGTTGGCTTGATGGAGGCCACAGGTGCAAAATCGCCACCGCGCAATCGGGCAGAGGGTTCGGTTGCGCCGCCACAAGAGCCCCTAATATGCTCAGTATGAAAAAGCCCTTCACCCTGCTCGCCTGCACCCTGATCGCCGCTACCGTCGGCACCGGCTGCTCCCGGTCCGAGGGGAATCGCACGGTTCTCCATCGAGAAACCGAAATCTCTGAACTTGAAGCCCGCATTAACGGACTTCGCGATGCCTTAGCTCTAGAGCGCTCACGGCCCGCAGCGCCGGCTCCACAACCGGCGCCGCGTGACACCATGGCCGATGACCTGGCCGGCACTGGGGCCACGGTAAGCCGGCGCGGTGATGAAATGGTGATTACCGTTGGCAATGAAATCCTTTTCGCCTCCGGATCTGCCAATCTCACCAATAATGCGAAGACGGCGCTTGCGCGCATTGTGCGGGTAATTAACCAGCGCTACCCCGGCAAACAAATCCGGGTGGTTGGCCACACCGATAATGAACCGATTGTGCGCACCCGCGATCGTTGGAGCGACAATTGGGATCTCTCCGCTGCCCGCTCGCTTTCAGTGCTCCGCGAGCTGATCAGCGCCGGCATTAGCGAAGATCGTATCCATTTTGCCGGCTTCGGTGAATTCCAACCGCTGGTCAGCAATAACACCCGTGAAAATCGCGCCCGCAATCGCCGCGTCGAAATCATCGTCCTCGACGCCCGCTAAGGCACAGAAAATGCCTGTCTGCGGCCAGCGTAAGTTACAAGTAAGTCGCAAGTAAGTTGCAAGTAAGTTGCCAGATTAAGCTGCGGGATTGCTAAGACAGAGCACTCGTCTCCTGTCCACTAAATTCCTTGAGGAATTCGCAGCGCCGTAGGGTAGCTGCAAGGCGCGCAAAGCG
>REDX01000148.1 GCA_007695355.1 Planctomycetota bacterium
TTTGCCCCTCGAGCTCCCCAGGGCTCTGCTAAACGTCCAGCAGAGTTGTGGGGGTAGGGGGCTTTGTGCTCTTTTAGAAACCGACACAACTTTGGTACTTGACACCCAGCCCATAGATGCGTCGCCCTGGCCCCGTTTGGGCGTTCTTGTTGGTGAACTTCTAGCCAGACCCCCCGAGAGCGAAGATTGCGCGGCATTGGTGATTGCCCACGAATATGCTTGAACCGTCTCCCCATCTGCTACCGTCCCCACCTCTCGCCCGCTGATCCCGCACTTGCGGTGGTTCGTGGGTGGCGTAAGCTTCAGTGATTCATCTGGTCTTTACCAACAACTACGAGGTATTTCTACCATGGCCAAATCTTCTAGCGCTGCTCCTAAATGCCCCTTTAAGGCCGATGAACTAAAAAAGTGGCGTCAGATTCTATCGACGAAACGCCGGGAAATAGTTGAAGATATCGGAAGCCTGGAAAAGTCAGCCATGGACATGGAAGAGGGGCACCTTGCACCCACCCATCAGGCCGATCGTGGTTCTGATGCGGATTTCCAGGACACTAATCTGCGCCTCGCCGAAAATGAAAAGGTCTTGCTCTGGCAGATCAATCGGGCGATTAAGAAAATTGACTCCGGCGAACCGGTGCCCTATGGCCTGTGCGAGCATACCCTCAAAGCAATCCCCAAAAACCGTTTAAGCTTACTGCCGTGGACCCCGCTCTCAATTGAAGGCGCGGAGTACATGGAAGAGAACGACCTGCAGTTGCAGGACATGCTCATCGACGGTTAAGCCATTCTCTTCATGGAATCCCGATGACGGCCCTTTTCGCCTCCTGCGGAAGGGGCCGTTTGCTTTGGGGCACTTGGGGGCCTAGGCGAAATCGTCGTGGTTGCCCCAACGGCAGGAAAAATTCAGACTGGCGGTTTTGAGGACGCTGTCCTCGTTTACCAAGCGCCATTGGTTGGCATCTTCGCCGCGTTTACGCCATTCCCAGCCAGCCGCCCCAGGTCGCAGGAGCAGGGCATCGTCTTCGCTATTTCCATCGTGAATGCGCAGTTCGCAGTCTTCACCGCCGATGCTGATTTCGCCCTGGGCCAGGACGTAGCTTACCTGCGGATGGTTATCTGGGCGGGAAATCAACAGGGAGTGAGGCTGTATGCCACCTAAGCCGCGCAGGCTAAAGGTAAGTGATTTTGGAATTTGCACCCGCAGGGCGCCTTGTTCGGGGAGGGGCCAGGGGGTGTGGGCAGGAATGCGGGTGCCACCGATTAATAGTCCATTCGTGCTGCCGCAGTCGGTAATCACAAAACCGCTGCCGCTTTCGTGGCGGCGCAACTCGCAGTGCTGTCGGCTGACTCGATTATTGAGCTCGGCGTACTGTTCTTTGGGGTAATAGCGTAAGCAGACATCCACTGGCGAGGCTCGCAGTTTCCCGATGAGAATTGAGGTCTTAGCGATGAGATGGATGGCGAGGCCGCTGCGTTGATCTTGAAGCAGCAGCCAGTGATAAGGCGCCTGTGGCATCGGAGGGATCACTGGCGGCGGTATGGCTTCGCCAAGTTCGATAATGCTATCGCTGGAAAACTGTGGCTTGGGCAGCATGTCCGAAAGCTTAATCCCGCGCATCGTGGTATCGAAGCGCTGGGTGCCTTTGCGCTCCATGGCGGCGCCGCAGGCTTCGGCCATTTCGAATCCAGTGCTGAAACGATCATCCCGTTTCTTGGCCATGCAGCGTTCGATGATGGCGCGGGTTTGTTTGCTTACCGCGGAGTTATAGCTGCGAATATTGGGAATATTTCCCGAAAGGTGATTTTTCATAATATCGATGGAGTCACCCTCATAGGGAGGGTGTCCGGCGAGGCAGAAAAAGAGGACGCAGCCAAGGGCGTAAAGATCCGAGCGGATATCGAGATCCGCGTCGCCGTAAATTTGTTCTGGCGACATATAATCCGGGGTGCCCAGGGTGCTGCCGGCGAGGGTGAGAACGGTGCGATCTGCCTTGGTGGTGCGGGCAAGGCCGAAGTCCACAAGTTTGGCGTCACCTTTAGAGGTAATGAGAATATTTTCGGGTTTAATGTCCCGGTGCACCAAGTGTAGCTTATCTGCTTCATCCAAGGCCAGGGCGACTTGTCGGCCGATTCGCAGTGCTTCTAATTCGCCAATTCGTTCGCGAGCGCAGATAAGATTGTGCAGATCACCGCCGGATACGTATTCAAGAATGATGAAGAGCGAACTGTCCAGTTCGGTGGAAGTTCCCGAACCCAGGCAGCGCACCAGGAACGGACTAGTAAATCCGCTGGTGATCTGGGCTTCACGGCGGAAACGGTGGACGAATTCATCGTCATTATGCAGGTCCGGAAGCAGGGTTTTCACCACCGCCAAGGCGCCTTCATCGTCCATGGCTAGCCAGACATCGCCCATACCGCCATCGGCGAGGTGGCCGACAATGGTGAAGGGGCCAAAGCAGCGCTGGCGTGGGGTGCGCAGGACGCCAAGCAATTCACTGCGCAACTCATTGGTAATTTTTGGCGTCGAACTCACCCACTGCTTCAGGCTTTCGCTGTCGTGGACCCCGGCCTGCAGGGCGAGTTTCACCAGGCGCGGCACCTGATCCGGATCGAGCAGGGCGCGTTTATTAATAATCTCAGCGAGGGCCCTGAGTAAGGCTTCGGGGCTGACCGTCATGCTGCTCCAAGCGGAAGGTATGCCATGGTGCGTATGCTCGTTCTGGGGCGCCACCGGTGCAAGCCCCAACCTGCTCTGGGGGCCCGGGCGGCTCAGCGCCTGCATGTCTTTGTTTTGTCTGCGTTTGGCGGCCCTGCCGGCGCTGGCAGTCCGGCTCAAGGCTTGCCCCCGGGATCGCCGATCTCCTGATCGGCCAGCAAAAATGCCCTGAATAGGGCGCTTTTTGCGCTAAAGGCATCCACCGCGAAGCGGGGATTCCTGACCCAAGGCGAGCTTTCAGCCGCCCTGCCTGCGCTGGGAGACTCATTCTTGTACCCTTGATGCCATCCCTAGGTTGTAGCCACCCGCTATGAGTCACCTTCCCGTTCCCCTGCAAGCTCTCCCCCACTTCGCCGGCTTGGCCCTGCCCGCCTATGCCTCTGATCAGGCCGCCGGCATGGATGTACAGGCGGCGGTGCAGGATGCGGTAACTCTGCAGCCGGGCGAGCGGGCCCTTATCCCCACCGGCTTGGCGGTGGCGCTGCCGCCGGGCTGGGAAATCCAGGTGCGGCCGCGCTCCGGCTTGGCCCTCAAGCAGGGCATTACCTGTCTCAATAGTCCCGGCACCATCGACGCCGATTACCGCGGCGAAATTGGCGTCATCCTGGCTAATCTTGGCCAGGCGCCCTTCGTCATTGAGCGCGGCATGCGCATCGCCCAATTGGTTTTGGCGCCGGTGTGGCAATGCAGTTGGCAGCAGGTAGAGCGCTTGGACGAAACCGCTCGCGGCAGCGGTGGCTTCGGGAGCACCGGTGTCGCCGCCCAGCCCTGAGGCGCCCTGGCTCCTTCTCGATTGCGGCCATACCGCCCTTAAGGCCCTGCGCTGGGATGGCCGCGAGGTGTCCGGCCCGGCCCTTTACCTTGCGCACGGCGATGGCGATTACGGCCCCCTGGCCGCCTACTGCGAAGGCCTTGCTGCGGCCTATCTCTTGCCCGGCGGCGGTGCCGCGGCGGCGGCGGTGCAGGCCTGGTGGGGGGATCGCTCGCCGCCCCTGCGGGCCCTTGGCTTTGACCTGCCCCTGCCCGACTATGGCCAGTACGCGGGCTGTGGCGCCGATCGAATTTGTGCCGCTGCCGCTGCCCTCCAGCACTGGCCGGCGGCGGTGCTGCTGCAGTGCGGCACCGCCACCACGGTAAGCGCCTGGCGTCGAATGGAGGGGAGAGCACAGTTCCTGGGCGGTATGATTCTGCCTTCCGCCGCCGCCTGCGCCCAGGGCCTAGCGATGAGCGTTCCCGCTCTGCCGGCCTTCTCCCTGCCGCCTACCCTTGCCCAGCCAAATCACGCTTCTCAGGCAAATCCACTGGCCCAGTCCACCAGCGAGGCTTGCAGCCAGGGATTGGCCATTGCTTATCCGGCCATGCTGAAAGCGGCCGTTGAGGCAGCAGTGCGGGCGGCGGCTGTAGAAACCGTGGTCATCAGTGGTGGTGCCGCGGCGGGGTGGCTTGCATCCTTACCTGCCGCATGGCACTACCGTCCCGGCTTGACCCTCGAAGGCCTGGGCCTTATCGCCCGCAGTTATTAGGAGATTCGATGAATACCACCCCCTGTCTCTGGCGCGGTGATCAGGCCCTGCGGCTGAGTAATCAATTCTTGAGCGTGGTGGTGACCACCTGGGGAGCGCAGATCGCCTCCCTGCAAGGTGTTTTAGCCGACGGTTCTCCAGGCCCGGAGGCCCTCTGGCAGCCGCCTTGGCCGGCTGAGCGCCCCGACCGCGCCGGCCCGGCCTGGGGCCCCGCCGCCGAGGCGCCCCTGCTGGCCAATATCTGCGGTTGGAATTGCTGTCTCGATCGCTTTGGCCTGCGTCCCGATGACGGCGGTCGTCCCCTGCACGGCGAAGCCGGGGTTTTACCCTGGCAGCTAGCGGCCGATGGCGAAGGCATTCGCGCCCGCCTGCGCCTGCCCCTAGCCGGCCTGGAGGTAGAGCGGCTGATCAGTCTCGATGGCTCGCGCTTGCTGGTGGATACCACCGTCAGCGCCATCGATGGCGAGGATCATGAAATCGAATGGTGCGAGCACATCAGCCTGGGTGACCCCCTCATCGACGGGGCTGAAGTGCGCTGCCAGGCGGCTTCAGCGGTGCTGCATCCCGATGCCGGCGCCCATGCCGCTTCCCGCTTTAGCGCCGCGCCGGGCAGCCCGGTGCCGGTGGCCGAGGCCCTCGCCATTCCTCCCCGCTCTGCGACCGCTGCCGGCGACATTGTCGCTCTAGCCCTAGAGGAGGGGGCCTGGGAGGTGGCCAATCCCCAACTCGGCTGGGCCTTGAGCGCCCAGTTTGACCACCGGCTATTTCCCTGGCTCTGCCTCTGGACCGAACATCAGGGCCGCCACAGCCAGCCCTGGGGCGGCGTCACCCGGGTTCGCGGTATGGAAGCCAGCAGTAAGCCCTTCCCCGAAGGACTGCCGCCGGCCGAGCGCTATCCCAATTGGCAGGGTCGGCCCACTCGCTTGCTGCTGAGTGCGGATACGCCCCTGCGCAGCCGCATGGCCCTGAACTGGCAGCCCCTGCGCGGCCTATAGGGGCCAGTTCAGGCAGTCGACGGAATAGGGAAAGGGCTGATCGGCGACATAGCTGGCGGCCGCGGGATGTCCGCCGCCGCCGCGATTGCTGGCAATGCGCCCGCAATCGACGGAGGTAGATCGCAGAACGTGCACCCAGCGGCCATCGGCGCGCAGGAAGAACATAATTGCCAAATCCAGCCCCTTGCCGCCCTCGCTCACCGGCTTGGTTACTAGGGCGCCAATGTCGGAGTGATCGATCTGGGCATTAATCACCAAAGCGCGAATATCGCGCAGGCCATAGGGCTCGCTAATTTCCACCCCGTGGCCAATGGTCTTGGTCACCCGCTCATCCAGGGCCTTAATGATGGGAATGCCCTTGCGCCGCATGCGCTCGAGATCGGCCTCCAAAAGACCGGTGAAATTACGATCTGAATAGGTGGCAAAGAGCCCCGCTGTAATCTCCCGCGCATGGGGCAGCTGCCACAGCCAGAGATCCTTATCCTTCACATAGGCGAGGACTTCCGGCATTGGCTCATCGGGATACAGGGTTTTCCAGGTGAGGGTGGCCCCGCACTCGCTAAGATCCAGGGTACCCCAGCCCAGGCGCTGCTGCAGTTCGACATTGGAGGCATGGTGGTCGAGCCAAATCACCTCGCTGGCCTCCTGGGCAATGCGCCGCATCTCATCCTCATCAAGGGCGAAATCGAGGATATACACCCGCCGACCCAGCACCGAATGCCGCAGCTTATTTCCGTATTGCAGGGGTTGATAGGTTCCACGACCGTTTTCCTTACGCCGCACCACCGCCGCCGACGAGCGACCGTCGAGGCAGTTACGGTGGAAAACAACAACTGGGGCAAGATCCGTCATCCGCGACAGCCTTACCCAGTCCTTCGCCATGCAATGGCCGATACCAAACCGTGACCGCTCTTCCGAGCGACTGAACCATTGCAGCAAGCTTTACCACCAGACGCCACAGAGGCCAGGCAATCCGGAAGAAGAAAAACGGTCTACCAACAATGAGAGCTTCCCTTTGCAATTTTACCGGGAGGAAAGCGAGAATGCGCTCCATTTTGCGCCTGGAGCACAGCTTCAGCCTTATATTGGCACAGTTGCGTATCTGAGTGAAGGCTATTTTAGCGACATGATGCTACTCATGCTTTTTAAAAACGAGTATTTGCTATTTTTGTAATTAATTCTTGTTTGGACCATTGCTGCTCCCGGCTCTCCACAGGGTGTGCAACCTGGGTTGCAACGCTAAGGGCAGGGAAATCGTGGTAGGGCTCGTCGCACGCTCTCTGTTCCCCGCTGGGCTTCAGGGGCGTTTGATGACTAAAATGGTGGCATCGTCTTCGAGTTGTTCGCTGCCATGGTGGGCTTGGGCGGCGCTGAGGAGGATGTCGGCGAGTTGCTGGGGCTCGCTGCGGCTGGCGCCGATGAGGCTGGCCATGACCCCTTCCTCCTCGAATTCTTGGTCTGCCGAATTGCGGGTTTCTGGCAGGCCGTCGGTGTAGATGACCAATGAGGCCTGCTGGGGAATGGTGGTCTCGCGCAGGGTTAGGCGCTCGGCCATGGTTTCAGAGTCGGCGACGCCCAGGGCCATGCCGCTGGAGGCGAGGCGGCGCAGGTGGATGGGCCCTTGGGCATCCACCACCAGAGCGTGATGGTGGCCGCAGCAGGCGTAGACGAGACGACCATCGTCGGGGTTAAGGATGCCAACGAAGGCGGTAATGAATTGACCGGCGGTGAGATCCCGACGCAGGTCTTCATTGAGATTGATGATGAGATCAGCCAGAGATTCGACACGATCAATTAAAGCATGCAGGGCCTTGCGCGCGCTGACCGCAATGAGAGCACCCTGGGTGCCGTGGCCAGAGACATCGCCAATGGCGATGAGGATTCGATTGTCACCCATGATGTTTACATCTACCAGGTCACCGCCGACGGCACTGGTGGGGCGGTAGACCAGGGCATGCGACCAGCCAGCGATGGCTGGGATTTGGGTAAGTAGCTGTTGTTGGACGCGCTTCGCCCGGCGCTCGTCTTCTTGCACCAATTTATCGGCGATTTCCCGGCGCTCTTCAGCTTGCTTGGCAGAAACTTCAGTAGTTTTTTGAGTGGCTCGGCGGCCAAAGAGTCGGGCGAAGGACATGTCGTCATCTTCGTTACCCACATGTCCTAAGGCAAGGGGGATCCTATCAGGCCGGTGGCTGCGTGGGGTTTGCTCCTCGTCCATGGATAAAGGCGAGAATGGCTGGCAGGCCGAAGAGGATGAGCATGCTGGAGGAGGCCATGCCGCCGATAACCGCCACCGCCAGGGGGGCGCGCAGGGCACTGGCTTCGCCCCAGCCGAGGCTTAGGGGAATCAGCGCTAAGACGGTGGTGAGGGTGGTCATGGCAATCGGGCGCAGGCGGGTGCGGGCGCCATCGGCAATGGCCTCGAGGGGCGATAGGCCGCTGTATCGGCGCAGATTAATCGTGGTGACGAGGACAATCGCATTATTCACGCTAATGCCAGCCAGCACCACCAGGCCAATGCCGGACATGACATTGAGGCCATGGCCGGTGAACCACAGGGCGGGCAGGGCGCCGGCCAGGGCCATCGGTACCCCCAGCAGTACAATCAGCGGCTGGGCGAGGTTTTCAAACTGCACCGCCATAACCACCAGCACCAGAAATACCGCTAACACTAAGAGCCCAGCCAGGGCCAGGAGATGGCTATTGGTGAGAGCATCCAGGCCGTAGTCGAGGACGCTCATGCCCGGGGGCAGGGGGGATTGGCGCTGCAGTTCTGCCACCATGGCGCTGGGGCTTATACCCGGGGGCAGGCTGGTGGCGCTGAGGGTGGCAACCCGCCGGCCATCGCGGTGGTGGATGGTGCCGCTGGACTGCAGGCGCTCGATGCGGGCAATGCTGGCGAGGGGCAGGGGGCGGCTCTCATCGCCCATATCGAGGTCGGCGAGGGCGCTGATTGGGGCTTCGCGCAGGCTGCCGTGGACGCGGATGGGAAGGATGCTTGGCGATGGTGTAAAGCCGTCAAAGCGCGGCCGGAAACTTTCAATGGAAGTAATCGAGGTTGCCGCGGCGAGGCGATCTTGGAATTGTTGCCAGCTTAGGCCGGCTTCGGAGAGGCGTCCGGCATCGGCGATAATCTGTAGTTCTTGGGTTTGATCAGTGGCCGAGGTGCGTACCCCGCCGGCCCCGAGGAGGCGCAATTGGGCCTGCCATTCCAAGGCGCTTTGCCGCAGTTGGGCCTCATTGCCACCGCGCAGGGCAATCGCCAGGGCATCCTGCTGGGTGCCCCCGATGGTAAATAGGGGCGGTGCCCAGACAGCGGCGCCGAGGGCCCCTGCGGCCAGGGCCTGGCGTTCCAGGCGGGTAAGGAAGTAGGCCTCCTCGGCCAGACTAGGACTGGCCTGAGGGCGCTGGATGAGCACCTGCACCTGGTGGGCTTGGCGGCGGTCCAGGGTGGGGCTAAAGCGGCCATCTTCTCCGGCAATGGCGATGGCTTGCAGCTGGGGATCGAGATCGTGCAGCGCTTGGAGAAAATTTTGCGACCAGCGCCCAGAGGCTTCGACATCGTTGGATCGGGGGAGATCGACGCTCATGGTAAAGGCTCGGTTGGTCTGTTCCGGCAGCAGCCGCCGTGGCAGTTCCGGCCCCAAGGCGGCGCCCATGCCAACCAGGACCATAAGCACCAGCAGGCCCAGCGCCGGCCGTTTGACCACCCGCTCGATGGCCAGGCCATAGGCCCTGGCGATGGCCTGGCCCAGGGATTCCAAGATTCCCAAGGCAGAGCTGAAGAGGCGACTGCCCAGCCCCCCACCAGCGACCCGACGACGCAGGCCGGCGAGCAGGGCCAAGAGCAGCACCGGGGCCAGTAAAAGCCACCAGCGCAACCAAGAGAGGGCGAGATTACCCAGGCGCAGGGGCAGTCGCACCGCCCAGCGCCAGAACGAGCCTTGACGCAGTTGCCATAGCCAGGCGCTGGCAATGACCAGCCAAATGGCGGCGCTGGCAAGGGCGATATGGCTGAGGGGCGCCGACCAGGAGAGGGCGAGGAGGCTGCTCGCGGGCAGCAGACTTAAGGCCCACCAGCGGGGGTGTCGCCAGCCGCCGGGTAATTCTTGATCGTAGCCAGCGTGGATCCGCGGCGGCAGCGGCTGCCACTGCCCCTGGCGGCTTATGGTGAGCAAGGGTGGGGTAATCAGCAGGGCCACAGCGAGGCTGGCGCCGAGACTGGCAACCACCGCCCAGGCGAGATCACTGAGAAGGTCGCCGAGGATGCCCGGGGCGTACATGAGGGGAACGAAGACGACGAGCGTAGTTAGGGTGGCAGCGATAACCGCAGAGGCCACTTCGCCGGTGCCCCTGGCCACCGCCACTTCGCGCTCGCGGCGGCGGTGGCCGCTTTGGTGGCGACGCGCGCTCTCAATCACCACAATCGCATTATCAACCAGCATGCCGATGCCCAGGGCGAGGCCGCCTAGGCTCATGAGATTGACCGTGACATCCGCCGCGGCCAGCACCAGAAAGGCACCGCAAACCGACAGCGGGACAGAGAGGAAGACCACCGCTGCGCTGGCAAAGGAGCGCAGGAAAAGGAGCAGCACTAAGCCGGCAAGCAGGGCACCCAGGGCCATGGCCGCAATCACCTCATCGATGGCGGTGCGGATCGGCATGGATGCATCGGAGAGCAGATGCAATTCGCCGCCGGCGAAATCCCATACACCCTCGCCCTGGGGCTGGGCGATACGATTGAGAAAATGCCGCAGGTCATCGGCGGCGGCCACCACCGGAGCTTCGGACTGCACCAGAATTTCAATCAGCAGGGCGTCCTCCACCATGCCGTTTTGTAGGCTGGTGGCGAGTTCTTCGCTTTCGCTGCGCCGCTGCTGGACCTCCGCCACATCCTCCAGGCGTACCCCTCCAGGCAGGGGCAGACTGGGCAGGTGCTCGGGGAGGGTAATCGGGCCGCGGAGATGAATCGCCTGGTTGCCATCGCTGGTGCGAATGCTGCCCGCCGAGCGGGTTTCCACCCCATCGCGAATGGCGGTATGCACTTGGTTGATGCTGAGGCCAAGGGCGCGCAGGGCGGCCTCATTGACTTGGACCTGTAATTCAATGTCTTGGGCCCCGCGTATGAGGGCCGAGGCAACACTGGGGCGACTTTCCAGCTGCGGCAGCAAATCTTCCCGCGCCGCCACCGCTAGGGCGGGGAGATTGGGCCCCTGGGGCCGCGCCCGTAGGGTGAGCCGCATGAGGGGTTCAGCCCCCGGATCATAGCGCAGGATCCGCGGTTCGCTTAAGCCCCGGGGCCGTCGCCAACTGGCGAGGCGTTCACGCAGGCGCTCGATGGTGGCTGCCACATCGGCGCTGGCATCCAGGGCTAGCTGCACTTCTACCCGCTCGCTGGTGGTCCGGCCCTGCATCGCTACTAGGCCCGGCAGGGTGCTCAGCACATCCTGCAAGGGCTCAAGAACCTGCTCCTCCAATTCCGTCGCCGAGGAGCCGGGGCGATCGGCGCGCACGGTAATAATCGGGGACTCCACCGGCGGCAGCAGGGCCACCCCCAGTCGCTGCCAGCTTAAGAGCCCCAGCACCACCACCGCCACGGCGATAACGCAGGCCCCAATGGGGCGGGCAACAACCCCGCTTAATAGACTCATTGAGCACCACCTCGACCACCGCCGCCCGGCCGCCCGCCCTGGCCGCGGCGCTGACCTTGACTTTCAACTTCGCCCTCAGCGCTCGCCTCTTCGGCTTCCTTTGCCGCCGGGCTTAAATCCTCCAGGCCCTGGGGGAGCACTGGCACATTATCGCGCAGGCCGCTGGTGCCATCGCGGACGATAATCGCCCCGACTTGCAGACCTTCGGTAATACTCACCTGGTCTTCATCGCCCTGGCCTAGGCTTACCCAAGAGCGGCGCACCAGCCAGTGACTAGGCGCCTCTGCTGTCGCCTCCATCGCTTCGCCTTCGCTGGCCTCCAGGGTATCGGCATGCAGTTCCCAAACGAAGGCGCGGTTGCGGCTATACTGGATAGCCATGCGCGGGACCACCACCGGCGCCTCAAGTTCGCGGTTGCGGATACGCAGTACGGCAAAGGCACCGGGCCGCCAATCGTCGGGGGCATTTTCGATGCGTACCTGCATAATCCCGCTGCCGCTGCTGCGGTCGATGGCGGAGGGCAGACTAATAATGCGTCCTTCTTGGGCTGCGCTGCCAATGGGACTTACCTGCACCCGCAGGTCTAGGCTCAGGCGCGGGATCAGGGTTTCAGGAATGCGCACGGGAATAGTAAATGATCCGATTTCTTGCAGGTGGGCAAACAACCTGCCGCTTTCCAGACGCTGCCCCAGCACCGCATCAACTCCGCTAATCACCCCGGCAAAGGGGGCGATAAGGCGTCGATTTTGCTGATTGCGGCGGGCCTGTTCCAGGGCCAAGCGGGCATCGCTCACGGCGTCTTCGGCCTGTTCGATATCGGCGCTGGCCACCGCCCCCTGGACGCGCTCCTGCAGGGCCTGGAGGCGGTGCAGGGCGCGCTCGGCCCGGGCCAATTGTTGTTCGGCCTGGATTAGGGCATCGGTGTCGGCGGGCAGGGGATCCAATTGCAGCAGCAATTGGCCCTGTTCAACCACCTCGCCCTCACTCACCGGCAGTTCGGCCACTAGGCCCGGACTCAAGATTACCAGATCGCGATTGCGCGTCGATTGCAGCCGCGCTTGGACTTCAATGACTTCGCTAATATTTCCGCTCTCAGCGCGCATAACCTGGACTGGCAGGGCGATGCGCTGCACCGCCGTTTCCTCACTTTGCTTATCGGTGTTGGCACTAGGACCACAGCCGGGGCCGAGGAGAGCCAGGCCAAGGAGGATGGAAAGCAGGGACTTAGGGTTGGACATGGGTACCTTCCACAAGCGGCAGGGGCAGGGCATCGACATGGGCGCGCCAGCGCAGTTCGGCGATTAAAACATTGAAGCGGGCCGTGATTACCGCCTGCTCGGCGCTGCGCAGACGTTGATCGGCTTCTAAGAGGTCACGGATTCCGGCGCTACCTTCGGCGAATTCCCCTTGGATAAGATCCCGCTCTTCGCTTACCGCATCGCGGATGCGCTGGCGCTCGTGGACTTCGCTTTCGGCATCAAACCAGGCGCGTTCGCGCTCATCCCGTTCCAGTAGCCAGTCGCGCTCTTGGCGCATCGCCTGCAGGCGGGCTTGGCGCTGGGCCAGGCGCGCCCGTTCCTGTTCCAGGCGATCGCGGCTTGATCCAAGGATGCGCTCGTAGCGTAGGCCGGCGGAGAGCTCGAAGGTTTCCCGTTCGCTCAGCCGATCCCAACTACTATCGAAGCCGTCTTCGCGGGCAAACAGGCCAACCCCGGCGCGTGCGGTCAAGGAATCGCGGCCGCGGTCAAGGGCTTGTTCTAAGCTGCGCTGTATGCGCTCCTGGGCCCGCTCGCTATCGCGTCCGCTGCGGGTATCGGCAAAGCCGATGCCATTGCTGGTCTTCGGGAGAGGGCTGGCGGAAAAGCTCTCAAGGGGGGGGATCTCGTCGCCCTGCCAGTGGCGCTGGAAACGGTTAGCGGCAGCGTCCTGGGCCCGTTGGAGGCGGGCGACGCTGGCCTCCTGTTCCACCAAATCCCGTTCCCGGGAAAGCACTTCCAGGCGCGAGCTGAGGCCCACTTCCAAGCGCGCCCGCGCCAATTCCAGGCCCGACTGGGCGTGGGCCAATTGCTCCTGGGCATGGGCTAGGCGATGCTGGGCCCGGGCGTGTTCAAGCCAATCTTCACTGAGTCCGCGAAAGGCATCGGCAATCGCCGCCTGCAGCGCATCCTCCACCGCCAATAAATCGCTGCGGGCCTGGCTGACGGCAGCGCGATTAATACTTGCGGAACCACCGCGCAGTAATTCTTGAGTCAGATTCAAACGTATGCGCGAAACCCAGCTTTCGCGCAACACCGCATTGGCGCGGTTGTTGGTTTCGCGAGCGCTAATGGCTTGCAGGTTGATCGTGGTGCCGCTGCTCAAGGGCTGGCTGATGCCCAATTCCAGGCGCACATCATCGGAGCGAATGACCCGATTACTGCCCCCTAACTCGGTGCTATTGTTGGGGCGATCTTCGGACAAGGCGCCGCTGGCATCGGCGTGGAAACGGGGATTCCAGGCGCTCTCCTCTTGGGCGATGGCAAGTTGGGCGCGCTGTCCCTCTAATTGCTCTGCCGCTACCTCTGGGCGCTGGCGCAGGGGCTCGGCGGCGGCCTGAAAGAGGGGCTGCAGCCAGGCCGGCGGCTCGGCTTGTTCGCTGGCCGGCAGGAGAGGGGCGAGAAGAACCAGCAGGCAGCTGAGGGTAGTGGATAGGGTTATGGTCAGGGGTGCATGCATGGAGGGTGTCGACATATTAGGATGAGGGGGTCAGGGCGCTGCGCAGGCGGGCTAGCCAATAATAAGTGAGGGGTACCACAAAGAGGGTGAATATGGTGGCACCGGCGAGTCCAGCGGCAATGGTGGCCCCGAGTTCGGAAACTGGCAGACCGGCGATGCGCGATGAGCCCAGGGCCATGGGTAAGGCGGCGCAGATGGTGGTCAGGCTGGTGAGGAGAATCGGCGCCAGGCGGCGGCGGGCAGCACCGCTCAGGGCTGCCGCTACCCGCCGACTCGCGCTGGCACGATGGGGGGGCACAGCGCGGCGCAAGCGATCCACCAGGACAATGCCATTATTGACCACGATCCCGACTAAAAAGAAGCAGCCGATGGCGGCCATGGCCCCGGTTTCCTCGCCGCGCCAGGCGATCCAACTCATCACCGTGAGCAGGGCCAGGGGGACGCTGGCGAGGGCGGCGAAGGGGGCAACAAAGCTTTCGTAGAAAAAGGCCATCAGCAGAAATACGATCAGGCCAGCTAAGGCGATGGCGAGAAGCATGGCTTCGCGGCTATCTTCACCCCGCTGTTGCCACCAGGTGAGGCCGATTTGCATGGGCTCATGGATGCCAGCGCTGGCGGGAAAACCGGGGTTGGTCAGGGTGTCGATGAGTTGTCGGCGGAAGGGCTCTTGGACGCTCACCACGATTTGATGCTCGCTCATGGAATTGACCCGCATGACACTGGGGCTTTCCGCCACCGAGGCCATTTCGGTGATCGCATCCAGCCGCTGTTCGACTCCCTGAGCGCGGATGTTTAAGGAAGCGATTTCGGCCAGAGTTGGGCTTTGCCAGCGCAGGGGGCCCATGGTGAGATCGGTACCCTCGGGCAGGGTGGCCACCGTTCGCCTGCCGGTGAGGCGATTAATCTGCCAGGAGAGATTCTGCGGGGTATAGCCGGCGGCCATGGCCTGGCGGGTGAGGGCGAACTCGATTATGGGCTCGGGCGCATCGATCGGCGGTGTCAGCCACTGCACTCCGGGCAGGGCTTCGATCTGCGGCCTGAGGCTATCCCAAACCCCGGGCAGGGCCTCGGCGTGGGGATGGCGCAGGACAAAGCTCACCCGCACCACGCCGCTGGGTGGGCCGCCCCCTCGCCGCTGCCAGGGCCGGCCAAGGGATCCCGAGCTGGCGGCTTCACCCTGGGCGCGGTCGATGTGGGCCTGCAGGGCCAAATCCAATTGAGGTTCTAAAATATCGGCAACGCGATTGGCGACATCATCAGAGCTTAAGCCATCGTCGATGGGCTGCAGATAGATATGCAATTCCGAGCGTCGACCGCCGATCTCAGAGACGATGCCAGTAGCGCCCAATTCCTCTAGGTGGGGCAGCAATTGCTGATGCCAGATGGTGGCCACCTCCTGAAAGCGCGAAAGCGGAACCCCGGTGCGCTGGATGATCGGCAGCACCGCCCGGCGCTCATCGGTTTCCAATTGAGCATTGAGGCTCATTGCCGAAGGATTGTTCATAAAGAGGAGCAGAGGCCCACCAACAAGACCGAGTAAGAGCAGGCCGGCCAGGGCTGGCTGGCGGATAAGCACAGTGAGGATGCGACCGTAGATGCGCTCGCTGGCGGCCAGCCAGCGGGCCGGACGCTGCTGCTGCGCCCCATCCCGGCGATGCCACCAATCGAAGAGAATCGGCGTGATCACCAGGGCCACCACCAAGGATCCCAATAAGCTCCAAATCAACGGAGTCGCCAGGGCGTTCACCGGGCCGCTGAGGGGCCCGGTATCGAGCAGACGGAAGGGCACAATAATGGCGATGGTGGTAAGGGTGGAGAGGACAATGGCCATGCTTACCGAGCGCACGGCGCGGTGGCGTAAGCGCCGTCGTTGGGCTGGCTGCTGCGAGCCAGGCGCCCGGCTCATCGCCTCGCCCACCACCACGCTATTATCCACCAGCATGCCAAGGGCGAGAATAAAGCCGACGATGGTGAAAATATTCACCGCCTGGGCACTTACCGCCAGGCCGATGACGGCCAGGCTCAAGCTCATGGGAATGGCCAGGCAGACGAGCACGGTGAGGCGCAGGCGGCGCAGGAAGATCCAGAGGAAGAGCAGGGCAAAGCAGGCGCCCCAAACAAAGGAGCCCAGCAATTCGACGGTGGCGGCATTGATCGTGCGGTGGGTGGCGGTGGGCACGATGAGATCTATCCGATGGATCTCGGCCAGCTGCCGCATGGTGGTCTCGGCGCGCTGGGAGACGCGGTAGCCATTGGCCTCGGGGCTGCGGAATACCGAAATCACTGCCCCCGGGCGGCCATTGACCAACACCACCCGATCGCCGCCCGGCGGCGCCCGGTGCACCACCGCCACTTCTTGTAAACGACTATTTTCGCCCACCGGCAGCTGTTCTAGCATGGCCTGGGAGGCTCCGTCCAGGCGCAACTGCAGCACCGTATCCCATTGCGATCCACCCTCGCGCAGGGGCACGCTTAAAGAGCGCGGCTGCAGGGCCGAAAGCTGCTCTGCCAGGTCCTGGGGATTAATCCCGGCGGACTGCATGCGACTACGCTCCAGATAGATCTGTACCTGGCCGGGATCGTAGTCACCCTGGGTGGCGGCGGCGACGCCATCGATGGCGGCGATGGCGGGGATCAAATCCTCCTCAATCAGCGCCTCAAAGGCGCCGGGGCTAAGGCTGCCGGCGCCAATGGCGAAAGCGATGGGGGGGCTATCGTCATTGCTCCAAGAGCCGAAGCGGTAGTTCATGCCCTCGGGGAAGCGATGGAGATTGGCGCCAAGGACATCGCCGATGGCGGCGAGAATACTGCGGCTATCGCTGCCCTCGGCGGGGCTTACCCAGGCCCGTACATGGCGATCCCGGGTGCGAGTGGTCACCCCGCTGACCCCGGGAATGCCGCGCAGCAGGCCTTCCAGGGGACGGGTTACCTGGTCGAGATTTTCGTCGGTGCTGCCTTCCTCCACCTGCAGGTGTACCCAGATCGTCTGCGACCGAAAGCTGGGCCAGATATCCACCGGCAGGCGCGGCACCAAAAGGGCTCCAAGCACCATAATTGCTGCCAGGATGGCCATAACGCCAATTGGCCGGTCATAAATGGGGTGTTGTGGAGGGGGATTCAAGAATTGGCTCAATATTTTGTTGGCAAAGGGTTTACGATCAATTCGCGGGAACCTTGCAGGGCTTTTGTGAGAATCCTGCCTCTTGACCTACGCTCAACCCCGCCCATAGGTTGCCCCCCGGCCTTCGCCGCGGCCCTGGGCATGGTCCAGTCTGTCGCATCCAGGTGAACCGGAGATGAATCGCCATCGGCAGCGCTCTACCGCGATTTTTGAGCGCAGAAAGAGGATAAGGGTCAGCCATGGGCAAAACCTTGGTTATTGTCGAATCCCCAGCAAAGGCCAAGACCATTGGCAAGTACCTGGGCCGCGAATACATCGTCAAGTCTTCGGTGGGACACATCCGTGATCTTCCCAAGGGCAGCGGTGAGAAGGTGCCGCCACCCCGGGGCGGTAAGCAGGCGAAGAAGAGTCCAGCCGAAAAGCGGGCCCAGGCCCAGCGTGCGCTGATTCGCCGTATGGGCGTGGATCCCCATAACGATTGGGCCGCCGACTATCAGGTCCTTCCGGATAAGGTGAAGATCCTCAAAGAGTTACGAGATGCCGCCGCAAAGGTTGACGCCATCCTTCTGGCTACCGACTTGGACCGCGAGGGAGAGGCCATCGCCTGGCACCTGCGCGAAGCCATCGGCGGTGACGCCGCCCGTTTTCAGCGGGTGATCTTCTCTGAGATTACCAAGAAAGCCATTCTCAAGGCCTTTGAAGAGCCCGGCGAGATCAATATGGATCGCGTCCACGCCCAGCAGGCGCGGCGCTTTCTCGATCGCGTGGTGGGCTTCCAGGTCTCGCCCCTTTTGTGGAAAAAGGTTGCCCGCGGTCTCTCCGCCGGCCGCGTACAGTCGGTGGCCACCCGCTTGGTGGTGGAGCGCGAGCGGGAGATCCACGCCTTCGTGCCCGAGGAATATTGGGAGGTTCACGCCCAGTTAGAGGCGGAATCTGCCGGCATCCCCTTCCGCGCCGAGGTCACCAAACGCGCCGGGCAGGCCTTGGCCATCCATCGCCAGGCCGAAGCCGATGCGGTCCTCGCTGTCCTTCAAAGTGCGACCTACCGCTGCGCCGAAGTGCAGCGCAAGCCGGTAAAGCAGCGGCCCAATCCGCCCTTCATTACCAGTACCCTGCAGCAGGCGGCCTCAACCCGCCTCGGTTTTGCGGTGCGCAAAACCATGACCGCCGCCCAGCGCCTCTACGAGGCCGGTTTGATTACCTACATGCGTACAGATAGTCTCAATCTGTCACCGGATGCCCTCAGCGCCTGCCGCGAGCACATCGCCAGCGCCTACGGCCAGCAATACCTGCCCGAAGAAGCCCAAGTCTTTAAGTCCAAGGCCGGTGCCCAAGAAGCCCACGAGGCAATCCGCCCCACCGATGTGCGGGTCTCTGCTGCCGACCTGCCGAAGCTCGATGCCGAGCAGCGCCGCCTCTATGATCTGATTCATCGCCAGTTTGTGGCCTGTCAAATGCTGCCGGCGATCTTCGATACCACCACGTTCATTATTCATGCCGCTGACTTTGAGCTGCGCAGCCGCGGCCGCGTCATGCGCTTTGATGGTTGGCTGAAGGTCATGCCCCCGGCCAAACGCGATGAGGACGCGGCGGATCTGCCGCCCCTCGAATCCGGCGATGCCCTGCGCCTCTTGAAGTTAGACCCGTCGCAGCACTTCACCAAGCCGCCAGCTCGCTTTAGCGAGGCCAGTTTGGTGAAGGAGATGGAGCGCCTGGGCATCGGCCGCCCCTCCACCTATGGGGCGATTATCTCCACCATCCAAGACCGCGGATATGTACGGGTTGAGGGCAAGCGGCTTTACGCCGAAAAGACCGGCGAAATTGTTACCTCGCGCCTGCAAGAATCCTTTACCGATCTCCTCGACTACCATTTTACTGCCGGTTTAGAGGAAGAATTGGATAAGGTGGCCCAGGGCGGCGAGGACTGGAAGGCGGTGCTCAACCGTTTCTATGCTGATTTTACCAAAACCCTGGCCACTGCCGACGAGGAAATGCGGCCCAATACCCCCACCGCCACCGATATTGCCTGCAAGGTTTGCGGTCGCCATATGATGGTGCGTACCGGCCAGACCGGGGTCTTTCTCGGCTGTTCTGGTTATGACCTGCCGCCCAAGGAACGCTGCACCGCCACCATGCCCCTGGCTCCCGGCGAAGAGGCGGTGGCCGCCGATACCGATGATGAAGACGCGAGCGCCGCCGGCGAAGTCGCCGCCCTGCGCGCCAAGCGCCGCTGTCCCCTCTGCGGCACCGCCATGGACAGCTACCTGGTGGATGAAACGCGCAAACTCCACGTCTGCGGCAATAATCCCGACTGCCCCGGCTATGAGGTGGAAGAGGGCCAGTTTCGCCTTAAGGGCTACGACGGGCCAACCCTGGAATGCGATAAGTGCGGCTCGGAAATGCAGCTGAAAAACGGCCGCTTTGGCAAGTATTTCGGCTGCACCAATCCGGAGTGCAAAAATACCCGGAAATTGCTACGCAGCGGCCAGCCGGCGCCGCCCAAGGCCGATCCGGTGCCGATGCCCGAACTCCCCTGCGAAAAGAGCGACGGCCACTTTGTCCTGCGCGATGGCGCCGCCGGCCTCTTTCTGGCCAGCAGCAATTATCCCCGCAGCAAAGAAACCCGCAATCCCCTGGTCGCCGATCTTCAGCGCCACCGCGATCAACTCGATCCCAAGCACCACTATCTCGCCGATGCCCCGGCTGAAGATCCCGCCGGCAATCCGGCGATTATCCGCTTTAGCCGCAAGGAAAATGCCCAGTACGTGATGAGCGAGGTGGAGGGCAAGCCCACCGGCTGGCAGGCCAACTACGTCGATGGTCATTGGCTAGTGCAGGATCCCGCAGTGGCCAAGGCCAAGGCCAGCAGCAAAGCCAAGACCAAAGCCAAGACCAAAGCCAAGGCTCAAACCAAGGGCTAGCGATCATGGAACCCCTCGATACCAGCCCTGCGGCCGAAGCCCGGCGTCTCTTGAGCCTCCACGGCGGCGCCTTGGATAAGGCCCTGGGCCATGTTGAAGGGCATTTGGGGGTGATTCAAACCCGCTCCCAATTTCTCCTCACCATTGGCACCCTGGCCCTGACCATTACCGGATTTTCCGGGCCAAAAATCGCCGAGGCCAGTCGCGTTTCGGCCATTGGCATGTCCATCGGCTTGCTGCTGGTGCTCTCAGCCCTGGTCTTGCTGCTTTTGGGGTCATTGCGCATTCGCTGGCTCAGTTACCTGGTCCAGGACGACCATGTCGCCGCCGTCGCCGCCGCCGTTGCCTGGCGCGATCGCAAGGCGCGCTGGTTTCTATTGCAGCTTTTACTGCTGGTCGCCGGCCTCAGCGCCTATGTATTGGCGGTGGTGTGGTATTTCCTGCTGGCGGTATAAGAGGGAGCGAGGGGGCTATGCCCAGTGCCGATTACTCACTCAAACATTACGATGCTTATGTTCGCTGGGATGGCCGCTGCCTCGTGCTCGGCAATGCCGCCATCGAGCGGCGCTGGGCCGCCATTGACGGCCTGCCCCAGGCCCTCTCCCTGCGCCACGGCGAGAAGGAATGGCTAGCCGGTGCCCTGCCCGGGCCCAGCAGCGCTGCTCCCGGCGCTCAGGCCGCAGCTGAGGTTCATATCCATGCCCACATTGCCCCCCTCGATATCCTCGGGGCCGATGCCCTGGTGGTGAGCTGGGAGGGGGCCGGCCTGTGCTGGCGCTGGTGCATTCTGCCTGGCCTTGCCGCCATTGGCTGCCAGTTGTGGCGCCATCGCTCAGCGCCGATAGCCTCCGTCGCCCAGGCCGAAATCGCCGCCGCCGCCAGTGGGGTGGAGGGGGCCGATGCGCAAATTCAGGCCGAAACCCTCCTTGGCGGCAGCGCAGGCGAAGCCCTGCCGGACCGCTGCGAGCGCTGGGCCTTAGCCCCCATCCACCTGCGGCTGGTGGAAGCCAGCTTTCAGGATCGCACCGACCTCCACGATGAGCTCCTGCAGGAACGGGAATGGCTGCTGCATCCCAATGAGGCCCGCCTCGCCCTGCGCGGGGTGCTGTGGAGTCTCGAAGACAGCCTTGATGGTCGTAATCTCACCCTGCTCAAGGAAGCGCCGCTGCCGGCGGTGCGTCCCCTGCCCTGCCCCCATGATCTGCTGATTTCTGGCAGCGGCGCCTGCCACCCCTCTCCCTTGGCCGGCCTTGGCCTGCGCTTTACCTTAGAACTCTGCGGGCATGGCGTCGATGGTAGCGCCCGCTTTGCCGACGACGACGCCATTGGCGATGGCTATCGTTGGTGGGTCCTGGCGGGCCGGGACAGCGCCGATCGTCGGGCCGTGCTGCAATCCTTGCAGCGGGCCCTGCGCGCCGTCGATGCCCAGGCCTGGGGCCGCATCCTCAGCAATACCTGGGGCGATCGCAGCCGTGACGGCGCCCTCAATCCCCAATTTATGGCTGCCGAGATTACTGCCGCCAGCGCCCTGGGGGTGGAGGTGGTGCAGATTGACGATGGCTGGCAGCGCGGGATTAGCGCCAATAGTGTGCAAGCCGGTAACGGGGTGGGGGTATGGGAGGGTTTTCATGCCGCCGATGAGGCTTTTTGGAGCGAGCACCCCCAGCGCTTCCCCGATGGCCTTGCCGCCCTCGTTGCCCAGGCCCAGCAACAGGGGATGGAATTTGGCCTCTGGTTTGCCCCGGATTCCGCCGAAGAATTTGCTCACTGGCAGCGGGATGCGGCGGCGGTGCTTGAGTTGCACCAGCGCCTGGGCGTGCGCTGGATCAAAATTGACGGGGTCAAGGCCCGCACTCGCCTGGCAGAGCGCCGCCTGCACGCCTTCTTTGCCCGCGTCGCCGAGCACAGCCGGGGTCAGCTGCGCTTTGATCTCGATGTCACCGCCGAGGTGCGCCCCGGCTACTGGGGCTTGATCAATGTCGGCCCGGTCTTTGTCGAAAACCGTTATACTGATAGCCACCGCTGGTGGCCCCACCACACCTGGCGCAATGGCTGGCAGCTGGCGCGTTGGATGGACCCCCAGCGCCTGCGCCTGGAATTCTTAAACCCTGAGCGCAATGCCCAACTCTACGGCGACGATCCCCTCGCCCCCAGCACCTGGCCCTTTGCTACCATCGTCGCCATGAGCCTGCCCTTCAGTCCCCTGGCCTGGTGCGAACTGCAGCACCTCGCCGCCGGCGATGCCGCGGCCGCGGCCCAGCTCATCGCTATCTGGAAGGAGCTGCGCCCGCGCTGGCAGGCCAGTATTATCCACCCTGTGGGCCCCAGCCCCGATGGACTCAATGTCAGCGCCCTCGTCGGCGTCCACGACCAGGGCCTAATTATCCTCGCCCTGCGCGGCATTGGCACCCGCATGACCATCACTCTGCCCCTCAGCCAACTGGGCCTCAGCTTCCCCCGCAGCGCCGCCTACTGCCACCACGGCCACGGCCACGCCAGTATCGGCAACGACGAACTCAGCATCAGCGTCACCACCTGCCGCGCCCACGCCCTCCTAGAATTCCTCGGCGTTTCTAGGTAATCTTTCCTCCCAAAAAAACGCTACGCATGCTGTGGGCACTCTGAAGGGGCACTCATGCCTTTTAAAGTGGCATTCCCCTCAAGTCTCGAACCTCCCAGCCGATACTGCAATCATGTCTATGCACCAACTCCTGGCCCGCAAAAGCGCCCATGCCGATCTCATGGCTCTGATGGCCCAGGGCCCCGGTCTGGGGAAGGCTTTTGGCCATGGCCCCAAAGCGGCACCAGTCGGCTTGGCCCTGCCCCAATTGGCGGGGCCGCAGTTCCCCAGCGGCGATGATTTCCGCTTTAGCGGCTCCCGGGTCTTGAGCGAGATGGTGCAGGAGCGACTGGTCAGCAAACAGGCCGAGTACCGCCTGGAGATCCGCAGTCCCGATGGCCGCCGCGCCAGTCTCTCCTTCGATTACAGTTCCATCAATTGGGAGCGCCAGTATACCCGCGCCAGCGTGACGAGCGCCAGCGAGGCCATGGCCCAGGGCCGTCAGCAGGGCCTGCGCGAAAGTTTGGCCGCGGAGTTGGTGCACCATCGCGAAAGCATTTCCGCCAGCCAGTGGCAATTACGGATCGAAGGCGATGTGGGTCTCCTGCGCGATCATTTTGCCGCCGCCCCCACCGCCCAACGCATCTTCGACTTTGCCACCGGGCTGGGCAAGGGCATGGCCGTCGATGATCCCCGCTTCGCCCGCTTTGCCGCCGAGATCAACCGCGGTATCGCCAGCGGATTCCAGCAAGCCGCCGCCGCCCTCGGCAGCCTCCATGAAATCAGCCACCACACCCGCAGCCTGCTCGATTCCATGCTCTCCGACTTCAGCAGCCATGGCCAGCGGGTCAAAGCCGAGGACTACCTCGAACTGCTGGGCATTAACAAGTAAGCCTTGTCCCAATGGCGCAAGCCCACGCCTATGACTACCGGGGCCGCACCAATTCAAGGGCATTGCGCAATTCCCGCTCATTCTGCGGCTGCCAATCTTCCCCTAATCGACTGCGAATACGCACCATGGCCTGACGCCAGTCTTCCCCGCTCGAGGCGGTGTAGGCCTCACAGGGGCCCTGCCACCAGGGTGCTGGCCAGGGCGGCTGCCGATTGACCTGATGGGCGGTAGCGCGGCCCTGGCCGCTGCCATCCACCACCAATGAACCCACGGCTTCTGCATCGCGATAAATACGATGGATGCTGTCGCTGATGCGCGCCACCTGCTCGGCGCTAACCATGGGGCCGTCGCTGGCCTGGTAGTACTGGACGGTGACACGGATGGGGAAACGCCAATCGCGCTCAATGGTTTGTCCCTGAAGGCCTAGCCAGGGGCCCTCGGCGGGCCCGCTGTCGATTACCGCGCTTTCCACATCGGCACTGCGCGCTGATTCCGCAAGTGCCAGGGGAATGGCCGTATTGGTGGCGGCTGGGGTCTGGCGGCGCGGCAGGGCCTGCTGGGTCAGCGGGATTTGGATGACCATAACCAGGGACAAACCCTCCGCGAGCCGCTCGGCACTGCCTCCGGCGGCGGCCAGGCTGCCCGCGGGCAAGTCCACCTCACTTAGGCGACGGGCGCGCAGAGGGGCCCGTTGGCCATTGGCATTATGGTAGAGGCGCTGGCCGTGATGGACCCCGGCGCTGGCCTGGGGATCATTATTAATGATTTGCGCCGAGCTGCCCTCGGGTGTCACCAAGATGGCGAGCACCGCCGCATCATCACGGCGGGTTTGATAGTTAAATAGCACCGGCCCGAATAAAACCTCTTCGCCGCGCGGAATCGGCAGTATGGCGGCCTGGGCCGAGGCGAGCACCACCTTATCGCGGGGGCCGATAAGGGCGCCCCGCAGGCGTCCGGTGGGACTATGCTGATGGAGGGCAAAATCGCGCAGGTATTCAGCCAGGGTTATGGTACGAAGGGCCTGCCCGCGCTCATTGCCTACCGGCAAATAAAAACGATCGATGGGGACATCGGCGGTAATATCGCTGAAGTTCGGCATGCGGATTACCGGCATGCACCAACCGTGTCTGACGCGGCGCCGCTGCCCCTCGGGTAGCAATTGAATGGTGAGGTCGCTTATATTTGGCCCCACCGAGGACCCCTGCCAGCGCCCGGTGTCCTCCCAGGCGACCGTGAGAACCGACAAACCGCGCTGGGTCCAGGGGGCCACTGCATCTGGCAATTCCGGCATACGCGCCACTTGGTCGGCCACCGCCCAGCGCTCCATCGGCGGCATCGGTTGCGGCAGAGGCAGGGGGCCCACGGCTTGGCTGGCGTGCAGCGCCAGGTCAAGGCAAAGGAAGAGAGGCAGAATAAAGAGAATGCGTCGTGGATGCATGACATCTCCCGGAGTTTTGGGCGGTGATGTCAGTGAGACGAGCTGGTGTTCGCTTCAGTTCCCGGGGTCTTGGCGGTCCGCTGCTGGTTCACGCAAAATATCTTGGCCAAAGCCGCGCACATAGGCCTGCTGCACCTGGTAGCGACTGCGCTCTGCATACAGGCTTTGCCATAGGCGCAGGCTGCAGGCCTCTACCTCGGCTGGGCTGCCGTGCCGGGGTACGAAGACGCACCAACTGCCATTATAGCGCTCCCAATGGCGATGGAGAAGACGGCCTTGGCGATCCAGGCATTCAAAGCGCGCAGTTCCGGGAAAGGGGACACTAATGGTGACCTCCGCCAGGTGGGCGCCGCAGGCGGCCCAGAATGGCAGTACGATATCATCGACGGCGGCGGGATCGCCATCATTGCCTAAGGTAAAGGTGGCCAGGCATTCAATGCCGATGTCCTGCAGGCGCAGTACATCGGACAGAAGGGCCCCGTCGGTCAATTCCCGGGACAGCGGCTGCATATAACCGCAGATCAAATAGAGCTGACGCAAGCCAGCCTGCTGCCAAGCCCGTGCCCGCTCGCTGTTGAGCCGAGTTAAGGTTCGTGGGTATGCGGCGGCGGTAAACCAGCGCCGCAGTCGCCTTCTTTGTAATCCTTCATGGAAGGCCTGGGCCCAGGCCACATCATTGGGATCATCATGGAGAAGATTTTCATCGGCGAGGAATACCGCCGGGTGATTGGTGTTGGCACAGTCATCGAGGGCGGCCTCTACGTCTCGGCGCTGAATGCCGTCTCCATTGACTGCAGGCACCACGCAAAAAGCGCACTGGCGATCACAGCCACGGGACGTTTGCAGGACATCAATGCGTAGCTGCGATCCAGAGCTTAGTGCCCCGCGCTGCGGCATGGCAAACGGCGCGCAGGGTTGACCGCTGTAACGGCGCTGCAGTTTTCCCGCGGCGAGGTCTGCTAAGACGGTTTCCCAAAGGCCTTCGACCGGCCCCGTAATCACCGCATCGGCGTGATTGAGACATTCCTCCGGGCAAGCCGATGGGTGAATGCCGCCAAAGATAATGGGGTAGCCGCGCCGGCGCCAAAGCTCTGCGATGGCATAGGCGCGGCTTGCCTGGGGGGTGAAAAACCCGATGCAGATGGCGTCCGCACCTGCCGGGTCAACGCTACAGGCATCTTCAAGATGATCGTTGCAGACGCTTGCGGTAACCCCCGCGGGTAGCGCCGCGATGGCGGTGGGAATGCCCAGGCTGGTCATGCGCAGGCTGCCCACCTCATGGGCGCTGAGTTGAGCGCATAATTGCGGGTGATCCTCAAGGAGTTTGCGCCAGCGCGGATAGATAAAATGCAGTCGCATCGCCTGCATGCTTGACGCTTGAGGGGATGGCCAAGGGCTGATTGGTCAACCTTGCGCATCGCCCCATCTTTGTCAGGCGCTTAGCGCGGAACCAGCTTGTATATCCCGCCGCTGCGCTCATCGGTGCACAGCCAGAGTAAGCCATCGGGGCCCTGGCGCACCTGGCGGATCCGGCCAATGGCATGAAGCAGCAGCTCTTCTTGATGCACCACCTGTCCATCTTCAACCACCACCCGGCGCAGATGCATGCCGCGTAGGGCCCCATTGAAAAGATTACCCTGCCAGCCAGGCACCGCATCGCCGACAAAACCACTTAAACCGGAGGGGGCAATGGAGGGTGTCCAATGCAAAAGGGGATTGATAATATCTTGACGCTGATTTGGTTGCACACCAATGCGCCCACCGCCGTATTCCTCACCATAGGTGGCGAGGGGCCAGCCATAATTACCCCCCATTTCTACCGCATTGAGGGTATCGCCGCCTTGGGGCCCGTGCTCATTTTGCCAAATGGTGCCCGAGTTCGGATCGATCCACAGCCCCTGGGCATTGCGGTGGCCATAAGAAAAAATCTCCGGCTGTGCCCCATCGCGATTGAGGAAGGGATTCTCTGGATGGGGCCGGCCATCTCGATCGATGCGCAGTAAACTGCCGTGATGGCTATCCAATTGCTGTGCCCGATTCTGATCGCCGCGATCGCCAATGCTGACAAAGAGTGAGCCATCGGGATGCCAGGCCAATCGACAACCAAAATGCCGCCCTCCGCGCCCCGGCGGATTCATCGAGAAAATCACCGTCACATCCTGCAGCTCAAAGCCCTCATCCAAGCGGGCCCGGGCCACCCGCGTGCCCACCCCGCCATCGTAGCGGGCGGCATAGGCGAAAAAGAGGGTTTGGTTCTCCGTGAAATCCGGATCGAGGAGAATATCCATTAAGCCGCCCTGGCCGACATTGGCAATCTCAGGCAGCCCCGACACCTCCCGCCGCTCGCCCCCATGCCAGTGCAGCAAACGGCCGCGCCGCTCCGTAATCAGCAGTCCCCCATCGGGCAAAAATTCAAAGCCCCAGGGATGGTGCAGGCCATCCACCACCCGCAGCACATCAAAGGTCGCCGCCTCGCTCTTCACTGCTTCCAGCACCCGCTCTGCCCCGCTAAGCGTTCCTAGGCCGCTGTAGTAGCACAGCAGCCCCAAAATACACACAGGTAAAAGCCGGCATGGCTTGGAATTATCTAAGCGGTGAAGTTGTCCCATGCCTGTATTGAAAGCTCATTTTCAGGATAACGCAAGGGGCGATGATTGATTACGTCAATCGTTAATCAATCTCAGTACTTGGCAGCACTTGACATGCATCATCTGGGCAGGCTGCGGATGCTAGTGTTTTTGTAGGGGGCCCCCAGGGATGCATGCTGCGTGCAGTGTCTTGCCATCGGGATTTTTTGCGAAAAAGGCTACGCACCGTTGAATTTAAGCAGCGAATAGCACGCTAAGCTCTTCAGCCCACCTGAAAGATAATTCAACGATGTATGTGCTGTATCGCCTTGGCCAAACTTGCTCACCCGCTTAGTTAAAGCCTGTCTTGCCTCATTTTCTTCAGATGAGATCATAGGTTATGAACCATATCATGCAGATGATCGCCGACCATCCTTTTTATGAGATGGCGGCCATACTTGCCTTAGCGACCCTGGTGGGTGGCATTGGCTATCTTCTTAAACAGCCACTCATTATCGCCTTTCTTGCAGTCGGGGTTCTTGCTGGGCCAGCGGTCCTGGGCCTGATTGATAGCTATGAACGCATCGAACTCCTGGCGGATATTGGGATTGCCCTCCTATTGTTTATCGTGGGTATGCGACTGGATCTTCATCTCATCAAAACCATGGGTCCTGTAGCCCTGGCAACGGGCTTGGGGCAAGTGACCTTTACCGCACTTATTGGTTATGTAATCGCAATTCTCTTAGGTTTCGATGCATTACCTGCCGCCTTTATCGCCGTGGCCCTGACGTTTTCCTCGACCATTATTATTGTGAAACTGCTTTCAGATAAACGTGAGATAGATGCCCTGCATGGTCGCATTGCAGTCGGCATGCTTATCGTGCAGGACATTGTGGCCATCGTTGCCATGGTGGCGCTGATCGCCCTCTCAAAGGGGGCCGGAGCCGAAGAGGTGGGGCATGATCCTAGCATCGCCTGGCAAGCAGTAACGATCTTGGGTAAAGGCGTTTTATTCATCGGTGCTATCGTTATTATGATGCGCTGGGTGCTTCCACGCCTGCTTGAAGCATTAAGCAACTATCAGGAATTAATGGTTTTATTTGCCATTACCTGGGCGGTGGCCCTGGCGGCTACCGGTGACATGTTGGGCTTTAGCAAAGAAGTAGGGGCATTTATGGGTGGTGTCGCCTTGGCTAGCACCGGCTATCGTGAAGCCCTCGGAGCGCGTCTCACAACTCTGCGCGATTTTTTATTATTATTCTTCTTCATCGCCCTCGGGGCTCGTCTGGAATTCGCCGCCATTGTCACGCAAATCCCCGCGGCGCTTGTCTTCAGCGCCTTTGTCCTTATCGGCAATCCGCTCATCGTTATGATTATTATGGGTATTATGGGGTACCGGCGGCGTACGGGCCTTCTTACCGGACTAACCGTCGCGCAAATCAGTGAATTTTCCTTGATTCTAGCTGCCTTAGGGATGAGCCTGGGACATATTAGCAATGAAGCCATGAGTCTGATCACGGTGGTGGGGGTATTTACGATTTGCGCCAGCACCTATATGATCCTCTATTCTGCACCCTTATACGGCTTACTCGGCAATTGGATCACCTGGTTCGAGCGTAAGAATCCCTATCGCGAGCAGCATGACGGCGATGTGACGACCCAAGGTGCCGACACCATGCTCATTGGTCTGGGTGCCTATGGTGGTAATCTTGCCGAGCACCTCATTGAACGAGGGCATCGCTTGGTTGGCGTTGACTTCGATCCAGAGGCGCTGCGCCGTTGGCGCAGCCACATGGGGGTTGTCTACGGTGACGCCACCGACCCAGAATTTCTTGATCAGCTAGAATTCTCTGGTGTTGCCTGGATCGTCAGCACTACCCGGGATCGTAATGTAAGTCTCAATCTTATCGAGGTTTTACGGCGTCGCGGCTATGCTGGCAGGATTGCCCTAACCGCACGCAATCGCAATGACGCAGAAATATTTGCCAAGGCAGGGGCCGATGTTGTCCTGCGCCCCTTCCGCGACGCTGCCGAGCAAGGTGCAGATGCTTTGCATTCAGCCATGCTATGTTACCTATGGAAATTGATTGGCCTTTAGCCTTGCGCGAAGTGCGCTTGCGACCTGGATCAGCTTACGCGGGATCATGCATTCGTGACTTGGATTTATACGCGCAGACAGGGATTAGCGTATTGGCAGTAAGCCGCGGTGGCAAAGTTCATTTACAGCTGGATGCTGATTTCCGACTTTTCCCAGGAGATCGCTTGGTGCTCATGGGGCCTCTCGACAACCTTCGTCAAGCGGGTGGCATGCTCGAACGCTTGGAAACCCAAAATCTCACGGATGAACCCCCTCAGTGCGGAGTTAGTGAAATTCCTTTACCGTCTTGGGCTCCTCAAGTTGGTCAAACCCTGGCCACAGCAGGCTTACGGCAAACCTATAATGTGACCGTTGTCGGCATTCGCCGCGGTTCAGAACAATTGGTCTCACCCGATCCCGACACTGATCTTTTAGCGGATGACCATCTTATTGTGGTTGGCAGTCACGATGACATTAACCGCCTGCAGCAATCCCTATCCGCCGATCAAGACTAGTCGATAAGATGCAAGAATGCCAATCTATAGTAGCAACTAGATGCGTACAGAGGAAAAATACGTCGAATGCCATTCTGGTCGTATTCTCTTTGGACTGCCAGGGATTGACTGACTGAGCTTATTGACGGATGGATATGCCTCGGCCGCGCCAGCGCCGCTTCAGGGTTTCGCTACACCATATTTGCAAACCCTGAGAGGGGTCAGCAATGCGATGTTTGCCATGCTCATTGTAGCCTAGCCAGCACACCCAGTGATCGTTACGCGTGCTAAACTTAAGGATGAGAAGGGCACCCACGTCATCTGCCTCTAGGTGGTCCAGCGATGGCCAGGACTGAATCCTGGCATCAAGGCCATGCTGACGTATGGCGCGCGCTAGATCGCCGGCCGAACTGCCAAACCACGGATTGCTGCGTGCTGCCTTAGCTATTTGCTGAACACTAAGATTGTGGCCGTGCAGGCGGGCTGCGGTCACTGCTGCGGCCGGTCCACAGGTAAAAGCTTCCTGTTGCACACATACCCCGTGTTTCGATATCTTAGTGGGGAAAGTCGGGTAAAATGCTGTTATGAGATGAGGTGCGGCGAGGGGGCAATGGCCAGGTAGGAAAGCCCTAGGCAGGCCAATATGCGTAGCCACTGCTGGTCACGAGGACGTGGCAGGTGAAATGCTAGGGGGAGCGAGAGTAGAGGCAGGGCGGCAGCGTATAGCCAAGCGTTGAAGGGGGTCATGGTGAGCAGGGAGAGCGGGCCGATCCCCCATTCGGGGAAGCTGCGTACCAAGCTCACTATTAAAATCGCAGCTAGGCTGGCGATGACTGTTGTACAACCCATCGCGCTGCTGCGCCAACTTTGTAGGCGTTCGGCCCACAGCCAACTTCCAACGGCAATCCATACACATCCTAAGATGTTGCAGAAGTAACACCATGTTTTGAAACTCTGCCACGTACGGTGAATTTTTTCAGCGCATGAGGCCGGATTATATGGGGCCGATTAGCCTCGGGGGTACCCGCCTCCGGTCTGCTCCTTAAAATCACCGGGAATGAGAATGAGTTTTTCCCGCGGCTAGCATGTCCCACAAGGTGATCTTAAGTGTTTGAAATAAGCCTAAAGCGGTCTTGTCGCTGGCAGATGTGGCACCTACTCTGCTGGCGGACCCTCATTGGCCGCCTTCGTGTTCTTCGGCCAGTTCGATGGCGCGGTAGAGGTGCCAGGTAAGTCGGCCGAGGCAGGCAGAGCGAACGCCGGGGCGGGGCTGGTTGTGGAGATTGCCGGGGATCATGCCGCTTTCAGGGTCCTGGGCGGCGAAGAGGGCGTGGAGTATGGCGAGGCCGCGGTTGCGGTCGAGGGGATTGTTGCGGGCTTTACCCAGGGCCA
>REDX01000120.1 GCA_007695355.1 Planctomycetota bacterium
AAGTTATTTTCAATAATCCCACAACCACCCTATCCACTTTTGGCGGGGAAGATCAGGCCTCGCGCTCATGGACATGCATTTTCTCATCGGCAAAGGCCTGTCTGACCGGACAGTTCTCGCAGGGCGTAGCCCTAGACGGGTGATGAAAAACGGTATGGCACAGGGCCTGCGATGTGTAATCAGGAAACCAGCGACGCATACACGCATTCGCCTCAAGAACCCGCATATCAGGGCCGATGACCGCCAAACCAATGCCCAAGCTCTCAACCAATACACGAATGGAAACCTCATCCTGACTGGTGGATGCCTGAGCGTCAGGGGAAAACGGCTTATCGGGGGCCATCGATGACTATCATTTCAGCAGATTCAGGTAACGATCGTAACTCATCTCTTTCTCCAAGCAGGTGCCGCCTAAAGGAAACATGCCCAGACTAATCGCCATCGCCGACGACGCAAATAGGGATTATGGATGCCCATACAAATGTCCTTTAACTTGTCAGCACCTTTGTCAGGACAGAGAAACCGGGTTTAGGATGGATTCCAGCCCTAAGCCCGCCAGCGCCGTAGGCGCAGGGAGTTGGCAACCACGCAGATGCTGGAGGCCGACATGGCGAGGGCAGCGGCACCGGGGGACAGGGTAAGTCCCCAGGGGCTTAAGACGCCAGCGGCGACCGGGATGAGGGCGGCATTGTAGGCAAAGGCCCAGAAGAGGTTTTGCCGGATAATGCGCAGGGTGGCGGTGGAGAGGGCGATGGCCTGGGGCACCCGGCGCAGATCAGAACTCATACACACCAACTCGGCGGCTTCGATGGCAATATCGGTGCCACTTCCCATGGCGATGCCGACATCGGCCTGGGCCAGGGCGGGGGCATCGTTAATGCCATCGCCAACGAAGGCGACGCGGCGGCCGGCGTCTTGCAGGACGCGCAGGGCCTCCACCTTCCCTTCGGGTTTAAGCCCGGCCTGCAGCTGGCTGATGCCCAAGTGCTTTCCCACCGCCTGCACCGTGCGCTGATGGTCTCCGCTGAGCAGCAGCAGCTCGCGGCCCTGGGCGCTGAGGGCGGCCAGGGCGGGGGCGCTGCTCTCGCGCACGCTATCGGCGATGGCGAGGAGGCCGGCCACCGCGCCATCGACGGCCACCAATACCGGGGTGGCGCCGGTGGCCGCCGCCGCCTCGACGGCTTCTTGCCAGGGGCCGCAGTCCACCCCGTGCTCGGCCATGGCACTGGCCGAAGCGATGGAAAGATGCCGCCCAGACACCCGCCCTTCGACGCCGGCGCCGCTGTGATTATGAAAGTCCTCCACCGCCGGCAGCTGCAGGCCACGCTCAGCGGCAGCACGGGTAATCGCCCCGGCCAGGGGATGGGCCGAGGAGGCCTCCACCGCTGCCACCAGGGCCAGGAGTTCGTCCTCGTCCCAGTTGGAGGCCACGCTGAGTTGGCGCAGATCCGGACGGCCCTCGGTGAGGGTGCCGGTTTTATCCAGGGCCACCACCTCGACCCGGGACAGGGCCTGCAGGGCATCGCCGCGGCGAAACAAAAGGCCCAATTCGGCACCGCGACCGGTGCCCACCATAATCGCCGTGGGAGTGGCCAAGCCCATGGCGCAGGGGCAGGCAATGATCAGCACCGCCACCCCGTGCACCAAGGCCTGAGAAAGGGCCCCATCGCCACCTAGCAGCAACCAGACCAGGGCGCTGAGCACCGCGATAACCAAGACCACCGGTACAAAGACGGCCGTAACCCGATCAACCAGGGCCTGAATCGGCAGCTTGGCGCCCTGGGCCGCTTCGACCATGGCCACTAAACGGGCAAGTACCGTATCCGCACCCACCGCGCCCACCCGTAGCCGCAGGGAGCCATCGGAAAGCATGGTGCCGCCAATCACTTGATCGCCTGGGCCCTTGGCCACCGGGAGACTTTCACCGCTGAGCATGGATTCATCCACCGCGCCGCGGCCGTCCAGCACCTCACCATCGAGGGGGATGGCCTCACCGGGACGGACCAATAAAATCATTCCCACCTGTACTTGCACCAGTGGCCGCTCATCAAGCTCATCGCCATCCACCACCCGCGCCGTCGGCGCCTGCAGGTCTAGCAGACGGCGGATGGCCTCCCCGCTCTTACCGCGGGCCCGGCCCTCTAACCAGCGGCCGAGGAGAACCAGGGTAATAATCACCGCTGAGGCCTCAAAATAGAGATGTCGCGAGGCCTCTGGCAGCAGTTGTGGCGCCAGCAGTACCAGGGTTGAATAGCCCCAGGCGGCACTGGTGCCCAGCATCACCAGGGCATTCATATCAGGGGCGCGCCGGGCCAGGGAGCGAGCCCCGGCGATCAGTATGGGCCGACCGGGGCCAAACTGCACCAGGCTGGCAAGGAGGAAAAAGAGCCAGCTCCGCGCCCCTTCACCGAAGCTGTGGACCTGCCAATGGTGGAAGGCCGGCAGCACATGGCCGCCCATGTCGAGGATAAAAATCGGCAGCGTTGCTAGCGCCGCAAGCAGGGTGGATCGACGCAGGCTGCCCAAATACTCCTGCTGATCATCCCGCTGACGCTCTCGAACCCCCTGGATATCATCGCTGCCAATGGCCTCGGCGCCAAAGCCGGTGGCATCCACCGCCGCGCATAGGGCCGCATTATCCACCGGCTGCGCCAACGCCACACTGGCCTTCTCGCTGGCCAAATTTACCGAGGCATCCTGCACCCCAGGCACCCCCTTCAGGGCCTTCTCCACCCGGGCCACGCAACTGGCACAGTGCATGCCGGTAATCCGTAGTTGGCGGGTGGCGGTTGAGGCAGGCTTCGAACTCATGGTCTCGGCTTAAAAGATTGCAGTGGGGGACAATGGAAGTCCTGGGCTCCGCTAGGATTCGTCAATTCAGACATCAGCCTAATGCGATAAGGTTATTGGGGATTATAGCGTAAGAGCAGTGATGAATCGCCAATACGCATGAATATATCACCACCGGGAAGACGGTAGTAATAGGTCACCATTTCAAAGCGGCCGAGGTATTCAAATTGCTGGTGAAAGCCGAGGCCAATGCCTCCCTCCAGGAGGAGGGAGCCGACATAGACCACCGGGTTATCAAGGCGCTGAGCAATCACCGATTGGGCATGACGTATAACAAGCCAGCGCAGGCCGAGAAGCAGCGTCACTATGACTACCAGAACGGCGCAGAGGACGATCACCAGCCGCGGACCGGTGCTTCCCCGTCGCCAAGGCTGAGCGAGCTTACTGGAATTGGCTGGCGGAAGGAATTGAAGCTGCGGCATGGAAGAATGTATTGCTAATTTATTAGCAATTGCAAGGCGGGACATTGCCCCAGGCCAACCCAGCGACCAAAGCAGCTGCTCAGGTACCGCAGAAGGTTTGATAGACCGCGGCCAAATGCTCGGGTACCGGTTCTGCCAAGCCGGGCGGCACTTCGGCCTCGCCATAGGGCTGGCGCAGGTGGGCAAGTAAATGATCCCAGGCTTGCCAATTACCGGCTTCGGCCTGTTCCAGGGCCTCTTCCACCCGGTGATTGCGGGGGATGAGGCGGGGATTGTGGCGGGCCATGCGGGCACGGACTTGCTCCAGGCGGCCCCCCTCACTTGCGATGCGCTCCTGCCAGCGGGCAAACCAAGGGGCCAGGGCCGCTTCGGGACAACTGCCGGCTTGCAACCACAGCGATAAATCACGGAAACTATTGGTGAAATCCCGGCCCTGCTGCAAAAGGATCTCAAGAAAATCATCGCAGAGCGCCTGGTCATCGCCATGGGCGTTCGCTAAGCCAAGTTTGCCGCGCATCCCCGCCAGCCAGGCGGCGCGATAGGCATCGCCAAAGCTGCGCAGGCTGGCATTGGCCAAGGCCAGGGCTTTTTGTTCATCTTCAGAGAGCAGGGGTAGCAGGGTTTCCGCGAGGCGGGCGAGGTTCCACTGGGCGATGCTGGGTTGATTGCCATAGGCATAGCGCCCGTGGTGATCGATGGAGGAAAAGACCGTTTGCGGATAATAAGCATCCATAAAGGCGCAGGGACCGTAGTCGATGCTCTCGCCGCTAATGGTCATATTATCCGTATTCATGACGCCGTGGATGAATCCCACCAGCATCCAGCGGGCGATAAGCCCAGCCTGGGCCTGAATCACCGCCTCAAGAAAGGCCTCGGCGGGATTTTTAGCTGCGGCACAGGCGGGATAATGACGCGCAATGGCATAGCCCAGCAGGGCCTGGGAGAGGGCCGCATTACCTTTGGCCGCGGCATATTGAAAGGTACCCACGCGCAGGTGACTGGATGCCACCCGCAGCATCACCGCCCCGGGTTCAGGACCGGTTTGACGCAGCACCTCTTCTCCCGTCGCCACCACCGCCAGGGAACGGGTGGTGGGAATGCCGAGGCCATGCATGGCCTCGGAAATCAAGAATTCGCGCAGCATGGGTTTGAGCGCGGCGCGGCCATCGCCGCCGCGGCTATAGGGGGTGCGCCCAGAGCCCTTGTACTGCAGGTCCCACAAACTGCCTTGGGCATCGCGCTGCTCGCCAATGAGAATGGCGCGCCCATCGCCAAGCATGGTAAAATGCCCAAATTGATGGCCGCAATAGGCCTGGGCCAGGGGCCTGGAATCCGCCGGCAGGGCATTGCCAGCCAATACCGCCAGCCCCTCCCCTGAGCGCAGCCACGCCGCATCCAGGCCGAGATCCTGAGCCAGCCCCTCATTGAGCAACAGTAACTCCGGCTCTCTCACCGTCTGCGGCGGCAACTCCTGAAAAAAATCCCCTGGTAGACTAGCATAGGTCGCTTCCAGTTTCCAACCCGGATTCCCAATACTGCGATCGCCCATATCTGCGCCCCCTCCATTTCCGTACGGTCGATGACCGGACAATGTAGGACTCAGTGTGCAAAGCCTGAGCCGCGGTCGAGGGCCGTGTGGCACAGTCCTGCCTGGGCCTGGGGATTGAGCATGAACCTCCTATCGCTCCCCGACGTTGTTCGTTTTATGCGTATCCCCATCGTAAACAGCTCCGTCGCCCTGACCGCCTTGCTGGCCCTGGGCAGCCCCCTCCTCTGTGGCGAAACGACTGAGCCGCCGGGAACCCTGCCCATAACCGCCCTAGAAATTCGCCCCGATGGAGCCTGGGCCCTGCGTCAGGGCATGGTCGACGGCTCTGGTCAAGTGCTGGGATTACCAGCTGATTTCAACTTACAGCGCAGTCGCTTTGCAGTGGCTGGTGATGGCCCACCGCTCATGCCCAGGCTCGAGCGCCAATTCCGCGACCTCTTGGGAGATGATCGTGGGAATAACCAGGATATTGAGGGCCCTGAGCTCGCTCCCCGTGAGCTCAGCAATGGCGCTGAGGATGACGAGGCCTTTGACCGGCGTATCCATCGCCTCAATGTCCTCGAGCAGGAACTCAAGAATCTGGATGAGGACGAGGATCACCTGCGCCGACAACTCAACCGCATCAATGCGCTGGGACGTGAGCAAAGCGAGAGCAGCAGTAAAGACGGTGAACGCGCCCCCAATGCCGAGCAACTCGGCGCAGCCATGGCCTTTATCGAAGCCGAGCAGGCCCGGCTCTTGAGCACCCTGAGCACCATCGCCGATCGCCGGGAAGCGATCCACCTTGAACAATATACCCTCGACTCCGAATTACTGCGCCCCCTGCCACCGGTAGCCCTAGTGGTGACCGCCGCCGCCGGCCGCCGACTCAGTCTTATTCACCCCGTGGACGGCCTACGCTGGGCACCCAGCTATCGCATTCGCATCGACCATGATCAAGCACTATTGGTGCGCGATGCGCTCATCGACGCCAACCTGAGCACCGATCTCAGTATCGGCCGCCTCACCCTACACGGCAGTTCCACCCTCAACCAACTGGGGCCGCCTAGCATCGATATAACCCATCTCACGGTGACCGATGCCCGTCCCCCGCAAGAACCGGGCGAGACTGCCCGCTCCCGGGAACTCAGGACGGAGATGGCACAAACCGCTTCCGAGTCCTCGGTGTGGACCACCGGGCAACAGTTGCTGCGCTTACAAAGGGCCGATGGATCTTGGGGCGATGAACCGCATCGGGTGAGCTCCACCGCCCTGGCCGTGCTCGCCTTCCTTGGCAGCGGCTATGACCACCGCACACCGAATCGATACCGGCGCGTGGTGCAGCGCGGCATGTCCTTCCTGGCACAGCATGCAGCCAGTAATGACCAGCTCTCGACCCAGGCCCTAGTAACCCGGACCCTGGCCGAGGCCCAGGCCATGACCAACGACCCCGAGTTGACACCAAAGGTGCAGCAAGCCATGGCGCAGTTGGCAGCCCTCGCCGATTCACCGGCTAAATTAGAGGCTGCCCTGAGTCGACGGGGCCCCCTAGAAGGCCCGGTGGCGGTGGCCTTAACTGCCATGACCTTGAACAGCGTGCGTGCCAGCAATGTCGAGACGAATACAGAGACCCTGTCCAAGGCTCTCAAAGCCCTGCGCCCCCAGTTGAATGACCATCGCGATCGACATCTCGGCGCATTGGTGCAAGCCGTGATTAGTATCCACCAGGGAGCCCAGCCCTTTGCCACAAACGAGAAGGAGGGCCATCGCCGCCTCACGGAATGGCTTGCCCACTCGGCGGAATGGATTGAAGCCGGACAGATGGAGCGAGTGCTCTTTGCCACCCTCGTTTTTTTCCAAGCTGGGGGTGAAAACTGGACCCAGTGGAATGCCGTACACAGCCCTCGTATGATACAAGTATTACATCTCATCCATACGCGTGACAATATTTCCACAGTTATTCCCCATCCCCTGGGCGATGTGGCAGCCTTGGCTTTGGTGGAAATGAGCATGCAATTTTATTACCGCTACACCCCTCCGCAGGGTGGCCAGCCCCTGCGGGCGACGCAAGTCAGGCCACCGCCAGCACCCAGGCCCAGTCTGCCCAATCTCAGTCAGGCCCTGGGCCCATGGCCCTTGGTCTTGGACCTGGGTGCGGTAACCCTGGAAGCGGGTTCTGGCCTGCGTCGCCTACGGGTGGATGAGCATCCCCTCCCGGGAAGCATTACCCGGGTCACCGTGCCAGCGGTGAACCCTGGGGTGTGGCGGGTACTTCATACTCGCAATCCCCTCCCCACCGTATTGGCTGCCGGCCAAGCCGAGGTGGTGGTGGACGCCCTCCCCATCGGCAGCACCCAATTGCCCTTGGTGCCACCGGGACAGCCGCTGCGCCTAGATCTGGGGCGCGATGAGCGCTTCCATGTGCAACGCAGTGTAAGCCGCGAAGAGCGGGAAATCGGTGGTCGACGGGTACACACGGTAACCATTACCTTCACCGTACATGGCCCCGATGGGGTAGCCGTGGAAGTCCAAGAGGCCCTGCCACGGCCCGCCTCCCCAGAAATTCGTCTGCGTTCCATTGAGCCCGCCTGGAACGACGACCGCCTCGATCGCGCCCTGCACGAGGATCCGCGCTGGCTCCTCAACATCAATCCCAGCGATGGGGTGGCCACTGCCACCATTCAATATGAACTCCGCCATCCCGCCCACCTGCGCCTGCATGAGAACGGAGCCACACCGTGAAATCCACCCTGCAACTAGGTTTGGCCGGCGCGCTCTTATTCGCTCTGGCAGCGCGTGGAGGCGCCGTCGAACTCCCCAGCCCCGAGCAGATTCAGATCTATCGAGATGGGGCGGTTATGACCTATAGATTCACCCTGCCCGCCGGAACCCACCGCCTAGCCGTTCCCGAGCAGGGCCTGTGGCAGATTAACGATGCCCAAACCTGGGCGGTGCGCAGCGAAGAAATTGTCCACCCCGCGCCACCCATGCCCGAGCGCCTCGTACCCCTGGTCACCCAGCGCAATGCCCTACGCGATCAGGCGCTGATTCTGCATCATCACCTACGCAGCGAAGAGCAGGTGGCCCAGCATTGGACTGCCCGCGCCTTTGTTTCCCTCACCGATTCGGATCCCCAACAGTGGCAGGCCCTCATCCAGCGCTGGGACGACAGCCGCGAACGGCATCTGCAATTGCGCCAACAACTGCAGCAGAGCCATGGGGAAATGCTGCAAGCGCTGAAGGAAGCCATTCCCTTACTGGAGGCCGCCGGAGCCGTGCCCGACCCCCGGGATCCCACCGCTGCACTGCGGGTAATCTTGGATATGGATGCTCATCCCCTGGCCCTGGCCGAACGCCAACGGCTGGATCAAGCCACCGCCAAGGAGCATTGGGCGCGACGTTTTAACCAGCGCCGCGAACGCCGACACCACCTCATTATCGGCCTTGCCGAAGCGGGCGAGGTAGTGCTCACCCGCGGCATCGATGGCTCCCTCTCCTGGCAGCCGGCCCAGCGCCTGCGCATCGCTGGCGATACCGTCGTCCTACACCGAGAAGCGGTGATTCAGGGAGGATCGTTGATACCCCTCGACACCCAGGTGGAATTGGTGGAAGCCTTCCGCAGCCGTGGCCTGGATGCACCGCAACCGCCCCAGGTCATCGCCAATCTACAACCGGCAGCGGTGGCCGAGCGGCGGGAGGTTATCGCCCACCACCAAGCCCTGCGTTGGGCAGATGGAGGGCGTCAATTGCCCAGCGCTGCCAGCCACAATCTCGGCCCATGGAAGCAAACGATGTATGAACAGCGTGAACTGCGGCTGGCCCTGCCCCAGGGCCGGCAAGAGCTTGAGGTACTCCACGACCGCTGGATTTTGTTCCCCCCGCAGATGACCCTGGCCCGTCGCCAATTGCTTCTGCGCCTCCCCCAGGGTTTGCAAGGCGGGCACATTGAACTCGAGCGCGATGGCCTCCCCCTGGGCAGCACGCGGGTCGCAGCAGTGGCGGCAGAAGGTGAATTATCTATCTTCCTGGAACGCGATGAGCATCTCTTTGCTTCCTCCGTCAATGCGTGGCCCGAAGACCCCCAGCGCTCATCGGTGCGCCGCCGCGAAGGCATGAGCGTGACCCTGCACAATCTCAGTCAAAGCCCCCGCCGCATCGACCTCCTATTGACCCAACCGGTCTCCAACCACGAACTGGTAGCCGTCCTGCGCGCGGAGAACAGCAGCCCCGACGGAATTGAAGAACAGCCGGGCTTATGGCGCTATCGCCTCGACCTGCCAGCCGCCAGTCACCTCAAGGTGGAACACGGATGGATTCTCAATACCAACGGCGATGCAGTGCTCTCGCCATAACGCCCAGCGGGCTTGCCCCTGAGCTTCGGGGTTTAGCATGCACTGATGAGTCAGCAGCCGCAAATACCTTTGGGCGATAGTGCGCGTCTGAAAGCGGTGACCCTGGCCGCTTGGGTGGCCACCCTGGGCAATCTGCTCTTGGCGCTGATTAAGGTGGGGGTGGGTTTAGCTACCGGGTCGCTGGCGGTATTGAGCGATGGCATCGATACCGCCGTCGATGTTGGCATGGGGGTGCTGCTGCTGCTGGCCGCTCCCTTTGCCGCGCGGCCGCCGGATGCGCGCTATCCCTTTGGCCGCAAGCGGGCCGAAGCCATGGTCGCCAAATTGCTAGCGGTGATCATTGTCCTCATCAGCCTGCAATTGGGCTGGGCCGCCATCGGCCGCGTCACCGCCAGCGAGGTCCCCGAGATGCCCGGCATGTGGGCCATCTGGGTTACCTTATTTTCCATCGTCGCCAAACTGGCCCTGGCCAGCAATCAATATCGTTTAGCCCGCCGTTCCGGCAGCGCCATGGTACTGGCCAATGCGGTGAATATGCGCAACGATGTGATTACCTCCATCGGCGTGCTGGCGGGATTAAGCCTCAGCCGCCTCTGGGATGCGCCCCTGCTGGACCCCCTCACCGCCCTCATTGTCGCCGGCTGGATTTTGAAATCCGGCATCGATATTTACCGCTCGGCGGCGCGAGAATTGATGGATGGGGTGAGCGATCCTGAGGTTTACGAGCGGGTGGCCACCGCTGCCGCCAGCGTTCCTGGCGCCCACAATCCCCACCGCATCCGCGCCCGCCAGCTGGCCGATCGCTTAGCCATCGATCTGGATGTGGAGGTGGATGGCAGCGTCAGCGTCAATGAAGGACACCGCATTGCCCATTTGGTGGAAGACGCCATTAGCGCCGCCATGCCCGAGGTCATCGACTGCCTAGTGCACATCGAGCCCCTGGGCCACGGTGAGGCCCACGACACCAGTTTTGGCGTCAATCCGGTGGGTGAATGCCCGGGAAACGATCACATAAACAAGGCATAAGTGACCCCCAATAAACCGATCAGGGCGATGGCATAGGCCGCCCGCCGCGGCATTGCCCCATCGCGCTCCATGGACTGGCCAAACATAAAGAAAACCAGGGGATGGACGAGGAAGGGCATGGAGAAGATAAAGGGGATGAGCAGGGCCGCTTCATCGCCAAACATGCCGCCTTGGGTTGCTGCGAAAAGTCCGAAGTGAGAAAGGGCGCTGGACACCGCCATGGCCGCAAAGTCCAGGGGCATGCCGGCCAGATGCAGCAGCAAGAAGCCGCCAAATACCGCCGCAATCTGCCAGCCGAAGGAAAAGGCCATCAGCGCCCGCACTTCCGCCGCATCATTGCCGCCGGAACGGGACATGGCGCGCAGGGCCCACCAGGTGAGGGCCAAACCCACGCTCAATAAAATCGCCACCGGCCATATTTGCAGCATCCCAGCGGTGGCGCTCATGGCGAGAATGGAAAAGACAAAAATATGACCAAAGAAGGGAATATTAATCATAATCGGCGCCCGCTGAGCGGCGGTTTGTCCCATATCGCCAGCGGTGCAGGCGCCGGTTAAACCGGAATGGGAGAGAGCGCCGGCCATGCCGGGGGCGAGATTGCGCGCCTGATCAGTACGGCCAATAAACATCAAGAGGGCAATGCCGCCGAACATCCAAAACATCTGTCCAAAGAAGCCATAGGCGAGGACGCTATTCATGCCTTCAATGGCAAAGGCATCGCCAATGCGCGAACCACCGATCATAAAGTTCGCCGCCAGCACCACCGGAATTCCGGCAAAGAGCAGGGCACGAACGGTGGGGCCCGCGCGCCAGCGCCAGGCATAGGCGCCGGCTGCGGCGGAGATAATCATGGCAAAGAAAATCTGCGGCAGGGCGATGAGATCCTGAATCCACTGGGCAATATGCCAGGACAGGGCCAAGACCCCAATCAGGGCGACAATTTCAATAACACCCTTGCGAAAATAGCGACGCTTATCCTGAATCACGGCGCGGTGATCAATGAGAATCACCGCCACCACCAAGCCTAAATAAGCGATGAGGGGATAAAACACCGCTAGGCTGCCGACGCTATTGCCCAGCAGATGGCGACTCATGGCTTCAATGCCCACCAAGAGGAAAAAGGCCCGTAGGATAAATATGAGGTGGGTGCGCCCGGTGCCCAAAACAACTTCCTCTGCGCAGGGCGTCACCGTGGCATCGGCTTCCATGTTCAAGCCGGAGAAAATTTTTCGCAACTCCTGGCCGCCAACAAAAAAGGTCACAATCAGCGCGACAATGGTGCTGCGGGCCACTAGATCAACCAGAGCAAAATCCGGCAGACCAGGCAGGGAAACGCCGCTGCTGGTAAGAATATAGCCCATGGCCAGGCCAAAGATCACAATGATGAGAATTGGCGAATAGCGGGTGCCAGCCACCACCGTCCGCGCCACCAGCACCATCGGGATGAGCACCAACATCGAGAGCAGGAACTGGTTGAGAATGCTCAGATTGGTAATGGCCATCGTTTCCATGGGCGGGATCTCCAGTAAGCCAGACAGTCTGCTTGTCGACTCGTTTGGGCCAAGGCAAATGATGACAGGCTTGGGCATGCCCGGGGTCACAGTCCATTAGCCAGGGCAGATGGCAGGCGCGCATGACAACCCATGGTGAGAAGGATTGCCGCTAGGCAAAAGCGAGCTACGAAGGGCCAAAAGCAATTGACCGGATTCGAGGCCGCCGGGGATTGTGGCTGGAGCAGGACGCTAGCCCTTCTAATATGCCGCCTTCATGTGAGACCCTGACAGCGGAGAACCCCCATGGCCAATCTGTTTAGCGAAGAAGAGTGGCAGCGCCTTCTGCCCCATCTGCGCAGCACCTTTACCCGCCTCACCGAGGCTGATCTTCGCGACTGTGCCCCGCGCCTGGATCTCACCGTAGCCAAGGTACAGAATCGCCACTGGCTGGACCGCGTCACCGCCCAGCGCCAGGTGCTGGATCTGGTGCAGCGGGTATTGGCTGGCAGCGGGGCAGCATCGTGAGTGGGGCGGTGGCTAACCCCCTCCTCTGCGATCAGGGCCTCATCGATTATGCCGCCGTACAGCCCGAGCACATCGTGCCGGCAATCCAGGCCCGGCTGGCCGATGCCCAAAGCCGCCTCAGCGCCCTTGAGTCCGCGCCGCCAGCACAGGCCCCCGCCCTGCTGCGGGCCATCGAATCCTTAGGTGATGGCCTTGGCCGCGCCTGGGGTGCGGTATCCCATCTCATGTCGGTGGCCAATAGCCCAGCCCTGCGCGAGGCCCATCAGACGGTACAGCCCGCAGTGGTGGCCTTCTGGTCCTCGGTTTCCCAATCCCAGGGACTCCATGCCGCCCTGGTGAGCGCCCGCCAGGCGCTGGGGAACGATGGTGACCCGGTGCTTACTCGCATTCTTGATACCGAAATTAAAGATTTCGTCCATGGCGGCGTTGGCCTGCCACCAGAAGCCCGCGCCCGCTTTAGCGCCATCCGTCAGGAACTTGCTCAGGCCTCCACCAGCTTTGCCAATCACCATCTGGACAGCACCAAGGCCTGGTGCGAAATGGTGAGCGATCCGGCGCAAATGGCCGGTGTACCAGCGCGGGTGCGCGCCATGTGCGCCGCTGCCGCCCGCGAACGCGGCGAGGAGCAAGCCAACGCGGAGAACGGTCCCTGGGCCCTCACCCTCGATGCGCCGGTATTGCAGCCGCTCTTACAGCACGCTCAACAGCGCGATCTACGCCAGCGCTTACACCAGGCCTTTAGCACCCGCGCCAGCGAAGGCGAACACGACAACCGTCCCCTCATTCGCAAGATTCTCAACCTGCGCCAGGAACTGGCCGGACTGCTTGGCTTTGACTCCTACGCCGAATTAAGCCTCGACAGCAAAATGGCGCCCTCGGTGGCGGCGGTGGATGAATTGCTGGATGCCCTGGTGAGTGCCGCCACCCCCCACGCCAAAGCAGACCTTAACGCCATGGCCGAACTTGCTGCCGCCGACGGCATAAGCGGCCCCCTGCGCGCCTGGGACATTCCCTTTTATGCCGAGCGCCTGCGCGAGCGCCGCCTCGATCTCAATGAGGAAGCCCTGCGCGCCTACTTTCCCCTCGATCGGGTGCTCTCTGGTCTCTTTGCCATGCTTGAAGGCTATTTCGATATCCAGGTTAAGGCGGCCGATGGTGAAGCGCCGGTTTGGCATCCCGATGTGCGCTTCTTCCGTATTTTTGACGGAAATGGCAAGAATATTGCCGCCTTCTATCTCGATGCCTACGCCCGCCCCGGCGCCAAGCGCTCTGGCGCCTGGATGAATGGGATTACCTCGCGCTCTAGCCACCTCCCCGGCGGCATGGTGGTGGATGGGGTGCGCATCCCCGTCGCCGTATTGGTAACCAATGCCCCCCAGCCCAGCGCTGACACCCCCTCGCTTCTAGGCTGGCGCGAAGTGGAAACCCTCTTCCATGAATGCGGCCATGGTTTGCAGCATATGCTCACCACCGTCGATACCTCTTTGGCCGCCGGTATTCATAAGGTGGAATGGGATGCGGTGGAACTGCCCAGCCAATTCCTAGAAAACTGGTGCTACCATCCACCAACCCTTGAGCGCATTTCCGCCCACTACCAAAGCGGCGAGCCCCTGCCGGCCGCCGAGGCCAAGCGGCTGATTGCTGCCCGGCACTTTAATCAGGGCTGGATGACGTTGCGCCAGTGTACCTTTGCCCGCATGGATCTGCGCCTGCACCATGGCTTTCAGCCTGGGGGTAATGACGACGCCATCGCCCTGCAGGCACAGGTGACGGCGCAGACCATGCCCATCCCCGCCGAGGACTACGACCACTTCCTCTGCAGCTTCGCCCATCTCTTTGCCGGCGGCTATGGAGCGGGCTATTACTCCTATAAATGGGCCGAAGTTCTGGCCGCCGATGCCTGGGGGGCCTTCGAAGACGTCGGCCTTGATAATGACGTTGCCCTGCGCGCCACCGCCCAACGCTTCCGCGATACGGTGCTCGCCCTCGGCGGCAGCGTCCATCCGATGCAAGTCTTTATCGCCTTCCGCGGCCGCGAACCCCAACCCGATGCCTTGATTCGCCTCTGCGGCTTGGATCGCCCGGCGGCATAATGGCCATGCGGTGGCTCGTACTCATGACTCTGGCATTGGCGGCAAGTCCCTTGGCGGCAGAAGACCACGAAACCTCACCAGCTGCGCCTACTGCAAGCGAGGTGAATCTGCTTATCACCGCCTTCGGGCCATTTGATGGACGTGGCATTAATGGCAGCAGCACGGTTTTGCCAGATCTCGTCCAGGCATTCAATGGACAAGCTCTGGTCTTGCCGGTGACTTGGGCGAGTCTGCATGATCAGCTCACACCAGCTATTGCCAGCATGCGGCCGCGCATTCTCATCGGCTTAGGGGAAGGCCACCCCGGAGCAATTGCCCTAGAACTTCGAGCCCGCAATCAAGCACGGGGGAAAGATGTCGCAGCACATTCCCCTCCCCCATGGCTGGGGCCGAGCATGGAATTATGGCGGCCGAGTCGACTTCCTGAGTCGCACATTCAAATGCTGGCCCGATTAAAGGCACTGCCCGAAGGCTCCTATCCTATCAATGCTTCTCAGGACGCCGGAGATTATCTATGCAATGCCTGGCTATGGCATGCATTGGGCAGCCAATCGCCTATCGTTTGTTTTATTCATCTCCCTCCGCAAGGCGAACGCAGCGAACAGGAATACCGGCAGGCAGTTTTACCCGGATTGATCACCCTGCTTGAACAGATCATCAGCGATTCGAAGAATCGGTGACTCATGATCGCGCCCATAAAATCAAGGCAGAGAAAAGAATCTCAATTTTTCTGCCAGTCAATTCCTTAGCGGCAAACTGATTCTAAAAACCCTGCTGGAAATTAATTGCCGGGTAAATGGTGTCAGAGCTATCGCCGCGGATGCTGTCCAGAACTTGGCGGGCCATGCGGGCAAGATCTTCGGGACGCTGATAGCGCTGGCGAGCATCGGGTTGGATGCAGCGTTCAATCACCGCGACCGCCGCCGAGGGCACCCAAGGAGCCATGCTGGAGAGCGGGGCAAGGGGCTCTTCCCGGGCACGACGCAGGGCCTCGTGCTTATCGTTGGTAAATGGACGGGGCGCCTTGCCGGTGCAAAGATGCCAAGCGGTGGCACCGATGGCAAAGATATCCGATGATACATTCAGGTTCTCGCGAGCCGCCTGCTCTGGACTCATATAGGCAGCGGTGCCCTCGAAGCGCTTAGGCACGCCTTGGTCTTGCAAGGGATGCAGGGATCCTAAGTCTGCAAGCAGGGCGCGATCATCGGGGCCGACGAGAATATTGCCGGGTTTAATGTCTCCGTGCACCCAACCTTGACTGGCGAGATGATCCACCGCCTCGGCAATCTGGGCCATCCATTTCAACACCCGGTGCACGGAACGCCGGCGACTAGAACCGGTAAGCGCCTGAATGGTATCACCATGGGGGGCATAGGAGAGGGCCATATAGTGCCAATCGCCGTCCTGACCGGCAGCATGGCAGGTCAGAATATTTGGATGGTCGCAGCGGCCATAGGCAGCAGCCTCTGATTGAAAGGCCGCTACCAACTCGGGATTGGCGGCGAATTCAGGGCGCAGCACCTTAAGTGCTACCGTGCGCTCTAGCAAAGCCTGCCGCGCCGCAAAGACATAGGATCGACCGCCTTTGCCAATGCGTTTCTCTAAGACAAAGTCCCCCAAGATGCGGGGGATTCGCACCTTCTCGCGCGCTTGTCGAGGGGTGGCTTCGGGGGCAGGGCTACAAAGGGCAGGCACGGCATCTCCAGCTTGGCGTCTTCCCTTATATTGACCCTTGGCGTCGACCCCTTTCATGACCATCGGCCTAGCCGTCGATGCCGAAGCGGGTGCGCAGGGCAGCATTGATAGCTTTAGGATCCCCCTGTCCGGCGGAAAGCTTCATCGTCGCGCCCACCAAACGGCCGAGGGCCTTGTGGTTGCCCCCCTCAATATCCGCCACCACCTGGGGATTATCGGCCAGGGCCTGGGCAATCCAGGCTTCCAATTGGCCGGCATCGCGCACCTGAATAAGACCGCGCTGGCTAAAGAACTCCCGCGGCGGCAGGCCGCTATCGAGGCACTCATCCAGCACCTCCTTGGCCACTACCCGCGCCACTTCGCCGCCATCGACCAGTTGAATAATCTCGGCCAGGGCGGCCACTGGACTGGCCTCGCTCATGGCGTGCCCGCGGCCGCCGTGGCGGCGCAGGGCCTCTTCGCGGGTCCAATTGGCGGCCAAGCGGGGCGGTGCACCGGCAGCGATAAGGGCCTCAACATAGTCGGCCACCTCGCACTCTCCGGTTAATTCACCGGCCAGGGACTCGCTAAAGTCATAATCGGCGATAAAGCGCTGGGCCCGGACCGCCGGAAGCTCTGGCAGAGCGGCGCGCCAAGCATCGAGGGTTTCCTGGCTCACCACCACCGGCGGCAAATCGGGATCGGGGAAGTAGCGGTAGTCGGCTTCCTCTTCCTTGGTGCGCATGACCTGCGTCACCTTGGCATCGGGATCCCAAAGCTTGGTTGCCTGCACCACCTCGGCATAGCGGCCGGCCCGCCAAAGGGCGCTCTGCTGCTCGATTTCAAAGGCCAGGGATGCCTCAATGCCACGGAAGGAATTCAGGTTCTTAATCTCCACCTTGGTGCCAAGACGGCTTTCACCCACCGGGCGAATACTGACATTGGCATCGCAGCGCAGGCTGCCTTCCTGCATTTCGCAATCGCCCACGCCGCACCAGCGCAGAATGCGGCGCAACTCGCTTAAATAGGCGTGGGCCTCTGCCGGCGAGCGCAGGGCTGGTTCGGAAACGATTTCGATAAGCGGCGTACCGGCGCGATTAAGGTCCACCTCCGAAAAGGGACCGCGCTCTTGGTGCACCAATTTGCCGGCGTCCTCTTCCATATGGATGCGGGTGAGGGGAATAAAGCGCGTGCCCCATTGCGCGGTGTGAATTTGCACCCCGCCGCCGGTGCAGTAGGGCGCCTCGTATTGACTGATTTGGTAACCCTTGGGTAGATCTGGGTAACCGTAGTGCTTGCGGTCAAAGCGACTGACCAAGTGCAGATCGCAGCCCAGGGCGAGGCCGGCGCGAAAGGCCAGTTCGACGGCCCGCTGGTTGAGTACCGGCAGGCTGCCGGGAAGGCCGAGGCTCACCACATCCACCTGGGTATTGGGCTCTTGGCCGAAGGCGCAGGTCACCCCAGAGAAAAGCTTGGTGCGTGTCGCCAATTGCACATGCACCTCAAGACCGATGACCACTTCAAGTTCCTGGCTCGCCAGCATGAACCGCCTCCTCTGCAATGAAGGGGCAGGCTAGCCACAACCGGACCTGGGCCAAGGCCCGACCCGGCCACAGCGCTCAAGGCGGCCAAGGCAAAGGCGCTGGCCCTTGGTTTTATTCGTAGGACTACACACTTGCCGGCTATGGCACAGGACATTACTCCCCAAGGGCGGCCCGGCGAGGTCGTGGATATCGTGGTTTGGAATGCGGATGGGCTAGCTCCCGTCGTTACCCAGCAGCATGATACCGGCGAGGTGCTGATGTTTGCCTGGGCCGATAAGGCGGCCCTCCTGCACACCCTGGAAAGCCGCCGGGCCACCTATTTTAGCCGCAGCCGCGGTGGCCAGTGGGTAAAGGGCGAGTCTTCGGGCAATGCCCAGGCGGTGGTTGAGGTGCGCGTCGACTGCGATGGCGATGTCATTCTCTACCGCGTCGACTCCCCCGGTCCGGCCTGCCACCAATTGCGCCGCTCCTGCTTTAGCCACCGCGTTGAAAGCGATGGCTCCGTTCACACCGATCGTCCCATACTGTGACCCAGCCCCATCGTGAATTGGTGGTAGGCCGCCAATCGGCCGGTTTTATTCGCCGCGGCCATCCCTGGCTGCGCCGTGATCGCTTTACCCGCGGCCTGGAATCCTTGAGCAGCGGTGAGGCCGTAACCCTAGTCGATGAGCAGGGCCGGGGCCTTGCCAGCGCTCTCATAGACCGCGACCACGAGAGCATCTGCGCCCGGGTCTACCACCGTCTTCCCGGCAAATCCTTCGAGCCCCTCAGTGCCCTGCAACGGGCCTGGCAGCGCCGGGCCGATCTCCGCGCCGATGGGCAAACCACCTGCTATCGCCTGCTGCATGGGGAGGGCGATTTTCTCCCTGGCCTGCGCATGGACATCCTCGGCGACTGGCTGCTGGTGTACCTACGCAGCCAGGTTCTGGCCGCCCGGGTAGACGCCCTCGCCGCCCAAGCCGCCGATCTTGCGGGGATTTCACCCGAGCGGGCGGTCATCCGCAGCCATCTCGAAGACGAGCGTCGTGCCCCCAGCCAGGCCCGTCTTCTCGATGGCAGCGCGATTGATGATAGCCTGCGCGATCAGGCCCAGGAATTAGGGGTGCCGCTTTGGATTGAACCCTGCTCTCGCTTGGCCTGCGGCATCTATGTTGACCAGCGAGCCACCCGCCAATGGCTGATCCCCCACTGTCAGCAGGCACGGGTACTCAATCTCTTCGCCTATAGCGGGCTCTTCTCCACCTGCCTGCTGCAACATGGCGCCGAGCTGGCGCTAAGTGTTGATGCCGCCGGTCCGGCCCTGGAGATGGCCCAGGCCAATGCCAAACTGGCGGGGGTGGCCGATCGCCATCGCTGTGTGCGCAGCGATGCCCGTAGCTTTTGCGCCGCCGATCAGGATCGCTACGATATCATTATTTGCGACCCGCCCACCGCCGCCCACGGCAGCGGCAATAAGGTGAGTCAGGGCTGGGTGGCGCAGCGGGACTATCCCCTGCTGCTTGAGCAATTGCGGCCCCGCCTCAATCCCGGCGGCATGCTTATTGCCGTCATTAACACCCTCGGCCGTCCCTATGATCTGCGCCGGGCGGTGGAAAGCGCGGGCTTTCATGCCCTACCCGCCAATCAGGGCCCCAGCCTCGGCGAAGACCTGCCCCAGATCGCCGGCTTCCCCGAAGGCCGCCCTTACCACTTGGTGGTCGCCAAGCTCTAGGCGAAAAAGGCCAGCCAATCAGCGAGGGAAACCCTTTTATTTCAGCAGCGAAAGACGCTGGGCAATCGTCAGCGGATAACGAGTTTTCCCCGTCAAGGCAGGGTCAATCTCGTCATGGCAAAGGTGATCGCAGTCAGCGCCTTACTCTTTATCCTCAGCTACGCCGGTTAAGCCCGGCCGGGCAAGGGCCTGCAAGGCTTCATTGCGATGGTGGACAATGCGGCCAAGGCTTTCGTACTCAACTTCGGCCTCACGGCGGATTTGGTTCATAATCACCTGGCTATAGGCTTCCATATTCGCCTCCAGGTATTGCCGGCGCACCGCTTGACGGCTCTGCTCAAAGGGTGGCACTAGGGCGGCGCGGTGGTCGGTGACTTCGGCCAGGACAATGCCATCCTGATATTCTACCAGGGGCAAAATACTGGGCACGCGTCCCGCCTCAACAGCGCGAAAGGCCTCTTCGAGAAGACGGCGCGGCAAGGGGCGGCTACCAAGTTGTGCGCGCCGGCCATCGACTCCTACCCAGCCAACATCGCCACCCTCGCCGGCCTGGGGATCGCGCATCCGCCCCCACAGTTGCCACTGGCGGGCAAAGTTGGCACCACCAGAAGATACCTGCCGATGCAGTTGGGCCGCGGTGACGCGCAGGCGCTCGCGGTGCTCTGATAAAATCACCGGTCTCCCATCGGGGCCATCGCTGACCTCAAAATCCAACAGAATCACCCGCAGACGCACCTGCTCGGGATTCCCGAAGCGGCCCCGGTGATCATCGTAATATTTCTTGAGCGTCTCATCGCTTACCTCTGCCCGGCGCAGCACCAAGGCATGCAGACCAGCCAGCATGCGAAAGCCAGGTTGACGGATAAATTCTTGAATTGGCATGCCCTGAGACTGAAAAATGAATTGTTCGAAGGGCATCTGCGGCTGACCCATCTCTTCCAAGCGCTGGGCGAAGCGCCTTTCCATACGCTCGCGTTCGGCCTGTAGCAATAAGTCACCGATAATAATACCGTCTGCGCGCAGGGCCTGTTCCACCATACTGATTTGGATGAGTTGGTCGCGAACTTTGCCACCGTGCTCATTGAGCAGTTGTGTGGTCAAGGCGAAACGGGGCAGGCGCCAGTTTCCCATGGCCAGAATAGTCGCTTCGTCGGCAAGAGCTTCCCAACGGGCCTGCCGCAGTTGCGACTCAACCAGCTTGAGCACCGCATCGCTACCTTCTTCGCGCAAAAGATGATTCTCTAGGGTGCGCAGGGTAATCACCTGGCCGTTCACTACCGCCACCGGGGTGTCTGGACCAATCGCTGGCTCCTCGGCCACTAAATACCAAGGCAGCGCTAGGCAAAGCAGGAACAAACAGGAAGTACGCAGCATACTAAAGCCCTTTCTCGTGAACAGTATCCGCTGTATCGCCGGTAGCAGTCGGATTATAAGCGCCATAAACCTGGGCCAATTGAGCCACCGTTAGCTGCTCGACGCGCAGGTCTTCGGCTAGGCCCAAAGCGCTCACCAGGGTGGTGGCGCTATCCCGGGGCCAGCCGCAGTCGCGCAGGGCCCGGCTCAGGCGTTTGCGCCGATAAGAAAATAGATGACGGCACCAACCGGCAAAGCCTTCCAAGCGATCCATGGCTGGCTGACGCTGCCACATCAGTACCGCCGAATCCACCCGCGGCGGCGGATAGAAGCAACGCGGCGGCAACTTGGCCACCACCTCGCCGCGGCCGGCTGCCTGGGCGACGGCGGCGGTGGCCCCCCAGCTATTCGAACCAGCCGGAGATATGAGACGTTGGGCGGCTTCCCACTGGACGGTTACCACTGCTTTACTGGCTCCATCAGCCATGGTAAGGGCATTCAGTAGGGCCGGAATGCTAATGTCGTAGGGAAGATTGGAGACTAATTTCCAGGGCCCCTGCTTGGCGAAGCTGACAATGGCTGGGTGCAAAGCCGTTTTCCCGGCCAAGGCATCCCCATGCACTAGCTGCAGATGCTCAGCCTCGCGCTGGGCGAGAAAATGCTTGCCCAGATAGGCGTGCAAGCCTGAGTCGAGCTCTACCGCGCAGACCGTCGCGCCCTGGCCTAAAAGTCTTTGGGTGAGAAAGCCGGTGCCCGGGCCAATCTCCACCACCCGCGATCCAGGACCGATCTCGGCATGGCGGATAAGCGTGTCGAGGGCCCCGCCATCGACCATGAAATTTTGTCCCAGCCGATGGTTGGGCGCGAGGCCCGCCGCAGTCAGGGCTAGGCGGAGCTGTTCGCGTAGACTCATGGGTTTAGTCATGGGCGGTTACCGGCACATAGCGTCTAGCCGGAGCGAGAATCGCCTCTAGACCTACCGCATCGGCTTGCATGCGACCCCATGCGCGGGTTTGGCTGCCCTGACGGTGCACCGAAACTACGCGCTGGCTTTCCCGTTGTTCACCTATGGCCACGATAATGCGATCGGTGGTTTCGTACTCACCGGGAATAGAGATGGAAATTCGCGCCTCGGTCTCGGCGGCGCTGAGTACCGCAGCCCCAGGATTGGGGTCTATGGCTACCAAACTGGCCAATTCTTGCAGGAGCCGCCGCACCTCGGCGGGGTCGGCATCGATTTCATCGTCAGCCCGGCGCAGGCGCCACAGCCCATCAGAGGTGCGGCGGAGGCGGTAGGGTTCTTCGACTCCTTCGATATCGATGGCCAGTATCAGATTAGCCAAGACCGGAATCAGCGGCGGCGCGTCCACCGGGAGAAACCATGCACTCACTATTTCATCGGGGATTTCGTACAATAATCCGGCTTCCACCAGATGGCCCATCCACACGGATTCATCATGGCGATATAAATTCAGCCCCCAATCCCGGTCCATGGTATCTTCCAAATCAAGCTCTTGGCGACCGTCAAACATGGCGTCGCCAAGAATCCCGCCAATGCGCAAAGCAATGCTGGCTTCAGGATTGGGCAGGGATTCATCGATCAGATGCACCCGCCGCGCCTCGCTGGCCAGAACATCGCTAAGCACCCGCTGCAGGCTCGCCGATACCGGGTTTCCATCGGCGGGCAGCAGTTGACGCCAACTACCTCCGGATTGGGCAAAGACCTCTGCTGCCGGCTGACCATCAGCATCGTAGCGCACTCGCTGAAATTTGAGGATGCGCTCTGGGTCAATGTTTGGAAGAAGTTTTGGGTCTAGGAAAGCGGCAGGGGTTAATTCGGCAAAAAGGCTTGGCCAGGATTTCACCCGGCCCTTATGGCTGGCCGAGCGGGCCTGATCACCGGCCCAATGGAGTTCCCCAAGCAAGCGGTCGCGGCTATCCCATATCCGCAGATGGAACAGTCCCTGTCCCTGCCCATGGCTAGCCTGCCATTGGCTTAGGGATTGATTAGCGACGGAACTCACCCCTTCGATTAAGATTTCGCCAAGGGCCTGCTGCAAAGCCCAAACCGAGCGCACGGGGATGGACTCACGCCCCCCTTCCCAACGGATCGAATAGTTGAACTCGTCCATCTGGGTTGGCGACTCTTCCGAATCGATGGCAAACCACCAGGCTCCATCGCGCCAGATTTCTGCCCTGGCGATGGTGGGCTGCAGGCCACGCAGGGGAATCTCGAAAAGCGGATCCTCGGTAAGTGCCTGCAGGCTTTCCATCAGCGCACTGCGCGCGCGAAGGTCTAGGGCCTGGGGCGGCAGGTCATCCAATTGGAGATGCTGCTGATCCTCGCGCATAAACCACTGGAGGTGGTGGCTCTGACCATCGACGGTCTGGAAGTGCAGTTGCTGGAGTAAAACTTCTTCTTCACTGCGCCGCTCGCTGCGAAATTGACGCAGGGCGAGACTCTCCAACTGCGAGCGCAATTGCTGCACCCGCTGGGTGATTGGAGGCCGCTGATCGTCATGGCTATCCCGCCAGCCGCCCGCCTCATCGCGCCGCAACAGCAGGTTACCCTGGGGCCAGGACAGTTCCTGCCAGAAACCCATGCCAGAGAGCAATTGGCGCTGATCTAGGCGGCCGGCAGCGCGGCTAAGGGTATCGAAGGTGGCCCGGTTCAGCACCGCCAACTCGCCGCTGGCACCATTGTAGAGATAGGCTTGATTATCCCGGTGGCCCCAGCGCAAATCGATACCTTCAGCGCTCAGACGCCAATCGCCAATGCCAAAGGCGGCGAGATCGGATTCGTCAACCGGGCGGAAACGATTGGCGCGCAGGGATGAGAATTGCTGCCAGAGATTGCTCACCGCCTGTCGATCTGCGGGACGGATTAGCCCATGCAGGTGCACCATTCCCGAGTCCACGCGCTGCTCGACTTCAGGACTGTAGAGGGTGAAGGTAGTGGGAATGTCACCGCGCCAAACCACCCGAAACGACTCTGGTCCATCGCTGGGACTACGCAGCAAATAGACCAATAAGGCGATCGCCAAGCCAGCTAGTACAACATATCCCCAGCGGTTCATCGCGTGATCTAACCTCCAAATTCGTGTTGGCGCGGCAGATCGCCAATGCTGCCCAAGCCAAAGCGGTTAAGGAAGACCGCCGTGGTGCCGTAGAGCATCGGCCGACCAATCGCATCATCATTGCGCCCAATGACCTGGACCAATTTCAGATCCATTAATTGGCGCAGCATGGGGCCGCATTGAACACCACGAATGTCTTCAATGTCACCACGCGCCACCGGTTGCTTATAGGCCACAATGGCGAGGGTTTCCATCGCTGACTTGGAGAGCCGCGTGGGCAGTTCCGTTTTATCCAGCTGCCGCACCCAGGGGTGCAGTTCTGGACGGGTAAGCAATTGCCAGCCGCCGGCCAGGCGCCGCAGATCCCAACCGCGATATTCGTGGCGATAGCGGGCCGCTAAACCTTCCAGTAAACCGCGCAGATAAAGCAGCGACGAACCGGGCAGACAGCCGGCCAAACGCTCTTCGCTCATCGGCTTGGTGGCGCAGAGCAGTAGGGCCTCTACCGCCGCCCGGATTTCCCGCGGTGGTAAATCGATGACCCCCGGCGTTACCTCTTCCTCTGGCGCCTCAGCTAAACCAGCAATGCCGGCTGCAACCTGGGAACGCAGGCCCTCATCATCATCGTCGTCATCTACCAAGAGGGCCTGGCCGTCGGCGCCCCAGCCCGGCACCGCCGAAGCTTCGGCGGCGAGATCGCTGGTGCTTAAGGCGTTATCATCCCCCTCCAAGGCCTGGGAGAAGGCCGCGCCCAGGGCTTCGCCGCTGAACTCGGCCGCATCAGTAGCTTCGCCACCTTGCGCACTCAATGAGTCTTCGGCGCCATCGTCGAGGGCATCAGCCAGGGCATCCCTGGGGGCCGGCAGCTCTGCCCCCTCTTCGGCATCGGGCAGGCTTAAGGCCCCTGCGAAATCTTCCTCCTCGCCCAGGGAGGCACCGATCAATTTGGCTAGGCGCTCGCGCTCTTCAGCCGAGGCCGGCAGATCATCATCACGCTGATCGGCAGCGGTGGCATCATCGGGGTTCACAGGCGACCCTCCAAGAAATTACGCAGTAGGGCGTGTCCATGCTCGGTGAGGAAACTCTCGGGATGGAACTGCACCCCGGCCAGAGGCAGTTGGCGGTGGCGAATGCCCATCAATTCCCCCTGGTCGCAGGTCCAGGCGCAGGCTTCGAGGCAGTCGGGCAGGGCATCATCCACCACCAGGGAATGGTAGCGGGTAGCGGTAAAGGTCTCGGGCAGGCCACTGAATACGCCGCGGGCATCGTGGCGCAGGACCGAGGTTTTCCCATGCATCAGGCGATCGGCGCGGCGCACCACGCCACCATAGGCCTGGCCCAGGGACTGGTGCCCCAGGCAAACACCGAGGCAGGGCAGCCGATGCTCCCCGCAAGCACGGATCAGCTCGACGCTGATCCCCGCCTCATCCGGCGAGCAGGGCCCCGGGGAAATCAGGACCTTGCTTGGAGACAGGGCGAGAACCTCGGCGACGCTGCGTTCATCATTGCGCAGGACTGCGAGTTCTGCCCCCAACTCCCAGAGGTACTGCACCAGATTGTAGGTGAAGCTGTCGTAGTTGTCGATGACGATGAGCATGAAAGGGGATATTTCCGAGGGCAGCGTCGATGAATCGGCGGGGGTTACAGAGCGCAGGACTGCGGCAAGGCAGCACCTTAGGGCAGGCGCAGGGCACGCAAGACAGACGGGGGATCCAGATTCCTTGGCGCGAGGTGCGCCGACGAGAGGCGATTGGCCTTTGCCGCCCATGGCCACGGGCGGCACCCCCTATTTGGCTGGGTAAACCAAAGGCCCACAATCCCTTTCCCGGTGGGGAAAAATCAAGCGGGTTTGGCGCCGCGGTTACGTTCCCGTAGGCCGCGCTGCTGGCGCTGAATGTCCGAACGTTGGCGAAAAAGATCCATGGCGAGGGCAACATCGCCATCGCGCTGGGCCTGCTCCCGCTGCTGGTCGAGTTCCGCTAGCTCCCGATCCAGGCCCCGTTCGATGAGAAAGGCCACCATATCGGCCAAGAGCTCTTGGGGCCGGTCAAGGGCAACGCGGCCGCGGCCCTCTTCAGAGCGCAACCAGCGGTGCACCGCTGCGCTCAAAGGGGGATCTTCCCGCACCACCTCCGTATTGATCAATTCGGCCGGGGGGAGATGGGGCTGGGCTAAAAGTTCCGCCAGCAGGCCATCCCAAGGCGTCGGCAGGTGCCGGGGTTCCAGGCCCCAGTCATCAAAAGCCAGGGGACGCAGTTCGGGATAGCGGACTAGCAGATGCAGGCAAACGTCCTCCTGGGCCAGGCCGGGGCCATCGGCCGCCACCGCCGGCGAGGGACCAGGGCCATCGAGAGTGGATTCGGAGCTATCGCGCAGGCGCCGCTCTAAGCGCGGCACCTCAATACGAAACCAGGCCCCCAACTCCTCCAAATAGCCCCGGCGAACATCGATATCGCGCAGGCCACGCAAGGCATCCAGGATATGATCCACCGCGCTCACCCGTTCGCGAGGTTCAAGGGTGTGGGGCAGCGGGGCTAGGCTACGCAGGAGATGATCGATATCGCTGCGCTCATTGCGCAGCACCCGATCCAGGGCGGTGCGCCCCCCATTGGCCACCAACTCTGCCGGATCGTGCCCGGCTTCCATGACCGCAACGCGGCAGGGAATGCCTGCGGAAAGGAAGGTGGACACGGCTTTTACCGCATTATTTTGCCCGGCGCTATCACCATCAAATAGCAGCACCACCTTACCCGTGCCACCCACCGTATTTGCCAGTTGCCGCGCGTGCTGGCTGGTCAGGGCGGTACCCAGCACCGCCACACAGGCATCTAGACCAACGGCGCTGGCAGCCATAACATCGGTGGGGCCTTCCATAATCACCACCCGTCCCTCTTTGCGCGCAGCGGCGCGGGCCTGGTGCAAATTCCACACCACCTCGCTTTTATGGTAGAGCGGGGTATCGGAACTATTGATGTATTTGCCGACCGAACGCCCCTCGGCCTTGGCCTGGGCCTCGGCAGCGGGCAAAATCCGGCCGCTAAAGGCGATCGGCTGTCCAAAGCGATCGGCAATCGGGAACATAACCCGCTCGTAAAAGCGGTCGCGCAGAGTGCCCTCGCGATCAATGGCCAGATTGCAGGCGATAAGCTGCTCTGGGGTAAATCCCTTTTGCCGCGCCGCGGCGCACAGAGAACCGCGGCCAGGAGCCCAGCCCAGGCCAAAGCGCTTGGCCAAATCGGCGCCAATGCGCCGCTGCTGAAGATACTCGCGGGCCTCGGTGGCGCTGTCCTCACGCTGCAGCATGCGCTGATAGAAGTCGCTAGCGAAGGCCATGAGCGCCAGCAGATTTTCCCGCTCCGAGCGATTGGGACCGGTTTCCCCCGGCCCGCGCTCTTCAAAGACCAATTGAATGTTTGCCCGGCGTGCCAGGTATTCAACGGCATCCACAAAGTCCAAACCCTCTTGCTCGCGGACCAGGGTGATAATATCGCCGTGGGCACCGCAGCCAAAGCAGTGATAGGTCTGCTGATCAGGGTAGATGTAGCAACTGGGGGTGCGCTCTTGATGGAAGGGGCAGCAAACCTTGAATTGGGATCCGGCCTTCTGCGGCGGGGCGTAATCACCCATGACGTCGACCAAGTCGACGGCCTCCTTAATCCGGCGCAGCTGCTCCTCGCCTACGAACTTGCCCATGGTCGAGAGTGTTAGGATGGGGCGGCAGCTGCAAGCAAGGCGCTGCGCAATTCATCAGGCAGCCGCCGCGGACGGCCATCGGCGGCGACGCAGGCCACCATCACCTGCGCATCGGCGCAGTGCCGATCACCACATTGAATACGCGTATGGAAGACAACCCGACTCGGCCCCCGTACCTCAATGCTGGTTAGCAGGCAGAGCTCGTCGTCAAAGCTGAGACTGGCGCGGTACTGCAGGTGTAAATCCACCACCGGCATCAGCACCCCGGCCGCTTCGCAAGCCTTATAGCTATGGCCCAATTGGCGCAGGGCCTCGATGCGGGCCTCTTCCAGCCAGGGCACGTAAGCGCTGTGGTGGGCGACGCCCATGGCGTCGGTCTCGGCATAGCGCACCCGCAGCTGATGCGAAAAAATCCGGGCCCCTGCCATCGGCGACGCCATCGGCCTTAGCTCAAGCCGCCAATCACCACCGGCGCTGCCAGCAGGGCCAAGGTGGCAACCACCACCAAGCCCAAAGCAAAGGCACCGAGGGGGCAGATGCTGGGGCTCTCGGCGTGCTCGACACTGGGATCAGGGCGGCCCCAGATCAGGATAATCAGACGCAGATAGAATATCGCACCAACCACCGCCATCAGCACCGCTACCACCGCCAAGACCACTTCTCCCTTGGCGACCAATTCAGAGAGAATGAAAAACTTGCCGAGGAAGCCAGCGGTGGGCGGCAGGCCAGCCAGGCTGGCCACCAGGATGGTAAAGCCGAGGCCCACTAAAGGATGGCGACGGGCACCACCGGCAAGCTGACGTAAACTGTCGCCATCATCCTTATCGGCCATTACCGCCGCCGCCAACATCACGCCAGCAGCCGACAATCCATAGGCGATAACATAATACCACACCGGCCACAGCACATAGCTTTGCTCAAGGGCGCCCGTCCGGGGCAAGGCCATGGCGAGCAAAATATAGCCCGCATGGGCAATCCCCGAGTAGGCCATCAGTCGGCGCAAATGGGTTTGCCCGAGGGCGCTAAAATTGCCAAGCAGAAGGCTGAGCACCGCCGAAGAGACGAGGATCAGCGGCAGATAACTCATGCCACTGCGCACCCCTTCGTTTATTACGAGAGTGGCGCCCATACTCAGCGCCACCGGGGCAGTTTGCTCACCGAAGACCGACATCGCATTCAGCCACACCGAGACCAGGGCAACAAAGGCGCCCACCTTCATGGTTGCAGCCATAAAACCGGTCACACCAATGGATGAACCGGTGTAAGCATCGGGCGCCCAGCTGTGCAGAGGCACCGCACCAACTTTAAACAAGAGGCCAATAATCACCAAGGCCTGACCCAGCAGAAAGAGGGCTTCGCGGCCCTCTAGCGGCGCCTGGCCATAGACTAAACTGCCGGTGGCGCCGTAAGTCAGGGCCATGCCGTAGGCAAGAATGGCGGAGAAAACCGCACCTTGAATGAGATATTTAAAGAGGGCTTCACCGCTTTCTAGGCGATGCCGGTGGATGCCAATGAGGGCATAGGTGGCGAGGCTCGCCATTTCTAAACCGACAAAGAGCACCAAATAGCCACTGGCCTGAACCATCACCATGACACCAATGGCGCAGAGCAGCATAAGTGCATAGCCTTCACCGCTGGGAAAGTCCGCGCGCCGCAGGCCGTGCTGAAGGGCGGCAATGCCACAGATAGCAGAAGCGAGAACCGCCATCTGCACCCAAGCCCGAGCACTCTCGATGACCAAGACCCCGGCCAAGGCCGACACTTCATAATGAAGACCCGGCAGCAGACAAAAACCTGCCGCCACCAAACTGAGTGTCGCAATCCAAGGCAGGATGCGATGCTTCGCCTCCTTGCCGAGAAAGGCCTCGCTGCCAATGCAGATCAAGGCGCCCAGGGCCACCACCATCAGCGGCCCTAAAACCGTAAACAAATCAACGACCATGCGCGGTCTCCTCAGCCGAACCACCATCGTGTACCCAAGCCGCGCCGGAACGATCCGTTGCCAGCAATTCGTCTTCCGTCGCTGCCGCCTCATCCTGCACGAGTTGCTGGTAGCTTGCCGGATGGCTCATCCATTCCTGCACCAGCGGGGTGAGGGGCTGGGTAATCGCCCGTGGGAAGAGCCCCAGCACCAGACTGGCGACAAGCAAGAGGCCAATGGCCACGCTCTCACCCGCCTTAGGCGCACCGAGATTCACCGCCACCGGCCCGAAGACCACTTCCTTGACCAGGCGCAGCAGGTAGGCCGCGGTCAGTACCAGCGACAATCCCACCACCGCCGCCAGCAGCAAAGAGCCGCCCTCGCTGGTGGCAACGCCCAAGAGAATTAAGAATTCACCGGCGAAGGCCGCGGTGCCAGGCATCGCCACCGCCGCCAGCATAGAGCCAATAATCAGCAAGGCATAGCCGGGGCTGCTGCTGGCCAGGCCGCCGAAATCGCCGAGGCCACGGCTGGCCCGGCGATGCTCGAGGGCACCGATAACCAGGAAGAGGGCAGCCACCGCCAAACCGTGGGCGACCAATTGCACCACCACCCCCTGATAGGCCATTTCACCACCGATGAGCACGCCAACCATAATCAAGGAAAGGTGACCCAAACTGGCATAGGCGAGCAGGCGCTTGAGATCGGTCTGCACCAGGGCCATAAGCGCACCAAGGATGGTGCCCGCTACGGCCAGGGTAAGTAGGACACCGGTCCATTGGGCGGTTTGCTCGGGGAAGAGGGGCAGGACCAGGCGCAAGAAACCATAAACCCCCACCTTGGCCATGACCGCCGCAATCAACGCCGAGCCCGCCGCCGGAGCACTGGCGTAAATGCGCGCCTGCCAGGAATGGAAGGGAATCAGGGGAGTCTTCACCGCAAAGGCGAGGGCAAAGGCGAGGAAGCAGAGTTCGGCGGCCAAGGAATCGGCACCAAGGGTGTACACCTGATCGCGCAGACTGGCGATATTGGTGGTGCCAAAGGTCACCGCCAAATACCAAATCGCCACCAGCATAAAGACCGAAGCCAGCATGGTGGTAATAAAGAACTGCAAAGCTGCACCCTGGCGATCTTTGTCCCCCTGCCGCGCCACCAATACCAGGATCGGCAGCAGCATGGCTTCAAAAAAGAGATAAAAGAGCACCACATCGGCGGCCAAGAAGCAGCCGATAATAGCGCCCTGGGTGACCAAAGCGGCAATGATAAATTCGCGGAGGCGATCCACCTTCCAACAGCCGGCGGCAATCAGGCAGCTGAACACCACGAGATTGGTGAGATGGATCAGCCAAGTGGCTAAGGCATCGGCATGGAGCGACCAATGCACCCAACCATCGCTGCCCCACAAGGGAAACCAGGGATAGGCGGCAGAGGATTGGGTCTCGGCGCCAAAGCCCAAGACAACAAAGCTCCAAATGGTAAAGGCCAGACTTGCCACCACCCCCCAGCGCAGGGCTGGACGCTGATCGGCAGAACTTACCAAGCCCGCGATGGCAGCGGCAACAAAGGGCAAGAGAACCAAACTATGTAACATTTTAGAGTCCCCCTCCCAACCAGCCAAGGTAACCGGCAAGCATCACCCACAGGATGATGACCATGCCCAACACCGAAATGGCGAGGGAAGAACGCACCCGCGAGCGCTGGAGGCGCTGGTAAGCGCCACCAAGGTGTGCAATGGATTGGGCCAATGCCGCAATCACCCCCTGAAGAACCACCCCATCAAGCACCCGCCAAACCCCACG